>JBJEKS010000182.1:0-13584 GCA_051878755.1 Bacteroides sp. | reverse complement strand
TCACGCCGCTCTGGGTGGCCGACATGGATTTTGCCACCCCCGACTTCATCGTCGATGCGCTCCGCAAACGCATCGAACACCCCATCTTTGGCTATACCGTCATGCCCGAGGAGTACTGGCCAACCGTGAAGCAATGGATTGCCGACCACCACGGCTGGCAGGTGGAATGTGATTGGATGACCTACATCCCCGGTATCGTGAAGGGCATCGGCTTGGCCGTGAACTGCTTCGTCAAGCCCGACGAGAAGGTCATCATCCAGCCGCCCGTCTATCACCCCTTCCGCTTGACACCTCAAGGCAACGGACGCGAAGTGGTGTTCAATCCCCTCGTCGAGCAACCCGACGGCACCTATGCCATGGATTTCGACAACCTGGCTCAGGTGGCCGACGAGAAGTGCCGTATGCTCATCCTCTCCAATCCCCATAATCCGGCAGGATTGACCTGGGATGCAGAGACCCTCCGCCGCCTGGCGCACTTCTGCGCTTCACGTGGCATCCTTGTCATCAGCGACGAAATCCATTGCGACATGGCCCTCTATGGCCATAAGCACATCCCCTTTGCCTCCGTGAGCGATGAGGCCGCCCAATGCAGCATCACCTTTGGTGCCCCCTCGAAGACCTTCAACATCGCCGGCATCGTCAGCTCGTATGCCATCATCCCCAACGCCGAGTTGCGCAACCGCTTCTATCCCTGGCTTTCGGCCAACGAACTCAATGACCCTACGCTCTTTGCCCCCATCGCTACCTTGGCCGCTTTCAGCAAGGAGGGCGAGGAGTGGAGAAAGCAGATGCTGCACTACGTAGAGGGTAACATCGACTACGTCATCGACTTCTGCGCCAACCACTTACCTGTCGTCAAACCGCTCCGTCCGCAAGCCTCCTTCCTGGTATGGCTCGACTGCCGAGGATTGGGATTGACCCAACCCCAGCTGGTTGACCTCTTCGTCAACAAGGCCAAGCTCGCGCTCAACGACGGCCAGATGTTCGGTAAGGAGGGCATCGGCTTCATGCGGCTCAACGTGGCTTCGCCCCGTTCGGTCATCGAGCAAGCCATGCAGCAGTTGGCAGCCGCCATCGCGCAGCTGTAACCCCCTGCAGCCGCCGACGGCAAGAGGCAGAAAAAAATAAAAGAGGGTGCATCCACGACGGACGCACCCTCTTTTATTTGAATTTCCAGAGAAGAACCGCGCTTAGGCGTTGCTTCTTTTCTCTTTGATTCTGGCCTTTTTACCGGTGAGGTTACGCAGGTAGTACAGCTTGGCGCGACGTACCTTACCTACCTTGTTCACTTCGATAGAGTCGATGGCCGGTGATTCGATGGGGAAGATACGCTCTACACCAACCGTACCTGACATCTTACGTACGGTGAAGCGCTTCTTTTCACCATGACCTGAAATCTTGATAACTACACCGCGATACAGCTGTACGCGCTCTTTGTTACCTTCGATGATACGATAAGCTACGGTAATAGTGTCACCAGCCTTGAAAGAGGGGTGCTGCTTGCCAGTAGCAAATGCTTCTTCAGCAATTTTAATTAAATCCATGTTGTTTATTAATAAATTGTTTATCGTTACTACGCAACATACCAGGCTTCTCTCTATACTGTCCTGACAGCGATTGCGCGAAAGCGGTCGCAAAGTAACGAATTATTTGGCAGTTACACAAATCTTTCCTGCTTTTTTCCCGCTTTTTTTTGCTCTGTTGCAAAAATTAAAATATATTTGTGCCAATTTTTAATGATTTATACGAAATGAACAGATTTATTCTTAGTATGTATCGCTGTGGTGTCGTGTTGATTACCGCGCTTTTGATAGGGGCTTGCCAAGGCCGGTACCACGTTGTGGGGGCCGAGGGTGAGCAGCTTCTGGTAGATGCGCATTGGGATGCGAAGGCAACGGATCATGCCGTGGCCATGTTGGCTCCCTTCAAGCATCAGATTGACAGTATGATGACTCATGTGTTGGGTGAGTCGGAGGTCAATATGGATCGGGTGCGACCCGAGAGCGAACTGCCCAATTTGGTAGCCGACCTGCTGCGTGAGGCGGCATTCGAGGTGACGGGACGCAAGGCCGATGTGGGCATCATCAACATGGGTGGGGTGCGTAACACCCTGGCCAAAGGCCCCATCACCATAGGCAACGTCTATGAGGTTCTCCCCTTTGAGAATGCGCTCTGTGTGCTCACCTTCAAGGGTGACGTGCTGCAGCGAGCTATGGAGGAGATTGCTCGCCGTAACGGCGAAGGAATGAGCGGCGTAAAGATGCTCATCGGCCCTAAGAAGGAGCTCAAGCGGGTGGAGGTGAACGGCAAGCCCATCCGTCCCGAGGCTACCTATACGGTGGCTACCGTGGATTACCTGGCTCAGGGAAACGACGGCATGCCCTCGCTTGCTCAGTTTGAGGAGAGCATCTTCCGTCCCGATATGACCGTGCGCAACATCTTCAAGCAATACGTGGAGCGATGCACCGCCCAGGGCAAGAAGGTGACATCGCGCATCGAGGGTCGTGTGGTGCGCGAGAAGGCGGTAGAGATGGGGCTCGGAGCTCCCTCTACGGAGACCTTGCTCTTCCTCCACACCAGCGACACCCACAGCCGTTTGGAGCCCATAAGCCGTGAGGTGGCCGACAGGGATGCAGGTTGCGGAGGTGTGGTGCGTCGCTCTGCCCTGGTTGATTCGATGCGCACGGTCGATTCGGAGCTGTTGCTCGTGGATTGTGGCGACATCTCGCAAGGCACACCTTATTATAATCTTTTCCATGGCGATGCTGAGATTGCAGCCATGAACGAGATGGGTTATGATGTCATGACCATCGGCAATCATGAATTCGACTTCGGCTTGGAGAATATGGCCCGCATCTTCAAGAAGGCCAACTTTCCCGTGGTTTGCGCCAACTACGGCTTCGAGGGCACACCTCTGGAGGGCATCGTCAAGCCCTATACCGTCGTGGAGCGCAAGGGTGTGCGCATCGGCATCTTCGGTTTGAGCCCCAAGATGGCCGGGCTTGTGCAAGCCGATAAGTGCGAGGGAGTGACCTTCATCAACCCCATCGAGGCCGCACAGAAGACGGTGGACATCCTGCGTGGAGAGGAGCGCTGCGAGGTGGTGGTTTGCCTCTCACATCTCGGCTTGAAGGGAATGCTCGATGGGGATGACGACGAGCCGCTGATGGCGCATACGCATGGCATCGACTTGGTGTTTGGCGGACATACCCACACCTTCATGCCTGAACCCAAGAGTTACCTCAACGACCAGGGTGGCACGGTTTATCTCTTCCACTCCGGTAGCCGCGGCTCCAGCGTAGGTAAGCTGACCTTAACGCTTCAACGCGATTGAGTACTTCTCTGTTTAGTAAAACCAAACGCTCTGTTTAGTAAAACCAAACCCTTTATTTTCAAACCATATTATTTCAAAGACATGTTTTTACGTACATATTCTCGTAGGATAATACAAACCGTGGTCCTCTCCCTGCTGGCGGGAGCGGCTTTCGCACAGCAAGCTCCCTTCTCACCCAGCGCCATTCGTACCGATTGCAACCGGTGGGTCGATTCGGTGATGAGCAAGATGACCGTGCAAGCCAAGGTGGGACAGTTGATTGTACCCATGCTACCGGCTCGTGCCGACAGCGAAACCAAGCGTCAGGTCAAGGAGCTGGCCAAGAAATACCAGATTGGTGGATTGCTCTTTTCCGATGGAACGGTTGAGGAGCAGGTTCTGCTCACCAATATGGCTCAGAAGACGGCCAAAGTACCCCTGATGATTACCTTCGACGGCGAGTGGGGGCTCTCCATGCGCCTCAAGGGGATGCCCGACTTCCCCCGTAATGCGGCGTTGGGTTGCATCGAGGACCTGCAGCTTATCGAGGCTTACGGTCAGGAGGTGGCCAAGGAGATGCGGCAGATTGGCGTGAACGTCAACTTTGCCCCTGTGGCCGATGTGAACACCAACCCCTTGAATCCCGTCATCAACGAGCGTTCGTTTGGCGAATCGGCTCAGCAGGTGGCCGACCGCGTATTGGCTTACAGCCGAGGCCTGGAGCGTGGGGGCGTGCTGGCCGTGAGCAAGCATTTCCCTGGTCATGGCGATTCGCGTAAAGACTCTCACTTCGCCCTTCCCGAACTTGACCACGACCGTGCCCGCCTGGATAGCGTGGAGCTCTTGCCCTTCCGTCGGCTGATAGAGGCCGGATGTGGCGGCATGATGGTGGGTCACCTCAAGGTGCCTGCCCTTGATGAGACAGGTACCCCCTCTTCGCTTTCGCAACCCATTATCGATAAACTTCTGCGTCAAGAGCTGGGTTTCCAGGGATTGCTCTTTACCGATGCCCTCGACATGCAAGGGGTGAAGGGCGAGCCGCAACGTTACGTCAAGGCGTTGCTGGCCGGTAACGACGTGCTCCTCGTGCAACGCGCCACGCAGGAGGCCGTAGGTGAGCTGATGCAAGCCGTAGGCGAGGGCAAGCTGAGCCAGGAGCTGATCGATGCACGTTGCCGCAAGGTGCTGGCTTATAAGTACCTGATGGGCTTGCGCAACCGCCCCGCACCGATAGCCACCAACGGCCTTGCGCAGCGTCTCTGCTCGCAGGAGGCCAGCGAACTGGCTGCCCGCCTGCGTCGCGAAGCCGTTACCGTCCTGACCAACCACTTCAATCTCTTCCCCCTTCCAACGGATAAGGGCAAGATTGCCGTCCTCGGCTTTGGTGCAGCCGGAGCCGATTCCGCCTTCGTGGCGGCCCTCTCAGCCGAACGCGAGGTGGCCCATCTGCAAATCCCCCGTGGAGCGGATGAGGCTGCTCAAGCTGAGGTGCTTCGCCAGCTGGCTTCCTACAGCCGTGTGCTGGTTTGCGTTACCGGCGACCACCTTATTCGTGAGGCTGATGCCGCTTTCCTTGCCTCGCTCCGTCTGAAGGCACCTGTGGGTTATCTCCTTTTCACCTCCTATCGGGCCATGCAGCAGATAAAGCCCGCCCTGTCGCAAGCTACGGCTGTGGTGTTGGCTCATGGCGCCGATGCCGATGTGCAGCGCTATGTGGCCAGGTTGACCGTGGGCAAGGAGGGTGCCAACGGATGCTTCTCCATGAGCCTGGCTCCGCTCTATACACAAGGAACAGGTTGCCGCCTGACTCCTGGCACACAACCCACCACCTTCTTCCCCAACGACTTCGGATTGCAGGCCCATATCCTTCAGGGCATGGACAGCTTGGCTCGCGTGGGATTGGCCGCAGGAGCCTATCCCGGTTGCCGCCTGCTGGTGCTGAAGGATGGTACTCCCATCATCGACCGTGGCTATGGCGTACACTCGCCCACGGATGCCACCCCCGTGCGTTCGACCGACCTCTTCGACGTGGCCGGCATCACCCGTACGGCAGCCACCCTGCTGGCCGTGATGAAACTCTATGATACCGGCAAGCTGAAGCTCGACGTCAAGCTCTCCACCTACCTGCCACAGCTCAACAGCACCAACAAGCGCAACCTCACGGTGCGTCAGCTCCTCTTCCATGAGTCGGGTATGGGCTCCTACGAGCGTTTCTACCTCGAAGCCATCGACCCCACCTCCGTGCATGGCCCCTACATGCAGAGCTGGGTGGATCAATGGCATCACACGCAGGTGAGCGAGCACAGCTACTGGTGTAGCGATTTCCGTTTCAAGAAAGGTATCTCCTCCTATGCTCCCTCGGCCATCCACTCCCTCCAGGTGGCCGATAGCCTCTGGTTCAACAAGAGCTTCGGACAGCAGATTGTGCAGAAGGTCTTCAAGAGCGAGCTGGGCATGAGCCGCTACGTGGATAGCGACCTGGGCTTCATCCTGCTCCAACAGGTGGTGGAGAAGCTGGCCGGAATGCCCCTCGATGCCTATGTGGAGCGCGAGTTCTACACGCCTATGGGGCTGCAACGCACCCTCTTCCTCCCCTTGAAGAAATATGCCAAGGCGGAGATTATGCCTACGGCCTTCCGCGACTTCCTCCGCCGCCGCGACCTCTGCGGCTTCGTGCATGATGAGGCTGCCGCCTGCATGGGGGGTGTGGCCGGACATGCCGGACTTTTCACCACGGCTGAGGAGCTGGGACGCATCTACCAGATGCTGATTGACGGAGGAACCTGCCAGGGCAAGCGCCTGCTGAGCGAGGAGACCTGCTGCCTCTTCACCACCACGCAGTCGGCCAACAGCCGTCGCGGTCTTGGCTTCGACCGTCCTGATGTGAAGAACCCCAAGCTGAGCATCTGCCTGCCCAGCGCTCCCGCATCCACCTTCGGCCACAGCGGTTTTACGGGGACGGCTGTATGGGCCGATCCGCAGAGCCGTACCGTGTTCGTCTTCATGAGCAATCGCATCTGCCCCAACGTGTGGAACACCAAGCTGGGCGACATCTACCTGACCCGCTCCATGCAGAAGGTGCTGTTCGACAGCCTCTCTGAACCCTGATTACTAGAATGATATAAACCTGACCGCTTGAACCATGAAACGTCTGTTGCTGCTTCTCCTGTTGTGCGCCGTGGGGATTATCCACTCGGCTTTCGATGTGCGTCCCTCCATCCCCTCGCCCGTATCGCCTGAGCCGGTTGTCCCCAACCTGCTTGCGCCTTACCTGGATGATATGGCGTGCCGCCAATGGGTAGATTCCGTCATGGACGAGCTCTCGCTCAAGCAGAAGGTGGGGCAGCTGCTCATCTACACCCTGGCTCCCACGCGCGACAAGGCCAACCGCAACCTGCTCCATAAGGTCATCAAGGAGTATCACGTGGGCGGTTTGCTCTTCTCGGGCGGTCAGCTGGGCAACCAGGCGATACTCACCAACGAGGCCCAGCAGCTCAGCAAGGTGCCGCTCTTGATGACCTTTGATGGGGAGTGGGGGCTGGCCATGCGCCTGAAGCAGCTGCCGGCCTTCCCCAAGAACATGGTGCTGGGTTGCATCCGCGACGACAGCTTGCTCTATGCCTATGGCCGCGAGGTGGCCCGCCAGCTGAAGGAGCTTGGCGTGCAGGTCAACTTCGCCCCTGTGGCCGATGTGAACATCAACCCCCGCAACCCGGTCATCAACGTGCGCTCCTTCGGGGCGAGCCCTGAGTTGGTGGCCCGCAAGGTGACCGCCTACGCCCGGGGACTCGAGGATGGCGGCGTGCTCTCGGTATGCAAGCACTTCCCCGGTCATGGCGATACGGAGACCGACTCGCACAAGGCCCTTCCCCGCCTCTCGTTCGACCGCGACCGCCTGGACAGCATCGAGCTTTACCCCTTCCGCAAGGCGATAGCCGCCGGATTGGGCGGCATGATGGTGGGGCATCTGGAGGTGCCTGTCTTCGAATCTACCGAAGGCCTTCCCTCTTCGCTCTCGCGCAACGTGGTGTATGAGTTGTTGACGCGTGAGCTTCAGTTTCAGGGACTCATCTTCACCGATGCGTTGACCATGAAGGGGGCGCAAGGCACCTCGTCGGTTTGCCTGCGGGCCTTGAAAGCCGGTAACGACCTGCTGCTTGTGCCCCGCCGCCTCAAGGAGGAGATGGAGGCCGTGATGGCCGCCGTCAAGTCGGGCGAGCTCCCCGAGGAGCTGATAGATGAGAAATGCCGCAAGGTGCTGACCTATAAGTATGTCTTGGGGTTGCGGAAGAAGCCCCATATCCAGCTTTCCGGATTGGAGCAGCGGATCACGACACCCGCGACGAAGGAACTTATCACCCGTTTGCAAAAGGCCGCCCTCACGGTGGTGGGCAATCGCGAGGGGGTACTTCCCCTGGATGTGGATGCCGAAGCGCCTGCCCTGCTCTACGTGGGGAAGGAGAGCTCGATAGCCCCTCTGCTGCAACAGCTCCCCCAGGGCGTGAAGCCCCACCTGTTCGCCCTCTCCGCCACCCCTACGGCGGAAGCCATCGACCAGCTGGCCGATACGCTGAGCCGCTACCGGCGGTTGCTGGTGGTGGTCAACGAGTCCAGTCTGCCCGCTTACCGCACCCTTTTCAGTCGCCGTCTGCCCGAGGTGCCTACGGTATGGCTCTCCTTTGTGCAGGATAAGTCGCTTCAATCCCTGCAGGGCGCTGTGGCGCAAGGGGCGGCTACCGTCCTGGCACGTGCCGACAACGAGGAGTTGCAGGCCCACGTGGCTCGTGTGCTCTATGGAGAGGCTACGGCCGACGGCCGTCTATCCGCTCCCCTCGATACCCTCTTTGCCCAGGGCGAAGGGGTGACCATCACGCCCAAGTCGCTCCCCCATTATGAGATGCAGGATTACGGCCTTTCGCCCCAGCTGACCGCCGCCATCTCCCGAACGGCTCTCGAAGGCATCTCGAAGGGTGCCTATACGGGTTGCCAGGTGGTGGTGATGAAGCAAGGGAAGATGTTGGTCAACCAAGCTTTCGGTACGACCGCCGGCGTAGGGAGTGATACGCTGACCACCGACCATATCTTCGACCTCGCCTCGCTCACCAAGACCACCGCCACCCTGCTGGCCGTGATGAAGCTCTACGACGAGGGGCGCTTGAACCTCAACGACCGCGTAGGCGACCTGCTCCCCTGGCTCAAGGCTACCGACAAGCGCGACATCACCATCCGCCAGCTCCTGCTCCACGAGAGCGGCCTTCCCTCCACCATCCTCTTCTACCAGGAAGCCATCGACAAGGAGAGCTACAAAGGCACGCTCTTCAAGGGGCAACGCGACCGCCTACACCCCGTGCAAATCGGCTCGAAGACCTGGGCGAATCCCTCGTTCCATTTCCTCGACAGCCTCACCTCGCGTGTGCCTACCGGACGTCACACCCTTCAGGTGGCCGATTCGCTCTGGATAGATGCCTCGTTCAAGGCGGAATATCGTCGCCTGATAGCCGATGCCAAGCTGCTGAGCAAAAGCAGCCGCTACAGCTGCGTGGGCTTCATCCTGTTGCAACAGGTCGTGGAGGCCGTGAGTGGCGAGGCCCTCGACCGCTACGTGGCACGCCACTTCTACGAGCCGATGGGATTGACCCATACCGGTTACCTCCCGCTGCGATGGGCTGACAGGGAGCAGATTGTCCCCTCCAACGAGGACAAGTTCCTGCGCAAACAGGTGCTTCAGGGCTTTGTACACGACGAGAGTGCCGCCTTCCAAGGAGGCGTATCGGGTAACGCCGGCCTCTTCTCCACGGCTGCCGAGGTGGCGCAGGTCTATCAGATGTTGCTCGATGGTGGCTTGTATAAAGGCAAGCGTTACCTGAGTCCCTCCACCTGCCGCCTCTTTACCACCACCACCTCGAAGATCAGCCGCCGAGGCCTGGGCTTCGACAAGCCCAACAGGCAGAATCCCACCCTGGGGCCCTGTGCCGAAGGCGTATCTCCCGCTACCTATGGCCACACCGGCTTCACGGGCACCTGCGCCTGGGTTGACCCCGAGCGTCAGATGGTCTATGTCTTCCTCAGTAACCGCACCTATCCGCGGGCATGGAATCCCCTGCTCTCCCGTCTGAAGATACGCAGCCGCATCCAGCAGCAGCTCTATTCTCCGAATGTAGAGGAGTAAAAATTCACCCCTTTTACTCAGTTTCTTGTCCATATATTTGGAGAAATCGATAGAACTGCTTAATTTTGTGGCGAATAATATAATTTCATTTATTATGAGCACTACAGACCTTTACATCCATAAGCTTCATCAATATTTACCTATTTGTTCTGCCAAATACGGGGTGGAGAGAATGGGAATCTTTGGCTCTGTAGCACGACGTGAGCAGACAGATGAATCCGATGTAGATATTTATATTGAAGGTAGCTTGCGCGGTATGTTTGCCTTGGGTTCAATAAAGTCTGATTTGGAAGAATTGTTGGGAACAACAGTAGATGTCGTACGCATTCGTGAGGGTATTAATCCTATGTTGCTTCGCAAAATTAGAGAGGAGGGCATATATGTTTGACAAAGAACTCTATTTATAAGAACGACCTTGCTCCTTTGCAGATGACTATTAATAAGATGATAGCAGATTTACAAATCCTCGAATAGCCATGAATATAGAACAGTTTAATTTGTTTTTTATGAGAAAGAATCTCTTCAAGATGTGGGCAGCTATTGGCGTGACGTTCGCGCTGATGGCCTGCGGTGAAACGAAGTATGAAACCGGTAGCTTCCAGGTTGTGCCGCTGCCCAACGAAATTACGGAGGCTGAAGGCGTGTCGCCCTTCATCATCCGCTCCTCCACCACCGTCTGCTATCCTGAAGGCAACGAGAAGATGGAGCGTACGGCCCGTTTCCTGGCCCAATACATCCGCGAGCTGACCGGTACGCAGGTGAAGGTCGGCACCAAAGGTGGAAAGAATTCCATCCAGCTGCAGCTGGACACCACCCTGGATAATCCCGAAAGTTACGTACTCGACGTAACTCCCGATGGCGTTCTCCTCAAGGGTGCCACCGAGGCGGCCGTCTTCCTCGGCACGCAGACCCTCTACAAGGCGCTCCCCATTACCGAAGGACGTGCGCTCGGTGCCCTGCCCATCGGAACGGTGAAGGATGAGCCCCGCTTCCCCTACCGAGGCTTCATGATTGACGTGGGTCGTCACTTCTTCTCCGTGGATTACCTGAAGGAGCTGATTGACGTGATGGCGATGCACAACATCAACTACTTCCATTGGCACCTGACGGAAGACCAGGGATGGCGCATCGAAATCAAGAAATACCCCAAGTTGACCGAAATAGGCTCCGTCCGCAAGGAGACCATCACGGCTCCCGGCTCCAAGGAGTACGACGGAAAGCCCGTCAGCGGCTTCTATACCCAGGAGGAGGCGCGCGAGATTGTGCGCTATGCAGCCGACCGCTTCATCACGGTCATCCCCGAGATTGACCTCCCGGGTCACATGATGGCTGCCCTGGCCAGCTATCCTGAGCTGGGATGCACGGGCGGTCCGTATGAGATACCTACCCGCTTCGGCGTCTTCGACGAGGTGCTCTGCGGCGGCAACGAGCAGACGCTCCAGTTTGCCAAGGATGTGCTGAACGAAATCATGGACATCTTCCCCTCGCCCTACATCCACATCGGCGGCGACGAATGTCCCAAGGTACGTTGGGAGAAGTGCCCCAAGTGCCAAGCCAAGATTCGTGAGCTGGGGCTGAAGAGCACCCCGCAGCACTCCAAGGAGAACCAGCTGCAGGTATGGTTCATGAGCGAGGTAGAGAAGGAAATCAACGCCCGTGGCCGCAAGATGATGGGTTGGGATGAAATCCTGGAGGGCAACCCCGAGCCGTCGGTCACCGTCATGGGATGGACCTCACCCAAGGCCAGCATCCTCTCCGCTCAGCTCGGTCACCCCACCATCGTCACCCCCATCCATTACCTCTACTTCAGCAACCCCTGGATCAACCGCATCATGGGTGAGGCCAGCGTAGAGCGCGTCTATAACTTTGAGCCCGTGGCCGACACGCTCACCATCGACCAGCGCAAGAACATCATCGGTGCTCAAGGCTGTATCTGGACTGAATGGACGAAGGACAGCGTCAAGATGGAGTGGCAGATGATGCCCCGCATCGATGCCCTGAGCGAGCTGCAATGGACGCAACCCGAGAAGAAGGACTTCCAGCAGTTCCTGCAGCGCCTACAGCACCAGCTGAAGCTCTACGAGTTGAAAGGCTGGAACTACAAGTCGCTCAACGAAGCCGACTCCTTGAAGTACAAGCAATTCAAGAACTCGCCGCTCTGATAACGAGTGTAGAAAAATACGGACATCCAGCTCTGAGGATGCTCCCTAGAAACACCCTCGAACCTCTAATCAATCTCTAATCAACCTCTAATCCAGGTCTAATCAAAGTCTAATCTGGGATTAGAGGTTGATTAGAGTTACTTTAGACTTACTATAGAGTTACTTTAGACTTACTATAGACCTACGGCTGACCTGCTGCCCTCTTGCTGCTTCCGAAAAAGAACATCTAGCAACGGATATTGTTCTATTTATCGCATCCTGCTCTCCTTAAGGCCATGCGGCCCAAAAAGTAACTATTCCTGACAAAATCAGGACTGTGAGGCGTTAGGCTGACGGCGTGGGTTGACGGGAATCTTCATGAACAAAGCGTAGAGGATGCTCATGATGGGGCTGATGATGTTGAAGAAGCAGAAGGGCAGGTAAACCAGCGTGGGTACGCCCAGCACGGTGGATTGGGTCATGCCACAGGCTGTCCACGGCACGAGCACAGAGGTCACGGTGGCCGAATCTTCGGTCGATCGGCTCAGCAGCTCAGGTTGATAGCCCCTGTCGGCATACTCCTCCTTGTAGATGGAGGCATTCATGATGATGGAGAGGAACTGGTCGCCCATGATGAGATTGAGCAATACCCCCGATACCACGGTCGAGGTGACGAGCGAGAAGGTGTTGCGGATGCTTTTCAGCAGAAGGCGCGTCAGGCTCCTGAGCATCTGGCTGGCCACCATGCAGGAGCCGAAGCACATGGCGCACAGGATGAGCCATACGGTGTCGAGCATACCCGCCATTCCTCGGGTGGCCACCAGGTGGTTCACCTCCTGAAATCCGGTGTCAAGTTGCGTACTGGTGTAGCACACCTTCAGCAGCCCCATGCAGATGCTGCCCGCTGTTGCGTTGGCTTGGCCCGTAATCTCCGTCAGGGCATCTGTCTGCAGCACGACGGCACACACCATGGCGGCCAGCGAAGAGAGCGTGAGGGTGATGAACGACGGCACCTTCTTCCATATCAGCAGGCCGGTGAAGGCTGGAACCAGCAGGGTCCATGCCGTGATGTGGAAACTGTGCTCTAATCCTTCCAGGTAGATACTCGGCTCAACACGCTCGCCCGAAAACCAAAGGCCCATGACGAGGTAGAGCAGCAGGCTGATGGTGATGCTCGGCATGGTCGTACCCATCATGTAGCGGATATGCTTGAACAGGTCGGCACCAGAGACCGACGAGGCCAATACCGTGGTGTCCGACATGGGCGACATCTTGTCACCGAAATAGGCTCCTGAGATGATAGCGCCCGCCGTAAAGGCTTCGGGGACGCTGAGGGCATTGCCTATACCCAGCAGCGCAATACCAATCGTAGCGATGGTTGTCCAAGACGTGCCCGTCATCAGCGAAACCAGCGCCGAGATAAGGCATGCGCAAGGCAGGAACAGCGATGGCGTGATAAGTTGAACCCCGTAATAAATCAAGGTAGGCACCACGCCGCTGATCATCCAGGTGCTCGACATCACCCCGATGAGCAGCAGAATCAGTATCGACACCGAGGTGTCGCCGATGGTCTGCTTGATGCGCCCCTCAAACAGCTGCCAGCGGGTACGGTAGATGGCCATGGAGAGGGCCACGCAGATGGCTGTAGCAATCATCATCGAGATTTGGCTGGCACCGCTGAGCGCCTCATCGGGCAGCATCTTCATGACCGTAGCAATCAGCGCAATCAGCACCAGCAGCGGAATGACGGAAATCAGAGGATGAGGGATGTTTGGTTTCATAAATCAGTTGTATTTGATTGGTCAAAGCAATAATTCAGCTGCAAATGTAGCGTTTTTCTTTTGTTAACGGCGTATACTTCACAACTCTTTTATGCTTTTTGCTTGAAATGCTCCTTGTGAACAACTGTAATCTTTAGAAATTATTAAAGTTTCACCTGGTATTTGGTGGAATTCATCTTT
>JBJEKS010000181.1:0-2413 GCA_051878755.1 Bacteroides sp. | reverse complement strand
GTCAGCTCGTAGTTCTGCAGGTCGCCTGCCAGGAACTTGTCGTACGAGGCCATGTCGATGAGGCCGTGGCCGCTGAGGTTGAAGAGGATGACCTTCTCTTCGCCTGTCTCCTTGCAGCGGTTGGCTTCGCGGATGGTGGCGGCAATGGCGTGACAGGACTCGGGTGCGGGGATGATACCCTCGGCACGGGCAAACAGCACACCGGCATCAAACGACTCCAACTGCTGGATATCGACAGCTTCCATCATCTTGTCCTTGAGCAGCTGCGAAACAATGACACCGGCTCCATGGTAGCGCAAGCCACCGGCATGGATGTTGGCGGGAGCAAAGTTGTGGCCCAGGGTGAACATGGGCAGCAGAGGGGTGTAGCCGGCCTCGTCGCCAAAGTCGTAACGGAACTGGCCGCGGGTCAGCTTGGGACAGGAGGCAGGCTCGGCTGCAATGAAGCGGGTCTGCTTTCCTTCCAGGATGTTGTGGCGCATGAAGGGGAAGGCGATGCCGCCGAAGTTGGAGCCGCCTCCGAAGCAGGCAATCACCATGTCGGGGTATTCGCCTGCCATGGCCATCTGCTTCTCGGCTTCCTGACCGATGACGGTCTGGTGGAGGGCTACATGGTTGAGCACGGAGCCCAGCGTGTATTTGCAGTTGGGCGTGGTGGTAGCCAGCTCGATGGCTTCGCTGATGGCGGTACCCAGTGAGCCTTGGTAGTTGGGGTGGACGGTGAGGATGTCCTTACCGGCACGGGTGGACATGGAGGGTGAGGGAGTGACCTGTGCACCGAAGGTCTGCATGATGCTGCGGCGGTAGGGTTTCTGCTCGTAGCTGATCTTTACCTGATAGACGGCAGCCTCCAGACCGAAGAGTCGGGCGGCATAGGCCAGCGAGGCACCCCACTGACCGGCACCGGTCTCCGTGGTGACGTTGGTCACGCCCTCCTGCTTGCAGTAGTAGGCCTGCGGGATGGCTGAGTTGAGCTTGTGGGAGCCCATGGGGCTAACGCTCTCGTTCTTGAAGTAGATGTGAGCCGGTGTACCAAGGGCCTTCTCCAGGCCGTAGGCACGCACCAGCGGCGTGCTGCGGTAGTACTTGTACATCTCGCGCACCTCCTCGGGTATCTCAATCCAGGCATCCGTCTGGTTCATCTCCTGCAGGCAGAGCTCTTTCGCAAAGATGGGAAAGAGGTCTTCGGCCTTCAGCGGCTCGCGCGTGGCGGGGTTCAGGGGAGGCATGGGTTTGTTCACCATATCGGCCTGAATGTTATACCAGTAACGGGGTATCTCGTCCTCGGGGAGGATAAATCTTTTTTGCTTATTGCTCATGGAGTTTGAATATTTGGGTTATTTTGGCGCCAAAAGTAAGCATTATCTTTGAATTGACGAAAAAATGTAGCTGTTATTTTAAGAAATGGTTATAAAAAGGTTTCGTCGAAGGTGAGGGGGAGCAGGTCTTCCACGCGTGCAAGCTCATAGACTCCCTCCGTACCGTAGAGCAGGATGCGCATGGGCTGGTGGTGGCGGTTCTGCATTTCGAGCATCACCTGACGGCAGGCTCCGCAGGGCGGGACGGGTTGAGGGAGGAACTTTCCATCGGTGCCGCGGGCGGCAATGGCTAGCGTGCAGACGGCCAGCTCGGGATAGCGTGCATTGGCATAGAAGAGGGTGGTGCGTTCGGCACAGAGGCCAGATGGGTAGGCGACATTCTCCTGGTTGCTTCCGCTGAGTAGGGTACCATCGGCCAGACGTACGGAGGCTCCCACGGAGAAGTGGGAGTAGGGGGCATAACTGCGGTAGGTGGCTTGGCGGGCCTCCTCGATGAGCTCCACGTCGGCGGCACTCAGTTCATCTATAGAGTAGAGGCGATAGGCAATGGTGAGGCTGATTTCTTTCATGGTCTTGTGACTGTTTATCGGTTATTGTGCTACAAAAATACTGCTTTTTTGCCCTTTAATCGCTCTTGATTGGTTAAATAGATTTAATATGTGAGAGATTTATAGTACTATGTTATACAAGGTATCTAAGTAATACCTATTTTTGTGCCATACAAAGTAGTATGATAGACGAAAGTAGTATATCATATTCCTGATTACGGTATATATAATAAAAGAATAGGAACGAAATGGATGTAAACAACGTAAAATCGCAGATGCGCAAGGGGATGCTGGAGTATTGCATCACGCTCTTGCTGCATGAGGAGCCGGCCTACGCTTCGGACATCATCCAGAAGCTGAAGGAGGCACGACTCATCATCGTGGAGGGCACGCTCTATCCGCTGCTCACACGGCTGAAGAACGACGAACTCCTGGAGTATGAATGGGTGGAATCGACGCAAGGGCCACCAAGGAAGTATTACCGCCTCACGCAGAAGGGGGAGCAGTTCCTCACCGAGCTGGACAACTCCTGGAACGAACTCAACG
>JBJEKS010000180.1:0-2417 GCA_051878755.1 Bacteroides sp. | reverse complement strand
CCATCAATACCAATTTTCCAAGCCAGTTTAGGCTTGTTTTCGGCCACAACGGAAAGAAGGGCTGCAAGATTGTAGATGGTGTCAATCTGATGCGCCTTAACAACGCGAGTCAATGCCTTAGCATCGGTCACGTCAGCCAGTTCCATGGGACCACTCTCCTTGAGTTCACCCTTGGGCTCAGCGCCTTGGATATATCCAGCCACTACATTCTCACCGCCATAACGGTGGCGTAATTCCATCGTCAACTCCGAACCAATCTGGCCGGTAGCACCAATAACGAGAATCTTTTTCATAATTTCATGTTGTTAGGTATAACGTTTCTGTTTACGGAGCGCAAAGGTACGCAATTTTTTTTCAATAATCTACCACATTGCTATTGTTTATTTCAAAAAAAATGATGTAATTTGCAAAGTCTAAGAAGAAACGGTATTCTAAACCTTATTTAAGATAACAAATTGTATATTTATGTACGGAAAAATGAAAGACCATCTCTGCCAGACCTTGGCCGAGATTAAAGAGGCGGGCCTCTATAAAGAGGAACGCTTGATTGAGAGCCCCCAGCAAGCTGCCATTACAGTGAAGGGGGGCGAAGTGCTTAACTTTTGTGCCAACAACTACCTTGGCCTGTCGAATAACCCGCGCCTGATTGCTGCTGCCCAGCAGATGATGGACCGCCGTGGTTACGGTATGTCATCGGTGCGCTTCATCTGCGGCACGCAGGATATCCACAAGGAACTGGAAGCTGCCATCAGCGACTACTTCCACACGGAAGACACCATCCTCTATGCCGCCTGCTTCGATGCCAACGGTGGTGTGTTTGAGCCGCTGCTTACCGACGAGGATGCTATCATTTCAGATGCACTCAACCACGCTTCCATCATCGATGGTGTACGCCTCTGCAAGGCCAAACGCTACCGCTACGCCAATGCCAACATGGAGGAACTGGAGCAATGCCTCAAAGAGGCTCAGGCACAGCGCTTCCGCATCATCGTGACCGACGGTGTCTTCTCGATGGACGGCAATGTGGCCCCGATGGACAAGATTTGCGACCTGGCCGAGAAGTATGATGCCCTGGTAATGGTCGATGAGTCACACTCTGCCGGCGTAGTTGGTGCTACAGGTCACGGCGTGAGCGAACTGTACCAGACCTATGGTCGTGTAGATATCTACACGGGTACGTTGGGTAAAGCTTTCGGCGGTGCCATGGGTGGCTTTACCACAGGCCGCAAGGAAATCATCGACCTGCTGCGTCAGCGCAGTCGTCCCTACCTCTTCAGCAACTCAGTGGCTCCCGCCGTCATTGGTGCCAGCCTGGAAGTATTCAAGATGCTGAAGGAGAGCAATGCCCTCCACGACAAGCTGGTGGAGAACGTGGCTTACTTCCGCGAGAAGATGCTGGCTGCCGGCTTCGACATCAAGCCCACTCAGAGCGCCATCTGTGCTGTCATGCTCTATGATGCCAAATTGTCACAGGTATTTGCTGCCAAAATGCAGGAAGAGGGTATCTACGTCACGGGCTTCTACTACCCCGTCGTACCGAAGGGTCAGGCGCGTATCCGCGTACAGCTCTCTGCTGGTCACGAGCGCGAGCACCTCGACCGTTGCATCGCAGCCTTCATCAAGGTAGGAAAAGAGCTGGGTGTCATCAAGTAATCCACCTCACTACTTCCTGAACAGAAAAAAAAATCCGCTATCCAATGCCTTCATTAGCAAAGGATAGCGGATTTAATTATGGCCGAAAGGCCGAAAGCTAGATAGGGTTACTTACGCTCACCCAGCTTAGCATCTACAGCAAAGATACCCGCTTCACCAGCCTTCTTAATCATCTCAACGATGCCTTGAGCGGTCTCTTCCTCTTCAACCTGTTCGCGCACGAAGCCCCAGAGGAAATCCTGTGAAGCCTTGTCGCGTGCTTCAGCAGCCACGTCCACCAAGTCGTCAATCATCTTCGACACACGACACTCATGTTCGTACACCTGCGTGAAGACCTCCAGGGGAGTACCGAAATCATTGGGCACAACGTCAACCTTATCAACTTGTGCCTTACCGCCACGCTTAATTGCCCAGTTAGCCAGCATGTTGGCATGGGTCCACTCTTCAGCGGCCTGCTTATTCAGCCAAGCAGCCATACCTGTCCAACCCTCACGAGCCATGTAGAACGACATGGCCAGATAGAGATTTGATGACCACAGCTCAGCCGTGATCTGCTCATTCAAAGCTTTTTCCAATTTTTCAGTAAGTACCATAATCAACTATATTTTTTAAGTTTAAAAACTGTCATCAAGACAACAAGAATCGTGCCAAACCATGCCTCACTCACCGAAGTAACTGCCTGGCAGCGCACGGCAATTATAACGCGAAGCCATAATCTCACCGTAAGCTCCTGCCGAGAGCAGCGCAAAGAAATCACCTCTCCG
>JBJEKS010000179.1:9632-13715 GCA_051878755.1 Bacteroides sp. | reverse complement strand
GCCCACACAGCTCCCATGAAGATGCCAAGCCCCAGCAATCCCTCAGCCGGACGAAGCAAACGGAGGCTCTGCCTCATCAGCGCTTCGCGACGCGACGGGAGGCAAAGAGCCATACCTCCGTTGACCGCCAGGAAGGCAAACAGCGTATAAGCCATCACGATAAAGGATACGTGGATGCCTAACCAAGCCGACCGCAAGACCGGTTGCAACGGAGTGCTCTCCGCATAAAGCTGCAAGATACCACCAGCCAGCAAAGCAAAGAGCGCTATCCAACCGCAACGTGAAGGGCAACTGCAGGATGCGGTGGTGCTCCCTATCCAAGTAGCGGTCAACCGTCAAACCTGGTTGCAGATAAACCACTCCCCGACGGGCCGTCAGCGAGGTCAATCCTGCTCCAAGGAGAATCACGACAAAAGCCAGATGCAGATGAACTACGGCACCACGGCAGCGGCAGATGGCAACAAGAAGCATGCCCCCAAAGCGATCCACCAAGCGAAGACCCACCCCGATTGATAGATGACCTCCGAAGCCATGTGCACCCCCACAGCCGACGCCACAAAGGTAGCAGCAACCAGCAACAACAGCATCCCCACATAGAGTAGCAACGTGAAGCGCGTCAGCTGCCTCAACGAAAAAGAAGCGAACGGATTCTGCATAAGCCGAACCTAAAATGCAGGGTACTCCTTACTATCCACACGCCTCACGGCGATGCACTCCATCTCGATGAGCCATCCCGGACGACAGACAGGTGCCCAAAGGAACACCCTGGGAACGGCATTAAAACGCGCTTCGAACAGTGTGCGAACCACGTGATAATCGGCCGGGTCGCGCAAATAGACTATCATCTGCTGCACATCATCGAAGCCACACTCCGCCTCGGCCAGCAAGGCCTCTACATTCTCCCACATCCGTTCGGTTTGCCTTCGGATATCGCCCGGATGAACCACCTCACCCTTGTTGTTGATGCTGGCCGTACCTGAGATGAAGACGTGTCGGCGGTCGCCATACTCCACGTAGGTGCCCCGCTCGAAGCTGACCCCATACTCATACGTGGGGTTCAGATGCGTGCGGGCATAGAGGTGATGTACCTGTCCGGGCACGATGCCCAGCAAGGCATAGGTATCAAACGACACCTTCACCGCCGCATCGCCTGCCGAGCCGTTGATGCCCGTGCTTGCAATGAAATGGCTCTCCGGCGTCAGCTGCTGGGTGGCAAACACCTCGTTGCGTGCCTTCACCACACCGGCATAGTTGGTATCTACATCGTGTACGAAAATCCAGGTGCGGATGCAATGGTCGGCCAACCGCCCCCCTTGCCCCATCAGCTGCATGACATACTCCTGAAAGAGCAGACGCATCTGATACTCCGCATTGGCGGCACGATTCACGGCTCCACCTCCCCAGAGGTGACGATAGACACCATGACGCGTTTCCGACAAGCCGCAAGGCAACATCTGCGTCACGGCCCCCTCAATCAGATAAGCCCACAACGCCACCTTTGTGCCATCCATCGGCGGCTGCTGAATAACCGATGTGGCACAAGCCGCATTATCAGGCAACGTGGCCAGTAATCGCTCCTTCTGATTGGCCATATCGCTCAGGAAAAAGCGCTTGAAAACCGCCTGAAATCCCTGCAACTGCCCCCCAATCAACGCATAATAAGCATCCAGCAAGGCCAACAGCTGCTCATCGTAGGTCATGCAGGAGTCGGTGGCATGCAGCATCAGCTGCACCTCACGACCTCCACCTGCCGCCGTGAAACAAGCCTGCTCCACCCGGCAGCGACCCATCATCCAATCGCTATATATTGTCTCTTTATTCATCACATTATTCTTCACAAATTATTCATCACAAATTGTTCATCACAAACTGTTCATCACAAACTGTTCATCTCAAAACATTCCACATGCTATTCCTTTGCTCCTGCGTCAATCCAGTCGTTAATCAGCGTGAGCAACGCACTCTTCTTCTTCGCATCCAGCAGGTCGGTATGGTTGTGTTGCACCAAGCCCTCTTCACTGAGCACCTGAGGCAGCAAACTCTCTGAGGCCTTACCGGGAGTGACCAGCAACCGTTCCTCATGCACCTTCGATGGTTGTCCCACCAAGGCTTGGTGGCTCTGCCCCTCCGTGAGGAACAGGTCGCGGGCAGCTCGTCCATTGGCACCGTGGCAGGCAACGCACGAGGCATTGAAAACCGCCTCCTGCAAGGCGCAATACATCCCGACGTCCAGCCGCCCTACGTCCAGCCGCAGCGTATCATTGTTCGGCTGCTGAGCAGCCACATCCACCTGTGCGAAGGTGACGATGCGCTTGCGCAATCGGTTGGTTACGCAAAGCTCCAGCTGACTCACCTCCTCCTTGATGCCGCTGAGCAGCACCTCCACTTCACCACCTGCCGCATTCTCCGAGGCAATCACCTTGGAGAGCACCGCATAGTCACTCTCACCCGTGAATCCGGCCACACAGAGCGTATATTTCTCCAGCCAGGTGTCCACACCCGTCAGGTGTCCCTTCAGCTTGAGTGTCAACCCCTCTTGCGGAAGAGCCACCTCCTTTTCGTAGATGCGTCCGTCATCACACGAATAACAAGCCACGAAAGTAGAGAAAAAAAACGAGAACAAAAAATATTTCCTCATCGAACCGATTAATTAAAAGGTGTATTGCAACAAAACCGTCCCACTATGGGTAGCCAATCCCAGGTTATCGTTGTCGCGATCCAGCTGCGTGGCGTGTCCGCTGTGGGCAATGTACTGATACATGGCTTGCAGCTTGAGGTTGCAGTGCTTGAAAAAATAGTTGAACCCTACGGCAGGCATGTTGAGCATACCGTCCTTGCCGGTGCCGTTGCGGTTGAAGAGGTCGTAGCGGAGGGCCGCTTGCAGCCGGGGCGTGACAAAATATCCCCCTTGCAGGTAGCCACCGAGGAAATCGTAGCTCTCGTCAATTTTCTGCCGCTCCGTGAAGCCCACAAGAAGCCAATAAGCCTCAGAGGCCAGATAGAGGCGGTGGTGCAACCAGGCAAACTCCAACCCGACGCGGCTGTCGTTGGTGCTCTCGTTCTCGCTGTTGTACTTCGTGGTGCCAAAGAGGCTTCGTGTACCAATCTGCCGAGTGGTATAGTCGGCCTTGACCACCAGGTTGGGCAGGGCATACCAGTTGAGTCCGGCCGTCCACTTGTTCACCTGGCAGCGCACATCCATGGTCTGCGAAGCCTCGCCCTGCTCCTGAGGATTGTAGTAATCATAACGCACGAAGGGATAGAGCACAGGCAGTTGCATACGGGGAAGCAACGAACGGAGGTTGAGTCCGGCCACGACCATCAGGTGGTAGTTGAAGCGGGCAGCTCCCCGCCCTGCTCCATCTCGGTCTCATACTCACCATTCTCCGAGCTCTCCAGCTCCTTCTCCAACCCTACGCCGCCCGATTCAAACTCAATCTCAGCACCAAGCAGCCACTTCGCGTTGAACTGATAGTCGAAGGCCAACACGAAGCGTGGGATGGAGATGGTATTGCGGTGCTCGCGGCTATTGCCGTAGCTCGTGCCGCTGAAACGGTTTTTCCCATAATCCATAAACTTCACCACCATCTCGCCATAGCCGCCAAAGCGGAACTTTTGGTACTCATCGACAGCAGCCGTCAAGGAATCTTTGGTCGCCTGGGAGGCAGCGGCCTCCCCTGTATCAGCAACCGTCATTGCCTGCACCCCCATCATCGGGCAGAGCGCAAGCAGCAAAAGCATCCATCGGCTTCCTTTTTTCATTCTATCCATTTTTTAGCTTTTTATGTTTTATTTTGGCGCAAAGGTAGAGCTGTCTCACAACCAGGGCAATACCTAAAAAAAGGTATAAAATTCAAATACCTACTTTTAGTGATTGCAGGAATGGATAGAAAACGCGAATTTTGCAGCGTATTTCAAAAACGATAATCATCCGGAGACAATGAAGAACTTCAAGACATACGAAGCCAGGGAAAAGATGATTGCGCTGATACGCGACAATTACAACGTGCTGCAGAGCCTCGGCAGCTTCGGCATCAACCTGGGTTTTGGCGATAAGACGGTGGAAGAGGTATGCGATGAATA
>JBJEKS010000179.1:0-9532 GCA_051878755.1 Bacteroides sp. | reverse complement strand
GGCGAGCACGACCGCGAGGAACAAAGGCAACTCTCCGTGCCCACACTGATGAAATACTTGCGTGCCAGCCACGACTATTTCCTCGACTTCCAACTCCCTTCCACCCGGGAGGAGCTGGCCGAAGCACTCAATTCCAAGCAGGAACCTGGAGAGAAAGGCAACCTGGACAGCCTGATTCTCAAACTTTATGATGATTATGCGCGAGCCATCACCCTGCACATGCGCTATGAGGAGAAGATGGTTTTCCCCTACGTCGAGGGACTTCTGAATGGGGTTGCTTCGGGTAAATACAATGTAGATACCTACTCCAAGCACCACGGCCAGGAGAGCGAACGACTGCGCGAACTGAAGGGCATCCTGATTCGCTACCTCCCCGGCAATGGGCTCCACAGCCAGAAGTTGCTGGCCGTGCTCTACCGCATCTATAACAACGAAGACTGGCTCCGCCTCCATGCCGAGGTAGAGGAGCGCTTCTTCATGCCGGCCATCCGCCTGCTGGAGCAGCAGCTCGTGAAGGAGAACGTTACGGCCAAAATCAGCTCCATGGTGAATGCTGGCTCCACGCCCGAAGGCTACAGCGACCAGCTGAGCGAACGCGAGAAGGAGGTCATCGTGGCCCTGGTGCAGGGCATGAGCAACAAGGAGATTGCCGCCCACCTGCACATCTCGCTCAACACGGCCCTCACCCACCGCCGCAACATCGCCGCCAAACTGCAGATACACAGCCCTGCAGGACTCACCATCTACGCCATCGTGAACAAACTGATTGACCTCGAAGACCTCACCACGTGAAGCCGAAGGCAAACAACGCATTGCCCCTTTCATAAAAAATGATTAGGAAGAGACGAATCATCACACCTGTAACCTATTCGTAACGGCTTCGAAAGCGATTTGTTGTAGCGTTGCCATCCTCTCGTCACACCGTTACCCGACCTTTGCCGCCGGAAACGAAAAGATTATTGTGTATGAGTATTCGATTAGATTTAGGCAAAGTCCTCTTCCTCATTCTTCTGCTCACACTCTCGGTGATGACGGCAATGGCCGACAACGTGAAGGGGCAAATCACTGACCTGCAAACTGGCGAGTCCTTACCCGGTGCCACCATACAGGTGAAAGGTACTACAATTGGTGCCGTGGCCGATGCCGACGGCTACTACACCCTCCAACTCAAGCGCGGCACCTATGACCTCTCCGTGAGCTACATCGGCTACCGTCAGCAGCTCCTTATGGAGGTGAAGGTGCAGGGCGAAGTCACCCTCAACATCGCCCTGGAGGTGGATGCACAATCACTGGGTGAAGTGAAAGTCACCGCTATGGCTCGGCGCAACACCGAGGCCTCAATGATTGAGGCCGCCCGACTAAGCGACCAGGTGGTGAACAATATCTCCGCACAGGAGATTAAACGTACGCAAGACAACAACGCCAGCGAGGTGATTCGCCGCATACCAGGCGTAAGCCTGATCGAGGAGAAGTTTGTGATGGTGCGCGGATTGTCGCAACGTTATAATAATGTATGGATCAACGGCGGGGCCGTGCCCAGCAGCGAGGCCGACTCGCGTGCCTTCTCGTTCGATATCATCCCGAGCAGTCAGATTGATAACCTCACTATCGTGAAGTCACCCAGTGCGGAGTACCCCTCCGACTTTACGGGTGGCTTCATTCAAATTAACACCAAAGAGATTCCTGCTGAAAACACCCTCTCACTCTCCATAGGAGGCAACTGGAATGACGCCTCTGCCTTCCAGCAGTTCAAACAGGCTACGCTCAGCAGCCACTATGTAGGCCAACAGCTGAAGGGTGATGCCACAAGTGGAGCCATCAACCTGCTGGACAACGGATTCTGCAATGACTGGCGTGTGAAGAGTCGCCACCCATACGGTGACCTGAAGTTGGGTGCCGACTGGGGAGCCCGCTGGCTGCTGGGAGAAGCACAACTGGGGTTGGTAGGTGCCGTGAACTACACCAATGAGACGCGCACCTATAAAGAGATGACCAACAATCTCTTCGGTGTCTATGACACAGCCAACGACCGCAGCAACTACCTGCGCCGATCCACCGACAACCAGTACAACCACAACCAGCGCCTCGGGGCAATGCTCAACCTGGCCCTGCTCACTGCTTCGGGTAACCATAAGCTTGAGTTGAAGAACATCTTCAATCGCCTTCTGACCGAGCGATACACCGACCGAACGGGCGTGAACGCACAGTCGGACAATGAGATAGGTGCAGAATACTACTACCGCAGCCGTACCACCTTCAACACACAGCTTACCGGTAAACATACGCTCGACAGCGACCAACTAGAATGGAGCGCCAGCCATGCCTACGCCAACCGCCGGATGCCCGACCGCCGACGCTACACCATCGACGATGCGCTAGAGCAGGGCACGATGATGCTCACTGCCGGTAACGAAATCAACCGCGAATATACGCAGCTCGATGAGCACATCGTATCGGCCAACGTCAACGAGAAGCACACCTTCAACTTCGGAGAGTTCGAACCCACCTTGAAAGTAGGAGCGTACGGTGAATACCGCTCGCGCGACTACCGCACACGGCAGTTCATCTACAACTGGAACATGGAGCAGAATACCCTGCCTAATGGGTTCCGCCAAATGGAGATGACCGAGCTACTCTCCAACGAGGACTACTTCGGCAACGACAACCTCCATCTGTTGGAGGAGGCCTGCATGCGCAACAACTACAGCGGACGCTATGCGCTGGGCGCTGGCTATCTGACAGCTACCCTCCCGATAGGGAAATTCAACATCCATGCTGGCGTGCGCTATGAGTTCAACCAAATGGAACTGATCACCAACAGCCGCGACGATGTAGAAAGCCCACAGAGCCGATTCTACCGTACCCGCGACCTCTTCCCCTCACTCAACACCACCTATAAACTAAGCGAGAAACAGCAACTGCGTCTGGCCTACGGCAAGTCGGTCAACCGCCCCGAGTTCCGCGAGCTCTCCCCGTCGGTTTACTACGATTTCGATCTGGCATCGCACGTGCAGGGTAATGTCAACCTCAACTCCTGCACCGTGCATAACATTGACCTGCGCTACGAACTTTACCCCTCGCGTGGTGAACAGATTACCCTAGCTGGATTCTATAAGCGCTTCAAAAACCCCATCGAGTGGACCTACACCGTAGCTGGAGGAACAAGTCTGATTTACTCTTACGAGAATGCACAGAGTGCTGACAACTTCGGCGTGGAGCTTGATATCCGCAAAGATCTCAGCTTCATCGGATTGCGCAACTTCTCCCTTTCGTTCAATGGTACGCTCATCCACTCGCGCGTCAACTTCCCAGCCGGTTCGCGCAACGAGAACCGCCCCATGCAGGGCCAGTCGCCCTACCTCATCAACACAGGCCTCTTCTACAAGAATGAGCGGCAGCAACTCAAAATCACCCTACTCTACAACCGTATCGGTAAGCGCATCATCGGTGTAGGTCGCAGCGAAGGCAGCAGCGGAAGCGAGGATAATGCCCGCGTGCCCGACAGCTACGAGATGCCACGCGACGTGTTCGACCTGACCCTCTCCAAGCGGTTCGGCGAGCACCTGGAAATCAAGGCCAACGTACGCGACCTGCTGGCCCAGAAAGTAAGCTACAAGCAATTTGCCGAAGTGCCCTCTGCCAATGGTACCACTCACGAGGTGGAGCAGATAACCCGTCAATACAAACCCGGCCGCAACTTCGGACTGAGTGCAACATACAGCTTTTGAAAAAGTTTGTATCGAAGCTGAAGAATGAACTGAATAGAATAAATGAATAACTATTAACTGGTAGCTCGTAACTTGGGAACAGGGCTCGTAGCTACCCAAAAACAGAAAAAAGATGAAAAAACTAACATTCGCAAGCCTTCTGGTGCTTGCAACCTGCATGACCGCATGCAGCAGTGATGACGACCCCGTACAGAACCCCGATGCCCCGGCAGAAAAGTACAATTGGGGTACGGACAATGGATTGAAGTCATGCGACCATATCCTCTTCAGTGAGGTGGATAACAGCGAAAAAGCTGATGGTACACAAATAGGTAACGGTGATGCTGAATTTGTATTCACCGGCAAGCAGACCCTCAAGAAGGGTACCTACCTCCTCAAGGGATGGGTCTATATCGCCAACAGCGCTGAACTGACCATCGAACCGGGCAGTGTGATCAAGGGTGATAAGCAGACCAAGGCTTCGCTCATCTGCGAACGGGGAGGCAAGCTCATCGCAAAGGGCTCAGACAAGGAACCTATCGTATTTACCTCAGAAGAGGCAGCCGGCAACCGCAAGCCAGGTGACTGGGGTGGCATCATCCTCTGTGGTAAGGCCAAGAACAACCAGACAGAGATGCAGATTGAGGGTGGCCCGCGCACCAAGCACGGTGGCGATGACGACGCTGACAACTCGGGCGTACTGAGCTATGTACGTATTGAGTTTGCTGGTTACCCCTTCCAGACTGACCAAGAGATCAACGGTTTGACGCTTGGTTCCGTAGGAAGTGGCACGCAGATTGACCACGTGCAGATCTCTTATTCAAACGATGACTCCTTCGAGTGGTTTGGCGGTACGGTAAACTGCAAGTACCTCGTAGCCTTCCATGGTTGGGATGATGACTTCGATACCGACAACGGTTACAGCGGTGCTGTACAGTATGGCCTGGTCGTTCGTAATGCAAAAATTGCCGACAAGTCGCAGAGCAACGGCTTTGAGAGTGACAACAACGCCAGCGGTTCCGACGTATCGCCCTACACGAACGCCACCTTCTCCAACATCACCATCATTGGTCCCAAACAGCAAAGCGGCGTGACGTTTGAGAACACGACCGACTTCATCACTGGCGGCCAGATGAACCCCAACAACGGCTCAGCCCTTGGCAAGTTCCAGTCGGCCATGCAGATCCGTCGCAGTTCACGCCTCAACATTATCAATTCAGTGGCCGCCGGATGGCCCATCGGTCTGATTATCGACGGCGAGAAGGGTGATACCCCTCAACAAGCCCAAGCCGGCACCATCCGTTTCCACAACAACGTCTTGGCAGGTATGGACATCATCGGTTCAGATGCCAATAAGGTATATGACGACGTACTCTACGATGCTGTAAATAAAGCCGTGATTGACGAGACCAAGAAGTCCTACTCAAACACCTTCTTCTTCCAGGAGGCGCTGAAGAACAAAGCCTTCGATGATGCAGCAGCTCTGGGACTTACTGATGCCTCTAGCGTAGGCTCACCCTTTATGCCCAACGCACAGAGTCCTCTGCTCACACTGGCCTCGTTCGATGGCGAGAACAACACCTGGTTTGACAAGGTAAGTTACGCCGGTGCCTTCAATGCCACCGACAACTGGCTGACTGGATGGACCAACTTCGATCCACAAAACGCAAAATATTGATCCTACTCAGGGAGAAATGGCTCGATAAAGAAAAAATCCACTTAGGATTTGGAAATCTCAAAAAGATGCTTTACCTTTGCACCCGCAAAACACGGGAGTAGCTCAGTTGGTAGAGCACCGGTCTCCAAAACCGGGTGTCGGGAGTTCGAGCCTCTCCTCCCGTGCAGGGCGTGAAGATGATGACCTCGACTTTATTTTAAGGTCGGGGTCATTTTTTTTCTCCCCTTTTCCCCCTCTATTGCTGACAAAATAGGAGCCTTACGACCCATTTTCTTACGAATAATCACTTTTCTGTGATTTTTTTCTTCGATTTGTTTGCAGATAACAAAATTCCATATACCTTTGCAGCGTTTTTAAAACAAAAACAACGTGAATAAGTAAAGTAAACAAAGGAAAAAGCTGTATGAGACTACATACTTCTATTATTAATCTAATCGTCGTGCTAAGCGTCGTGATTCTCGTCGTGGTCGTGGGACCTTGTGCGTGAGAAAGGTGGTATGTATGTCTGATTGTACTTCTTCTGGTAGTTAAAAAGGATATAGGCCTTTCTCAAGACGATTGAGGAAGGCTTTTTAATTGAAATAGCAAGAGACGATGAAACATCAGTTACGCAGTGCTGTATGCACAGAAGGTCGCCGCATGGCGGGAGCCCGCGCCCTTTGGGTGGCCAACGGAATGAAACGCGAGCAGTTTGGCAAACCGATCATTGCCATTGTCAACTCGTTCACCCAGTTCGTGCCGGGTCATACCCACCTGCACGAGGCCGGACAGATCGTGAAGGCTGAAATCGAAAAGATGGGCTGCTACGCCGCCGAGTTCAACACCATCGCCATCGACGACGGTATCGCCATGGGACACGACGGCATGCTCTACTCCCTGCCCAGCCGCGACATCATTGCCGACTCCGTGGAGTATATGTGCAACGCCCACAAGGCCGATGCCATGATTTGCATCTCCAACTGCGACAAGATTACCCCGGGTATGCTCATGGCTGCCATGAGGCTCAACATCCCCGCCGTCTTCGTCTCCGGCGGACCCATGGAGGCGGGCAAGTGGAAGGGCGAGAACCTCGACCTGATTGCCGCCATGGTGAAGGGGGCCGACAAGAGCGTGAGCGACGAGGAGCTGGCCGAGATTGAGAACCGCGCCTGCCCCGGCTGCGGCTGCTGCTCGGGCATGTTCACCGCCAACTCGATGAACTCGCTGACTGAAGCCATCGGCCTCTCTCTGCCCGGCAACGGCACCATCCTGGCCACACACGTCAACCGCCGCGAGCTGATGAAGCAGGCCGCACGCCAGATCGTGAAGAACGCGCTGGCCTACTACGAGGAGGGCGATGAGAGCGTGCTGCCCCGCAGCATCGCCACCCGCGAGGCCTTCCTCAACGCCATGTCGCTCGACATTGCCATGGGCGGAAGCACCAACACCATCCTCCACCTGCTGGCCGTGGCCCAGGAGGCGGGAGCCGACTTCACGATGAAGGACATCGACGCCCTGAGCCGCAAGGTGCCCTGCCTCTGCAAGCTCGCCCCCAACACGCAGAAGTACAGCGTGCAGGAGTGCGGCCGCGCCGGAGGCATCCTCGGCATACTGGGCGAGCTGGCCAAGGGCGGACTGCTCCACCTGGAGTGCAAGCGCGTGGACGGCGCTACGCTCGGTGAGGATATCGCGCGCTATAATATAAATAAGGAGGAGATTGACCCTGAGGCACGCCGCATCTACCTCAGCGCACCAGCCGGCAAGTTCTGCAACCAGCTCGGCGTGCAGGACACGCAGTGGGAGAGCCTCGACACCGACCGCGAGAACGGCTGTATCCGCTCGCTCGAACATGCCTACACGAAGGATGGAGGCCTGGCCGTGCTCTTCGGTAACATCGCACAGGACGGCTGCGTGGTCAAGACCGCCGGCGTGGATGAAAGCATCTGGCGCTTCAGCGGACCGGCCAAGGTGTTCGACTCGCAGGAAGATGCCTGCGAGGGCATCCTGGGCGGCAAGGTGCAGAAGGGCGACGTGGTGGTCATCACCCACGAAGGCCCCAAAGGAGGACCGGGTATGCAGGAGATGCTCTACCCCACCAGCTACATCAAGAGCATGCACATGGGCAAGGAGTGCGCCCTGATTACCGACGGCCGCTTCTCGGGCGGCACCTCGGGCCTGAGCATCGGACACATCAGTCCGGAAGCCGCAGCCGGAGGCAACATCGGCAAGATCATGGACGGCGACATCATCGAGATAGACATCCCTGCTCGCACCATCAACGTGAAGCTGACCGACGAAGAGCTGGCTGCCCGTCCGCAGCAACCCCTGAAGCGCCAACGCACCGTGAGCAAGGCCCTCAGAGCATACGCTCAGAGCGTTAGTTCGGCCGACAAAGGAGGCGTAAGAATCATTGATTAAACTTTTAGTTTTTATCTTTTAGTTTAAACTATATATTAGATATGAAAGAACTGATTACAGGTGCTGAAGCGCTGATGCGCTCGCTCGAACACCAGGGAGTAGATGTGCTCTTCGGGTATCCCGGAGGTAGCATCATGCCTGTGTTTGATGCGCTCTACGACCACCGACAGACCTTAAACCACATCCTCGTGCGCCACGAACAGGCAGCGGCACACGCCGCCCAGGGCTATGCCCGCGTATCGGGACGCGTAGGAGTAACCCTGGTAACCAGCGGACCCGGTGCAACCAACACCATCACCGGCGTGGCTGATGCCATGATTGACAGTACACCCATCGTAGTGATTGCCGGACAGGTGGCCACGGGCTTCCTTGGTACCGACGCTTTCCAGGAGGTGGACCTCGTGGGTATTACGCAGCCCATCACAAAGTGGAGCTATCAGATACGCCGTGCCGAAGATGTACCCTGGGCAGTGGCTCGCGCCTTCTACATCGCCCGCAGCGGACGCCCCGGCCCCGTGGTGCTCGACTTTGCTAAGAATGCGCAGATCGATAAGATGGAGTACGAACCCACCGATGTGGATTTCGTGCGCAGTTACCTCCCCGTACCCGAGATGGACGAAGAGGCCATTCGTGAAGCCGCACGCCTTATCAACGAGGCTGAACGCCCACTGGTACTCGTGGGACAGGGCGTAGAGCTGGGCAACGCACAGCAAGAACTGCGGCAGTTTGTCGAGAAAGCCGACCTCCCTGCTGGATGCACCCTGCTGGGTCTTTCGGCTCTGCCCAGCGACCATCCCTTAAACAAGGGTATGCTCGGCATGCACGGCAATCTGGGCCCCAACATCAATACTAACAAGTGCAATGTGCTGATAGCCGTGGGTATGCGCTTCGACGACCGCGTCACGGGCAAGCTGGCCACCTACGCACAGCAGGCCAAGATTATCCACTTCGACATCGATCCCGCTGAGATAGATAAGAACGTCAAAACCCATTTAGCCGTGTTGGGCAACTGCAAGCAGACCTTGGCAGCTGTGACCGCCCTGCTCCAGCCCGCCAAGCACACGGAATGGCTCGAAAGCTTCAAGCCTTACGAAGCCGTAGAGGAGGAGAAAGTCATCCGCCCCGAACTCTTCCCGCAGAGCGAGGAGTTGAGCATGGGCGAGGTAGTACGTGCCGTGAGCGAAGAGAGCCACCACGAGGCCGTGCTCGTCACCGATGTAGGTCAGAACCAGATGATGGCTGCCCGCTACTTCAAGTTCACCCGCGAGCGCAGCATCATCACCTCGGGCGGACTCGGCACGATGGGCTTCGGACTGCCTGCCGCCGTGGGAGCCACCTTCGGCCGCCCCGACCGCACCGTCTGCGTCTTCATGGGCGACGGCGGCCTGCAGATGAACCTGCAGGAGCTGGGCACCATCATGGAACAGAAGGCCCCCGTCAAGATGATTCTGCTCAACAACAACTACCTGGGCAACGTGCGTCAGTGGCAGGCCATGTTCTTCAACCGCCGCTACTCGTTCACCCCGATGCTCAACCCCGACTACATGCAGATAGCCGCCGCCTACGGCATCCCCTCCCGCCGCGTCATGCGTCGCGAGGAGTTGCACGAAGCCATCCGCGAGATGCTCGACACCGACGGCCCCTTCCTGCTCGAAGCCTGCGTCATCGAGGAGGGCAACGTCCTCCCCATGACTCCCCCGGGAGGCTCAGTCAACCAGATGCTGCTGGAATGTTGAGATTAGTGGTTAGT
>JBJEKS010000178.1:0-13844 GCA_051878755.1 Bacteroides sp. | reverse complement strand
TGGAGGTGGTCTATGAGGACCGCTACCTGATGGTGGTCAACAAGCCCGCCGGCCTCGTGGTCCACCCGGGCCACGGCAACTACCACGGCACGCTGGTCAACGCCATCGCCTGGCACCTCAAGGACAACCCCGACTACGATGCCAACGACCCCCACGTGGGCCTCGTCCACCGCATCGACAAGGACACCTCCGGCCTGCTCGTCGTGGCCAAGAACCCCGATGCCAAGACCCACCTGGGCAACCAGTTCTTCCATAAAACCACCCGCCGCCGCTACCGCGCCCTCGTCTGGGGCAACGTGGAGCAGGACGAAGGCACCATCACCGGCGACATCGGCCGCAACCCGCGCGACCGGATGCAGATGGCCGTCCTGCCCGATGGCGAAGGCAAACATGCCGTGACCCACTACCGCGTGCTCGAGCGCTTCGGCTACGTCACCCTCGTGGAGTGCATCCTCGAAACTGGCCGCACCCACCAGATACGCGTCCACATGAAGCACATCGGCCATATCCTCTTCAACGACGAGCGCTACGGTGGCCATGAAATCCTCAAAGGAACCCATTTTGCAAAATACAAACAATTCGTAAACAACTGCTTCGACCTTTGCCCCCGACAGGCCCTCCATGCCATGACGCTCGGCTTCAAGCACCCCGTCACTGGTGAGGAGATGGACTTCACCGCCCCCTTGCCGCCCGACATGACCGCCCTTATCGAGCGTTGGCGAAGCTACATCAGTAACAGAGGAGAAACGATATGAAACGTACAATCGCTATTGTAGGAGGTGGAGATACCTCCGAGTACCACGTCTCGCTGCGCAGTGCAGCAGGCATCTATTCTTTCATCGACAAGGAGAGATACAACCTCTATATCGTGCAGATGCACGGCCTCGACTGGCACGTGCAGCTGCCCGACGGATCTACCGCCCCCATCGACCGCAACGACTTCAGCTTCCTTCAGCCCGACGGCACGAAGCAGACCTTCGATTTTGCCTACATCACCATCCACGGCACCCCGGGTGAGGATGGCCGGCTGCAGGGCTACTTCGACATGCTCCACATCCCCTATTCCTGCTGCGGCGTGCTGGCCGCCTCGCTCACCTACGACAAGTTTGCCTGCATCCAGTACCTGCGTGCCTTCGGCGTGCGCGTGGCCGACTCTGTCCTGCTGCGCAAGGGACAGTACATCCCCGACGAAGAGGTGGTGAGCAAGATTGGCCTTCCCTGCTTCATCAAGCCCAGCCTGGGCGGCAGCAGCTTCGGCGTGACCAAGGTGAAGACGGCCGACCAGATACAGCCGGCCATCGCCAAGGCGTTTGAAGAGGCCCAGGAGGTGATGATTGAGTCCTTCATGGCCGGCACGGAGGTGACCTGCGGCTGCTACCGCACCAAGGAGAAGAGCGTGGTCTTCCCCATCACCGAGGTGGTGACCAGCAACGAGTTCTTCGACTACGATGCCAAGTACAACGGCCAGGTGCAGGAGATTACCCCTGCCCGCATCCCCGATGCCCTGCGTGACCGCATCCAGCGTCTCACCCTGGCCATCTACGACATCCTCGGTGCTCAGGGCATTGTCCGCGTGGATTACATCATCTCCGCCGACGAGAAGATCAACCTCCTGGAGGTCAACACCACCCCCGGCATGACTGCCACCAGCTTCATCCCCCAGCAGGTGCGTGCCGCCGGCCTCGACATCAAGGAGGTGATGACCGACATTATAGAAGACAAATTCAGCAGATAAGATTAACCCCTAATCATTAATCACTAATCACTAATCCCTTATCCCTAATCCCTATAATCCATGATAACCGAATTTGACGAAATCCGCCCCTACCTCGATGAGGAGCTGCCGCAGGTCTATGAAGAGCTGTTGGCCGATGAGATGTTCCGGCAGGTTGTTGCCGCTGTGATGCCTGGTGTGCCTTTCGAGGCCATCGCCGCCACGATGCGTGGCTGCAAGACCAAGTTCGCCTTCCAGAAGGCCTTCTGCTATCCGCTGATTAAGAAAATCATGGCGGAGCATACCCGGGGAGTGGCCCTCGACCGCTCGGCCCTGGCCGACAAGGACGGGGCCTATATCTACATCTCCAACCACCGCGACATCATCCTCGACTCGGGCTTTCTCTCGGTGCTCCTGGCCGATGAGGGAAAGGACACGGTGGAGATTGCCATCGGCGACAACCTCCTTATCTATCCCTGGATCAAGAAGCTGGTGCGCGTCAATAAGTCGTTTATCGTGCAGCGGGCGCTCACCATGCGGCAGATGCTGGAGTCGTCGGCCCGCATGTCGCGCTACATGCACTACACCATCGGCGAGAAGCAGCAGTCCATCTGGATTGCCCAGCGTGAGGGACGGGCCAAGGACAGCAACGACCGCACCCAGGAGAGCGTGCTCAAGATGATGGCCATGGGTGGCGAGGGCGACCTCATCGACCGCCTCCTGCAGATGCACATCGTGCCCCTCTCCATCTCGTATGAATACGACCCCTGCGACTACCTCAAGGCGCAGGAGTTCCAGCAGAAGCGCGACATCGAGGGGTTCAAGAAGAGCCAGGCCGACGACCTGCTCAACATGCAGACGGGCCTCTTCGGCTTCAAGGGCCGCGTACAGTTCTGCACCGCCCCCTGCATCGACGGGCAGCTGCGTGCCATCGACCGCTCGCTGCCCAAGCAGGAGATTTTCACTCGCGTGGCTGCACTCATCGACCGTGGCATCCATGCCAACTACCGCCTCTATCCGTGCAACTACGTAGCCGCCGATCTGCTGTCATCCAGCAGCGAGTTTGCAGCCCATTATACGCCCGAGGAGAAACAGGCCTTCGAGTCCTACGTGGCTCAGCAGATCGCCCGCATCCCCCTGTCCGGCAAGGACGAGCCCTTCCTGCGCGAAAAACTGCTGCAGATGTACGCCAATCCGCTGAAGAACCATTTGGTAGCTGTTGGAAATAAAAACTTTCAGAGTTGTAACTAGATTATGGCTAAAAGACTTACAAAAAGAGCAATGTCCTTGTTTGAGAGTATCAAGCATGTAGATGAGGCAGGTAATGAATACTGGACTTCTCGTGCTATGTGGAAGATTCTGGAATACACAGAATACAGGCATTTTCTACCCGTAATTGAAAAAGCCAAAATAGCATGTAAGAACAGTGGTCAACGTATTGAAGACCATTTCGAGGATATCCTCGAAATGGTCGTGATTGGCTCAGGTGCAGAACGCACTGTTGATTCAGTTAAATTGTCTAGATACGCTTGTTATCTGATTGTACAGAATGCAGACCCAAGTAAAATAATAGTAGCACAAGGCCAAACATATTTTGCCATTCAGACCCGTATCGCTGAAGTTCAGCAGATGGCAGAGTATCAGCAGTTATCAAGTGAAGAAGAGAAGCGCTTGTTTCTTCGCGAAGAAATGTTGAAACACAATTCCTTACTGGCAAGTGCGGCAAAAGATGCTGGTGTTATAGATAACAAGGACTATGCCATATTCCAAAATTGGGGTTATAAAGGGTTGTATGGTGGAATGACAGCAAAAGATATCCATACCCATAAGGGACTAAAAAAAAGTCAAAAGGTATTGGATCACATGGGGAGTACAGAACTTGCAGCAAATCTTTTCCGTGCAACTCAAACAGAGGAGAAATTGCGCAGGGAAAACATCAGAGGTAAGCAACGTGCAAATCAGACTCACTTTGAGGTCGGAGCTAAAGTTCGTCAGACCATCAAAGAACTCGGTGGTACAATGCCGGAGGATTTGCCGGCAGTGGAAAGTATTAAGGCTGTAGAAAAGAAGAAACAGAAACTATTAGTAGATTCTAAACGGGATGAAACGGACGAATGAAAATAATGGGTTTTCTGCAAGCCCTTTGCCTTTTCGCTCGGCACTATGGCTCCTGTTGCTCGGTCTGTTGACCGCCTGTGGGGGTGACAACTATCATTACCCCTCGGTGCAGCTGGAGTTCCTCTGTGCCGCCACGGGGGACGACGGCACCCTCATGCAGGTGACGACGGATGCCGGCGAGACCTGGCCCGTGCTGAACGACCACTCTGCGTTCCGCTCCACGCCCGACTCGCTGCTGCGCATCGTCAGCAACTACCTCATCACGACCGATGCCGCTGGCCGGCAGGGCGCAGAGCTTTATGCCGTGCGCAAGGCCATCGCCCCGCTGCCCAAGCCGGCTGCGGAGTTTGAACAGGGGATAAAGACCGATGGGGCAGAGCTGCTCTCCTCCTGGATGGGAAATGGCTACTTCAACCTGCTCTTCACCATCAAGCAGCAGAGCAAGACCCACCGCTTCCACTTCGTTGAGCAGGAGGTAACGTATGACGAGGCAACCGGCCGTTGCCGTCTCTCCCTGCTCCTTTACCATGATGCCGACGATGATGTAGAGGCCTATTCCGCGCGGGCCTATCTCTCCGTCCCGCTAAGCCACTACCTCATCGCCGGCATCACCCAGATAGAGGTCACCCTCACCTACAAAAACTATCAGTCCCAACAGCAGACCATTACTGCAGTATATTCCCTGTAGGGGCGGACCTGTGTGTCCGCCCTGAATACAGCAACAGCAGGTGTATTTACCCCTGCAGCAGTCGCTTCAGTACGACCGTGGCCGAAATCTCGCGGTTGGCCGCTTCGGGGATGACGAGCGAGGTGGGAGCCTCGATGACATCGTCCGTCACAATCATGTTGCGGCGCACGGGCAGGCAGTGCATGAAGAAGGCGTTGTTCGTCCAGCTCATGTGTTCGCTATCTACTGTCCAGCTCATCTCCTTGCTCAGAATCTTACCGTAATCCTCGGGACGCGTCACGCCCGGGCAGGCCCAGTTCTTGGCGTAGATGAAGTCAGCCCCTTCGAACGCCCTCTTCTGGTCGTACTCCACGCGGGCTCCGCGCACAAACTTCGGGTCCAGCTCATACCCCTCGGGGTGGGTGATGACCAGATCGACGTTGGCTTCGTTCATGAAGTCGGCAAACGAGTTGGGCACGGCTTGCGGCAGGGCGCGGGGGTGGGGTGCCCAGGTCAGCACCACTTTGGGGCGCTCGGTGCGCTTATGTTCCTCGATGGTAATCAGGTCGGCAAAGGCCTGCAGCGGGTGTCCTGTGGCAGCCTCCATCGAGAAGACCGGCTTGCCGCTGTATTGGATAAACTGGTTGAGAATCTTCTCGTTGTAGTCATCGTCGCGGTTCTCAAAGCGGGCAAAGCTGCGCACACCAATCACGTCGCAATAGCTGGCCATCACGGGGATGGCCTCCAGCAGGTGCTCACTCTTGTCGCCGTCCATCACCACGCCGCGCTCCGTCTCCAGCTTCCACGCCCCTTGGTTCACGTCGAGCACGATAACGTCCATGCCCAGGTTGCGGGCCGCCTTCTGCGTGCTCAGTCGGGTGCGCAGGCTGTTGTTGAAGAAAATCAGGAGGCAGGTCTTGTGGTGTCCCAGTGCCTCGAATTGATAGCGGTCTTTCTTGATCTCAAAAGCCTCGGCCAGCGCCACGTTCAGGTCGCCCAGGTCGAATACATTGGTAAAACTCTTCATCTTGATACCTTATTATTATAAAAAATAGATTCATCTAGCATCACCGTGCAAATGTAGTGCTATTTTTCCATACTCAGCAGCAGGAAGCCCTGTTTTTTCTCGCGCCGGGTGAATAATTCTCAATGAGAGAATTTTTCTATCGAATAATTTTGCGATTAGGAACTAATAGTCTATATTTGCGGCATAAATTAAAAGTGCGATGAGAATTATATCCCATAGGAAGTTGAAGGAATTCTATGAACAGCCAGGTCATGAAGATGCCAAAGTCCCGTTGGAACGATGGTTTTACACAGCTGAACATGCTGAATGGAGGACATTTGCAGATATAAGACAGGACTTTGGCTCTGTTGATTTTGTTGGTAATCAGCATTATGTCTTTAATATTGGAGGGAATAAGTACCGGCTTGTTGTCGTCGTGAAATTTGTGATGGGATATGTATTTATTCGTTTTGTCGGAACGCATAGGGAATATGAGGGAATTGACGTTAGTTCGATATAATACTATAGATTATGAGAAAGATAACAGAAGAACAATATCGGTTTGCTCAATCTAGAGTTGAAGAGTTACTGTTTGCGGTAGATGATTCCACTCCGCTCAGCGACCCTAAAGCTGTGGAGTTGAAATTGATGGCAGACATTGTAGCTGATTATGAGAAAGAGCATTATCCCGTTAGTACTACCAGTGTTTCGGTGGTAAACATGCTTCGAAGCGCCTCTTTATAATCTTTTTTTGAGAAAAAGTTGGCGATTTCACTTTTTCCCCTTACCTTTGCCCTACATATTTTACCTAAAAATAATAAATTCCAAGCCATGAAACCTATCGGCCTACTTATCAAAGAGGAATTGCATCGCCAGGAGAGAGGAATTACGTGGTTTGCACGCAAGCTGGCCTGCGACCGTTCCAACATCTACCGCCTGTTCGAGAAGGATAGTATCGACACGGGCCTGCTGCTACGCATCTGCCTCGTGCTGCAGCATGACTTCTTCAGTGAATATTCCCAGCACTACCGTGCCCGTTTCCAAGCCCTCCAGGAGAGCCCGGAAACCATGGAGGAAGAATAGGTGTTGCAACATTCGCAACGGTTGCGTTTGCTTTCCGCAATACAACTTTCTCTTTTGTTTCTATACTTTGGCATATCTTTGCACTTGCATAACAGAAAGACCGTTATGCGCAGAGAATTTTAATACATATTTTACTAATACATAGTTTAAATACATATTTTACTAATACATTATTATAAATTATAACTAGGGAAAAACGAGATACATATTTTACTAATACAATCAGATTATTTTTATATCAATCAGAAGAATAGAGTTTAAAAACATATAATTACTAATCCAAAGAGAAGGGCCTCCACCGAGAGGCTTGACTCCAAAAAAATCAAAAGTTATGAAGAAAAAATTCATGATGGTGACACTGCTCCTGGGCACGTTGTTTTTGGGGGCTTGTGTTGACGACAACGAAACGGCATCCGTTTCAGCCGTACGTGAAGCTACAGCTAAACAGCTGAAGTCAGTAGCTGCAATGAATCGTGCTGAGGCAGAGGCACAGAAGACGTTGGCCGCTGCCGAAGTGGCTTTGCTGCAAGCTAAGGCTGCTGCTGAAAAAGCTAATGCGGAGTACAACAATGCATTGGTAGAGCAGCAGAAGAAGGCTACTGAGCTTCTTGAGCTGCAGAAAGAAGCTCAGACTATTGAAAATCAACAAAAACAGGCTGAACTTGAGAAACAATTGGCCCTGCTTGAGAAAACTAAATTGCAAGCACAGGCTGACCTCGCTGACATTGAAGCCCAGATGAAAAAGGCTGAACTTGATGCCCAAGCTGCGTTGATGAGAGCTCAGAAAGACCTCTTGGCCGCTCAGCAGGATCTGCTGGATTGTGAGGAGAGATTGGCGCAGGCTAAGTCTGATGCTGAACGTGAAGCCATCTTGGCAGAACGCGATGAACTTAATCGTTTGGCTTCTAATTATGCAGATGCTGCCAATAATCTGCTTGTTGCAAAGGCTGAATATAACGCCGCAGTGAGTATGTTGGTCGGCCTTGAAAATGGTCTAGTGTCGTACCAACAGACTAAGGAACAGGCTATTATTGATAATAACAATAAGATTGCTCAGTATAAGGTTCGTATTGAGGCGTATAAGCAATATACGAATTACACAGAGGATGTACAGGCTTTGAAGAATAAGCGTGCAGAGCTGGTTGCGAAGCAGAACCTCTTGTATGATGATTACAATACTGCATTTTCTGATTATATGGCTATATACTCAGATAATGCTGCTTCTAGAGAATTTACAGATTCTTTGCGCTATAAAGATAAGTTCTCTACTTTTGCAAGATATGGGCTTACCAATGGAGGGTATCAAGATGGTGATAACTGGAAGCCTCTCGATTGGACTATTCGGCAGATCATGAACGATAATGGAGGAACTGCTTTAGAGGCTTCAGATTTTGTTACATACTCCAAAGTGTATTCTTATGAAGCATCAGAATTGGGCTGGTCTGTATCTGGATCTTTTGGTGACTCGCTTGCAATTGATCAATTCCCTACGATGCCTGATTTCCGTGGTCAGGCAGAGTTGGCTGTTGAGGATCGCGAAGCTCAGCTGAAGGGCTGGATTAAGGATGAGCAAGACCGCCAAAAGAAGTTGGAGAAATGGTATAATGGTGCAGCTACTGAGGGTGACTATGGCACGGTTATGGACGATGGAAATGGCAACATGGTTCCTTCTACAAAGGCTTGTAAGAATCTTGTGGATAGTACTGCATATCTAAAGGCTAAGTATGAGGCTGAAACTGATGCAACAGCAAAGGAAAACTATCGTAATCAATACCAAGCTTCGTTGTCACGTGAAACGAGTGTGAAGCAAAGTATCGAAAATGCAATCTATGGGGCTGAATCTTATCAAGAATTTCTTGATAACCTTTTGGAGCAGTGGGATATGCTGACGAACTACGCTACTTATCAGCAGGAGCTGCAGAAGGCTATGGATAAGCGTAATGCTATGGTTGTTGAGGAGTATGCAGATGAGGTGGCTGCCTGGTATGTGTATCAAGAAAAGGATGCTGCTTACCAAGCTGTTGGCATTGAAATCGCAGCTGTTGATGCTGTGCTTAACTATAATAATGGCGTTCAAGGTGCTGAGAATATCGAAAGTTCGATTAAATATTATGAAGACGAGATTGCTCGCTTAGAGGCTGATAACGAAGACTACAGCCTTATCGAGTCTCAAGAAGAGGCCATTGCTATGCAGAAGGATATCGTAGCTGCCAAGGAAGCTGTGGTGAAGGCTCTCGAAGTGATTGCTGCTCAGACCAAGGCTGAACTCGATGCCGCTTTGGCTAAGGGTGAAGAAACCGAGGAGTAATTCCAGACTTTAATATTCAACGGCTTAAAAACAAGAAAGCAATGAAGATACAACGACTTATCCTGTTGGCCGTTATACCTCTGATGAGTTTAACGGTGGGCGCGCAAGAGAAAAGCTCTTGCTGCGGTAAGGAGTTTGCCCCGAAGAAGGGTGACTTCACCTTGGCGCTCACCCTGGGCTACAATAGCTATGCTAACGTGCAGGCTCCCTCAGGCCTGCAGGCTTCCTATGAAGTGGCCGCCCTCTCCAACAACTGGAGCGACAAAGCGCTGATGGTTGGATTTGAAGCGGGCTGGTTCTTCAAGGAGTTGTGGAAACTCAATCTGGGTGGCGGACTCAACTTCACGGGTAATCCCGGATATGCCGGTGTACCGGGTACGATGGATGGTACCGCTGCCGATGGCGCTCAAATCCCTGATTACCGCGCCGTGGGCAGTGCACAGACCTTCTCCTACCTGGCCTATACCGGAGTGGATCGCTACTTCAAGACCAACGTACCCAACCTGATGTGGTACACTGGCGTGCGGGTAGGGATGTCATACTGCAACAACCAGATAAAGTACGACGAACCCACCTCGATGGGCAAGTCGATTGCCGAGACCTGGAACTTGCGTGGCTCCGTAGCCATGGGCATTGACTATTACGTGCTTCCCTCACTCTATATCGGAGCACAGATTGATGCACTGGCCTACAGCTACAACATGACTACCTACAAACCGCAGGAAGGCTTATCAAACCTCGATGCTGACAGCCATAGTATCAGTGCACTGGCAGCACCTACCCTCAAGGTGGGCATTAAATTCTGATACACCAACGATATTAATGACAATAAACTAATACATCATTATTATGAAAAAGAAATTTATGATGGTAACACTGCTCCTGGCTGGACTTACGATGGGGGCATGTGTCGATGATAAAGAATCGGCATCGGTAACCGCTGTGCGCGATGCCAAAACGGAACAATTGGAATCCGTAGCTGCCATGAACAGCGCAGCTGCTGAAGCGAAGCAGGCCATTGCTGCTGCTGAGGCTGCACTGAAGCTGGCAGAAGCTCAAGCTAAGCAGGCCGCTGCTGACTTGCAGAAGGCTAATGCAGAATATGAGAAGAAGCAGGCTGAGTTGATGGATCTCCAGAAGGAGCAAAAGACCATCGAGAACCAAAAGAAGCAAGCTGCGCTTGAATCTCAGTTGGCCCAGCTTGAGGTAGAGAAGAAACGTATTGAGAAGCAAATGGCTCAAATCCAAGCTGACATGGAGAAGGCACAGGTAGAATCTGAAGCTGCTCTGTTGCGTGCTGAAGCTGCTATGAAGGAGGCTGAACAGGCTCTGCTCGATTACGAAAAGGAGCTGGCTGATGCGAAGACTCAGGCTGAAAAGGATCGTATTGAAGCAGAACGTGCCGAGTTGGAACAATTGGCTTATGCTTACTACTCTCAAGTTGACGCTCTGAATACCATGAAGACGCAAGTCAATCAAGTTAAGGCCTATATTATATCGTGTGAGAATACCCTTGTTAGCTTCCAGGATGCTAAGAAGACGCTTGTCGCTCAATACACCAATGATATTACTCAGTTGCAGATAGAGATTGATGCTCTCAAGAAGTATGCTAATTACACTGAAGACTTTGCTGCATTGGAATTAGAATTTGTTACTTTGCAAGCAGAAAGAAACCGTGCAAGAGATATTTACAGAGCAGCTCTTAGTGACTTCACCAACTATGTTGAAAATACAGAAGCATCAGATGCTCTCCAGGAAGAAGTTGATAAGGATGCCCTCTATAATCTTATTCATTGGAATCTTGTGGATGAAAATGGTGATAATTACTATAGATCTGATGAAAGCATTGTTTTGACTCACTATGATGTAGCCTCTCTTCTTTCATATAATCTAGCTTACAAAAATTTACAATACTCTTTTGAAAAAGGCGATTACTCTCACAGTACTTCTTTTGGTGACAACTTTGGTGACTCGCTCTATGTGGATATCGAGAGAGAAGAGGATCTTCGCCAATTTGAATTGAATATTGAATGGTGGATTGATCACTATAAGTCTAATTTGGATAATTATACGAAAGCTGCAGCTAATTACCAGAGAGCTTATAATGGTGCTGCCACAGAGGGCGACTATGGCGTATTAGTGGATGATGGTAATGGTAATATGGTTTCTTCCACAAAGGCATGTAAGAACATGGTCGATAGTACGGCTTATCTGAAGACAAAGTACGATGCTGCTGCAGATGCTGACAAAGCTGCTCTGCGCACTGCTTATGAAGATCAGCTGGCTCGCGAACAGGCTTGTAAGACTAATCTTGATAATTCACTTACAGCTAAGGCTGATGCCCAGTTAGAGTTAGATTGCTTCAATAAGGAGGTTGACATCATCCGTAACTTCGATACCTATAATGCTGCCCTGCAAGCCAAGATAAAGGCTCGTAACGAACAGTTGGTGAAGGATTATGAAGAGAAGGTTGCTCTTTGGATGGACTATATTGAGAAATATATTGATTGGGAAATTGCTTACGATGAATACGATGTTGTCTCTAGAATTTACTATGGTAGTTGGAATACAAGTGCTTCATCTATAGATCAGCAAATTAAGGCTAAGGAAGATGAAATTGCTCAGAAGAAGGCCGCTATCGAAGATGTAAGTCAAATCGAAAGCCAAGAGCAATTAATTGAAACGGCAAAAGCTTATCTTGAAGTCTATAATCAACTTATTGCAATCCAGGAAATCAACGTACAAAATGCCAAGGCTGACCTTGAGGCTGCCATGGCTAAGTATGCTGGTACCGAAACTGAAGAGTAACGCTTAATCAAACATTTTCAAACGGCTTAAAAACAAGAAAGCAATGAAGATACAACGACTTATCCTGTTGGCCGTTATACCCATGTTGAGTCTAACGGTGAGTGCGCAAGACAAAAAGGCTTGCTGTGCCAAGGATTTTACTCCCAGAAAGGGGGACTTTACCCTGGCACTCACCTTAGGCTACAACAGCTACACAGATATTAAAGCACCGTCAGGACTCGAGTCTTCCTACGAGGTGAAGGCACTCTCCACCAACTGGAGCGACAAGAAACTGATGGTTGGCTTCGAAGCCGGCTGGTTCTTTAAGGATTTGTGGAAACTGAACCTGGGTGGCGGTTTCAACTTTACGGGCAACCCGGGATACGCCAGTGTACCAGGTACGATTGATGACGAATCTACCTACGACCCCATGGAGAACATGGGGCAGATTCCCAACTATCGTGCCGTGGGTAGCGCGCAAACGATGAACTTCAACGTGAGCGCCGGCGTGGACCGTTACTTCAAGACGAAGGTGCCCAACCTGATGCTCTACAGTGGCCTCCGTGTCGGTATGGCCTACTGCAACAATCAGGTGAAATATGACGAGTATGAATCTCTGGGTAAATCGGTTGGCGAAGCGTGGAACCTCCGTGGCGCACTGACCATGGGCTTCGACTACTTCGTAATGCCGGGCATGTATGTCGGCGCACAGATTGACCCGCTGGCTTATACCTACAACATGACGACCCTCAAGCCGCAGGAAGGACTCTCCAACCTCGATGCGGACAGCCACAACTTCGGTTTCCTGGCTGCTCCTACCGTGAAGGTGGGCTTCAAGTTTGGCAAGTCCAACAAGAAGCAGCTCCAGGCCCTGGCCGAAATGCGCAAGCAGATGGCTACGCCGCGCGTAGAGATTCGCGAGGTGGTGAGGGTAGATACCGTAGAGGTGGTGAAGGAGGTGGCTCCGCAGAAGACCGTACGCGGTATGTCGGCTCATGTGCTCTTCGGCCTGAACAAGACTGCTGTGGCCAAGGACCAGATGCCGGGTATCGAGGCTATCGCCAACTACCTCAAGAAGTACCCCGAGGCTAAAGCTTCCGTTTCCGGCTACAGCGACAAGGCTACAGGCACTGCTGCCATCAACGAGCGCCTGGCCAACGAGCGTGCTCAGTCGGTGGTGAAGGTGCTGAAGGAGAAGTACGGGATTGACGAGTCTCGCCTGCAGGTAGCTGCCTGGGGTGATGCCGAGCAGCCCTTCTCCAACAACGACTGGAACCGCGTAGTCATCATGATTGCCGAGTAAACAGACAACTCCCATAAAAAGAACTCCCCTCCAGGCCCAGCCCGAAGGGGAGTTCTTTTTATACTATTTTGGCCTTTTGTTTGCTTTTTATTGATAAATCCTCTATCTTTGCTCCCACAATCAACCCACTAGAATTATGGCAATTTCAATTAAGACCGTTCCAATCTTAACCGGAGATACCGCAGAGCGTTTCCTGCAAGAGGCAGAAAAGAACTCTTCCCGAAAACCCCCTGTCCTTTCCGAGTCTGAGAAAAAGCTTATTTCATCCATATTGGAATCCTCTCGTAACTTCAGATTCCAATAACAATGGCAGATTTTTCGTCACTAGAAAATTTTGTTATGCTTCCTTTTTCCCGGGAAGTAATGCGTTATTGTTCCCCTTTCTCATGTGGTGATGATGATTTAAATAGTTTTTTTCTAGAAGATTCGTTTCTGTACGCAGACGAAATGTTGGGGAAAACCTATTGTTGGATTACGAAAACTGCTCCCTATAAGATAGTGGCTATGGTCACGTTAGCTAATGATAGTATTAAAGTACATAAAATGTCATCATCTATACGGAATAAGGTGCAAAGAAGGATATCTAATCCAAAGAGGGGGAGAAGCTATCCTGCTGTATTAATCGGTCGTATTGGTGTTAATGAATTGTTTCGTGGCAGGCATCTTGGTTCGCAAATTTTGGCTTTTATAAAAGGTTGGTTTTGCCATGAAGATAATAAGACTGGTTGTCGCTTTATTGTTGTAGATGCTTATAATAAACCGCAGATTCTTCAGTATTATATCTCTAATGGGTTTAATTTTCTTTTTAAATCAGAGGCTGATGAGAAAGAATATTATGATATAGACGATGATAGGGAT
>JBJEKS010000177.1:0-13872 GCA_051878755.1 Bacteroides sp. | reverse complement strand
ATTGGGGCGCGACGAATAGGCACCCATGTCGATGATGTCGGCCCCCTCCTCCAGAAGGCGGATGACCTGATGCTCCACGGCCTCAGCCGTCTGCATGCGGCTCTCGGCATAGAATGAGTCGGGCGTGACGTTCAGGATGCCCATCACGCGCGGCTTTGAAAGGTCCATCAAGCGACCGTTCACGTTGATATAACGATGTAATAATTCACTCATTTCGTTTACATTTTAATGATTCAGCCATTAATTCAGCCGGAAAATTGATTATTCAGCCTGCAAACGTACAAAAAAAATGGAAGAAAACGCGCAACGTTTCAAAAGAATGTGCTACTTTTGCGCGACATTCAACGAAAATACGACTCATGACTGATATTCAAACGCTCTATAGCTGCTTTTTATCTTGCGCCTGCGTGACGACCGACAGCCGCAACTGCCCCACCGGCTCCCTCTTCATCGCCCTGAAAGGGGCCTCGTTCAACGGCAACGCCTTTGCTGCCAAAGCCCTCGAGGCGGGCAGCCGCTACGCCGTCATCGACGAACCTGCCTACCTGCCCGCCGGCGACAGCCGCTACCTGCTCGTGGAGGATTGCCTCCGCGCCCTGCAGCAGCTGGCCAACTACCACCGCCGCCAACTGGCTACCCCCATCATCGGCATCACGGGCACCAACGGCAAGACCACGACCAAGGAGCTGATAGCCGCCGTGCTGAAGCGCCAACGACGCATCCTCTACACGGAGGGCAACCTCAACAACGCCATCGGCGTGCCGCTCACCCTGCTCCGCCTCAAGCCGGAGCACGAGCTGGCCGTGGTGGAGATGGGTGCCAGCCACCCGGGTGACATCAAGGAGCTGGTGGATATCGCTGAGCCTGACTACGGCCTCATCACCAACGTGGGCAAGGCGCACCTGCAGGGCTTCGGTTCCCTGGAGGGGGTCATCCGCACCAAGGGTGAGCTCTACGACTTCCTGCGCCAGAAGGGCGCAGCCACCGTCTTCATCGACCACGACAACCCCTACCTGATGGCTATCGCCGAGGGGTTGAACCTGGTATGTTACGGGCGAGAAGAATCTGCTGTCTGCGAGGGAAGCGGCGCTTGCAAGGAGCTAGCAGGTCGCGCAACGAACGACGAAGTTGAGCAACTGGCCATCAGCGGCCGCATCACGGGCAATTCGCCCTTCCTCTCCCTCTGCTGGCACGAAGCCGGAAGCGCGGAGGAGCACGCCGTGCAAACCCAGCTCATCGGCGAGTACAATTTCTGCAATGCCCTGGCCGCCATCGCCATCGGCCGCCACTTCGGCATCGAGCCGCAAGAGATTGACGCAGCCCTCACCACCTACGCCCCCACCAACAACCGCTCGCAGCTGATGCAGACACCCCGCAACACGCTCATCATCGATGCCTACAACGCCAACCCCACCAGCATGATGGCCGCCCTGAGCAACTTCCGCAACATGCAGGCAGCCGAGAAGATGCTGATACTGGGCGACATGCGCGAGCTGGGTGCCGAGAGTGCCGCCGAGCACCAGCGCATAGCCAACTACCTGCAGGAGTGCGGCTTCAAGCAGGTGATGCTCGTGGGCAGCGAGTTTGCCGCAGCACGCCATCCCTTCCCCACCTACCCCGACGTAGAGGCCCTGAAGGAGGTACTGCGCGCCACCCCGCCCCAAGGACAAACCATCCTCATCAAAGGCTCCAACGGCATCCACCTGAACAGCGTAATCGACCTGCTGTGAACCGTATCATCGGTCAGTGTTATTGATAAACATCACATAATACACAGGCATATAGAGAATACCTCGCTCACGAAAGACGTTTCTCTCGTTTGACAAGACATAGGCCCGCTTAATCTGATAACTCTCATTGGAGAGGAAACGATTTATTGCGCTGTGGATTTTATAGTCACGTCCCGACTTTACCTCAATAGGCAATACGGACATATTGGGATAATCATCAATCAGATAATCCACCTCACCAATCTGCTTATTGTCATAATAGTAAAGTTCAAATCCGTGCGCCTTCAGTTCTTGCGCCACAACAGTCTCATACACAGCACCGAGGTTAATGCTTGCCACGTCACCTAATACGGGTAGCGTATTCGTGCGATACAGTATGGCAGAGAACATGCCCACGTCGTTGAGGTATAACTTGAGCAGATTCTTTCCCATGTTCTGAACCAAAGGAAATGTCGGCTGACTGATAGCCTTCACGCCCAAAGCAATTCCCGAAGAGAGCAGGTAATCAAATTCATCCTGGTAATTATCCATGCGTTTCCCCTGCTTGCCCTCTATCTCTTTAGCCACCATACGCTTCTTTTTATTTTCCATATTGGACGGCACCAACTGATAGATGCGTTGTATCTTCAATCTGCGGCTACTCTCTTTTTCATACTTGGCAGCATCATCGGCATAAAGCTCATGAATGTCGTTGTGCATCTCCCGTACCAAAGTGATGTTCTGCTCCTTCACGAATGAAGCTACGCAAGCAGGCATCCCCCCCACAAGCAAGTACTTCTTAAAATAATCGAGAATCTTCCTATGAATAGCCTCCGACAAGGGCTCTTCGCGTTCATAGGACTGACGCATGACCTGAATAGTCAGGTCTCCCACACCATTGGCAATCAGGAATTCCTCAAAATCAAGCGGATACATGCGAATGCGGTGAATGCTGCCGATAGGGATAGATTGCGTCTTATGGAGCGTAATGCCGAGCATGGAGCCACTTGCTATGTAGGTAAAACGTCCCTCCGCCATCAGGAACTTCACTAAGGTAAGCAACTGGGGATAAACCTGAATCTCATCCATAAAGACCAACGTAGATTCCCGATCCTTCATCCTGTCTCCCGCAAACGTACTCAGAGCAAGATAGAAATCGCTGACAGTATTCACTTGAGCAAACAAGCCGTCTCCACGCTTGTCTTCTTCCATATTGATTTCAATGTAGTTGGGGTACAGCCGATTCCCTATACTCCTTATGATGAAAGACTTACCTACTTGACGAGCGCCATCAACAATAGTGAGCCTACCGTTTGAGTGCTGAAGGCTGTCGATGATTTTCTTCTCTATTTTCCGATACAACATACACTTTTCCTATGAATTTCACGCCACAAAAATACACTTTTCCTACGAATTTTGCGCTACAAAAATACACTTTTCCTATAAAATCAAGGGGTAAAAAATACACTTTTCCTATAAGCGTTAGTTTTAATTAACCTTCCATGCATCCACCCGAACAGGGTAATCGACATGCCGTGAACCCTCTGTTCCTCCTATATGAGTCCTAATTGCTCCTAATCATGAGTAAGTCATCAAGTGGTCACGATAGTCAACAGTCATTAGTCATTAAGCAATTTGAAAACTCATTTCGGGTTCAGATATATAATATAAATAAATATATTTTTATTTATATTATATATCTGAGTTGAAAAAATGCATCCATCAAAATCTGAAGTGCTTAATGACTAATGACTATTGACTATCATGACATGAAAGTTCCCTGGGCGTTACCCGAAGACGTGGAACTGATCCAGGAAGACGAGCGTGATGCCGATGGGGGCGACGTACTTCAATCCGAAGAGCAACACCCTGTAGATATGAACCGTCAGGGTGCCACGGTTGCTGATTTCCTCCCAGATAATCTGCTTGTCGAGGTACCATCCGGCAAAGAGGGCGATGAGCAAACCGCCGGCAGGCATCATGATCTTGGCCGTGACGAAGTCGAAGAGGTCGAAGAGCGTCATGCCGAAGAGGCTCAGGTGACTGCTGCCCACGCCGAGGGAGAGCGAGCAGAGGATGCCCAGCACCACGCAGCAGGTGGTGACCAGCGTGGCGGCCTTCTTGCGGCTGAAGTTGAACTCCTCGTGGAGGTAAGCCGTGCCTACCTCGTGGAGCGAGATGGTGGAGGTGAGCGCCGCCAGGGCCAGCAGCACGTAGAAGAGCAGCGAGAGCAGCATGGCCAGCAGGGGAAGGCCTCCGAAGGCTTGCTGGAAGACATTGGGCAGCGTGATGAAGAGCAAGCTGGGGCCCGAGTCGGGACGGATGCCCACGGAGAAGGCGGCGGGGAAGATGATGAAGCCGGCCAGGATGGCCACCAGGGTGTCAATCACGGCCACGTTGCACGCCGTGCGCGGCAGCTTGGTGTCGTTGCGGAAGTAGGAGGCGTAGGTGCAGAGGCAACCCATGCCCAGGGAGAGGGAGAAGAAGGCCTGCCCCATGGCGCCGAGCAGCACCTTGCTATCGACCTTGCTGAAGTCGGGTTCCAGCAGGAAGCGCACCCCCTCGCCGGCGTTGGGCAGCGAGACGGAGCAGCAAGCGAGCACCAGCAGCAGGATGAAGAGCAGCGGCATCAGAATCTTCGAGGAGCGCTCGATGCCCCGCTCCACGCCACGCACGATGACGAAGTGGGTGAGCAGCACGAAGGCTATCGTCCACAGGGCAGGTCGCCAGGGGTTGCTCACGAAGCCGTTGAAGGTGGCGATGAATCCCTCCGCGCTCTGTCCGCTGAGTCCTCCGCTCACCGCCTGCACGATGTACTCCAGCGTCCAGCCGGACACCACGGAGTAGAAGCTGTAGATGAGGAATCCGCTGAGCACGCCGAGTCGCCCCACCCACTTCCACTGGGTGCCCGGGGCGAGCACACGGTAGGCACCGGCCGTGTTGGCTCGCGAGCGCCGGCCGATAAGGAATTCGGCAATCATGATGGGGATACCGAGCGCCACCACGCAACCTAAGTAAATGAGTATGAAGGCGGCACCACCGTGGTTGCCTGTCTCAAAAGGGAAACGCCAGATGTTGCCTAGCCCCACCGCCGATCCGGCTGAGGCGAGGATAACACCTATCTTGCTGCCAAAGTTGGCTCTATCATTTTTAGTCATAATTAGGGAGTTTTTTATCGCAAATCGATGCAAAGTTAGATATTTTTCTTTATTTTTGCAGCCAAAACAAGGAAAAAACTTTATTTATCTCACATTTTAGTGGGTTTTTGTTGTAGATTTTTATAGTTTTATTGTAGATTCATTGTCATTTGTATGCGCTACTTTATCCGTAAATACCCCTTCTCGCTCGCGATTATCCTCGCCGTGACCTACCTGTCGTTCTTCAAGCCGCCCTCGATGGACGACGAGCCGCTCTTCCAATGGCCGCACTTCGACAAGGTGGTGCATTGCTGCATGTACTTCGGCATGTCGGGGATGCTCTGGCTGGAGTTCGTGCGTGCCCACCGCCGTGAGCAGGCGCCGCTGTGGCACGCCTGGCTGGGTGCCGCGGCTTGCCCCGTGGCCTTCAGCGGCGTGGTGGAGCTGCTGCAATCCTATTGCACCACCTACCGCGGCGGCGACTGGCTCGACTTTGCCGCCAACAGCGTAGGTGTCCTCCTGGCCACGCTCCTCGCGTTGAGTTACATCCGCCGGGCATCCAAAACCCGCCCCCTGATATGATTCGCCGGCTGAGGCTCTTGCTGCGTTACTCGCTTTACGAGCGGAAGTGTATCGTCATCATGATTTGCGCCGTTGCCTTGACAACGGGCGCAGGCAGGTGGTGGAAACAGCATCACGCGCTACCGCTTGCAGATGAGCGAAGCGACTCCCTCATGAGCCGCTTCGACGACTCCTTGCGATCCGGCAAGAGCTACGCCGCAATTCCAAATCCGGCAAAAAGCCGTGAAACGCTTACGGATGAGGAGCAGTATGCCAGGCGCTCTGCCCGTAAGCAGGCGAGTAAGAACCCTTTGCGCCCGAAAAAGCAGAGGCCATCAGGGCAAGCAGAGCGACATACTTTTGCTCAGAAAGAGCGACGCAAAGCATGGAGCGACTCTGCACGTGAAGAGCCCCCTTCCGTCTATCTGCCCCGCAAAGACACGCTCTACACGCGCGTGGAGAAATATCCCAAAGGGACGCGCATCGAGCTGAACCGATGCGACACCTCGGAGTTGAAGAAGATACCTGGCATCGGTAGCTATACGGCACGCCGCATCGTGGAGTACCGGACGAAGCTGGGTGGATTCGCACGCCTGGAGCAGCTCCGTGAAATACGCCTCAACAACGAGGTATTGGAGCCTTGGCTGACACTCGACAGCACGGCCATCACGCCGCTCCACATCAACCGCCTCGCGATGAAGCAACTGCTGGCTCACCCCTACCTCAACTACCGGCAATCTACAGCCATCATGCGCTACCGCAAGCTCCATGGTGCGATTCCCTCGCTTCAGGTGATGCAGGGGTGGGAGGAGTTCACGGCCAATGAGCTGAAGCGCCTGACGCCCTACCTCAGCTTTGATTGACACTCAGCCTTGAATCATGCTCAGCGTTGAATCATGCTCAGCGTTGAAGGTTATTCTGCAATTTAGTTGAAGCATCTTTTAACATGTCATCACCTGTAGGGGCGGACCTGTGTGTCCGCCCTGAAAACCGCAGCTAAACATAATGAAGTGCACGTATCTGGGCAGACACATAGGTCTGCCCCTACAGTGAGTGAAGTGACAAAGACTAGTTTCCTACTAATATGCAGAAGAACCACCTTGAATCACGCCATCGACGATGTGGATGGTGCGGTCGGTCATCTGAGCCAACCCTTCGTCGTGGGTCACGATGACGAACGTCTGCCCCAGCTGCTGGCGGAGGTCGAAGAAGAGGCGGTAGAGTTCCTCCTTGTTGTGTGTGTCCAAGCTGCCCGAGGGCTCATCGGCCAGCACCACGTCGGGGCGGTTGATGAGTGCGCGCGCCACGGCCACCCGCTGTTTCTCTCCGCCAGAGAGCTGGTTGGGCTTATGCCCCTCACGCCCCGAAAGCCCCATCATGTCGAGCAGCTCGTGCGCCCGCCCCTCGGCTTCGCTACGCGACGTGCCCGCGATGAAGGCAGGTATCATCACGTTCTCCAGGGCGGTAAACTCAGGCAGGAGCTGGTGAAACTGAAACACGAAGCCGATGTGGCGGTTGCGGAAGGCGGCCAACTCGCGCTCCTTGAGCTGCTCCACCCCCTTGCCGTCAATCAAGACACGCCCCGCATCGGGGCGGTCGAGCGTACCCATAATCTGCAGCAGGGTGGTCTTACCGGCTCCGCTAGGGCCGATGATGCTCACCACCTCGCCCCGCTCCACCTGCAGGTCAACGCCCTTGAGCACCTGCAACGAGCCGAAGCTCTTCGTAATACCTTGTAATTCTATCATCGTCATTCTATCATCATTTTGTAGCTCTTCTGCAATTTTGTTGAAAGCCAGCCTCTGTCACTGCTCTCTGCTCTCTGTCACTGTAGGGGCAGACCTATGTGTCTGCCCGGATACATGCACTTGATTATGCATCGTTGCGGTTATCAGGGCGGACACACAGGTCCGCCCCTACAGGCGATTAACTATACTTCAACTCAATTGCAGAAGAACCCATTTCGTCAGGGATTCATCATTATTTCGTCAAGTTCTTGATTACATACTCGGCCAGGTAGCAGCCAAACACGGCAGGCATGTAGCTCACGGTACCACAGGTCGATTTCTTGTTTTGCTCCTCGTCGGTCAGGATGATGGCGCGCCTGTCGGCTTGCTCGGTACTGAACACCACGGGCAGCTTCCGCTTCACACCCATCTGCTGCAGGCGCTTGCGCACGGCCTTGCTCAATCCGCAATGGTAGGTATCGGAGATGTCGGCAAAGCGCACCTGGGTGATGTCACTCTTGGCTCCGGCACCCATGCTCGACACAATCTTCAGCTTCCGCCGCAAGGCCTCGACGATAAGGTGACACTTAGGTGCCAGGGTGTCGATGGCATCGACCACGAAGTCGGGCTTCTCCTCGTCGAGCAGGGCAGGGATGGCCTCATCCTTGAGGAAAACGGGCAGGATGCGAAGCCGGATGTCGGGGTTGATGTCGCGGAAGCGCTCGGCCAGTACCTCCACCTTGGGTCGCCCCAGGGTGGCGTGAGTGGCAGGCAGCTGGCGGTTGATGTTGGTAGGTTGCACGGTATCGGCATCCACCAGGATAAGCTCCCCCACACCGGCGCGGCAGAGCATCTCGGCGGCATAAGCCCCCACGCCTCCCACGCCCACCACGAGCACCCGCGCCTCGGCCAGGCGACGCATCTTCACCTCACCCAACAGCAAGCAAGTCCGCTGCTGCCATTCAGGACATTCAGGATATTCTAAGTTCGTCATCATCATCTAATCTATATATAAAGGTAAGCCACAATCACTAATCACTAATCACTAATCACTAATCACTAAAAACCTAATCCCTAATCCCTTATCCCTAAAAACTAAGCATGATGTCCTCCTGGCGCAAAGAGCGAGACATTCTCCTGCGGGTCGCCATACTGGTCGGGATAGAGCAGCAGCACGCTGTTGTTGTTGAAGTTATGCGAGATTTGTTCGGGCAGGCGCTCGAAGAGCGGCGAATAGGAGATGAAGCCACGGCGGGCACTCACCACCACGAGCAGGTGGTCGTAATCCACACGAGAGGTAAGCATCAGCAGGTCGCCCCAGTCGTCCATCACGGCAAACTCGGCGCGGATGCTGTCGTGCTTGGTGTGGATGTAGGTCTCGATATAGTGCTCCGTCTCCGCGTGGGCATAGAACTCCATGCGGCACCCCAGCTGCTCGCCCATGCGGCAGATGTGCTCCAGCCACTTGTAGAAGCCCACCTCATACTCCGCCTTCGGGGGGATGGCGAGCACCACCTTGCGCCACGTGTTGGGCGGCATGAGGCTGCGCAGGATCATCACCTCGCGGTGGGTGCCCTTGAGCAGGTTCTCGCCAATCATGCCGAAGAAGTTGTCGGCGATGTTCGACTGGTGGTGAAGGCCGATGACCACCTCGCCCACCTCCTGCTCGCGCATGGTGTGGATGATGCCCGACGCCACGTTGTTGCTCACGCGGCTCATCGTCTTCATCTTCACGTCGGCAGCCAGGGCGATGCTCACCGCCCGCTCCAGGTTCACCTTGCCCTGCTGGCGCTTGCGGTTGTCGCGGTCGTCGTCGTAGGAGACGGTGAGGCCGAGCAAGCCGTCGGGTATCTGGGGGTTGCGTATCATGATGGCAAATTCGGTCAGCATATCCACGGTCATGGGGTTGGAGTAGGTGATGAGGCAGCGGCCGTGGTTGCTACCGCGGTTGCCTTCGAGCGAAGCCTCGGCCATGGCAATCTCGCGCGAGGCGCTCTCCGTGGCCAGGGAGCTGATGATGCAGGAGACGAGGATGACCATCACCGTGCCGTTGAGCACCACGTCGTCCATCAGGCATACGCCCGGGGCAATCTCCAGCTTCGTGCCGATCATCACCATGGCCAGGGCACCGGCCGCATGGGCATTGGTCAAGCCGAACATCATCCGGCGCGAAAGCCTGTCCATGCGGAGCAGCTTCTGCGTGAGCCAGGCGGCCAGCCACTTGGTGAGCACGGCCGTGAGCACCATCACGAGCACCACCTTGAGCGTGTCCCATCCCGAGAAGAGCACGCGCACGTTGATGAGCATCCCCACGCCTATCAGGAAGTAGGGGATGAAGAGGGCGTTGCCCACAAACTCGATGCGGTTCATCAGGGGCGACACCTTGGGCACCAGGCGGTTGATGACCAACCCGGCCAGGAAGGCACCCAGCAACCCTTCCAACCCGGCCAACTCAGCCAGGGCGGCGCTCAGGAAGACCAGCGCCAAGACGAAAATGAACTGCATCACGCTGTCGTTGTAGCGGCGGAAGAAGGCCCGCCCGATGCGCGGGAAGGCGTAGATGACGAAGGCCCCGTAGCAGACAAACTTCAGGATGAAGAAGAGCCAGAACCAGCCGTTGTCGCCCTGCGTCTGCGCCCCCACGATGCCGGCCAGGATGAGCAGCGAGACGAAGGCCGCAAAGGCCGTGGCCACCACCGAGAGCACCACGCTCACCTGCTTGCCCATGCCGTAGCGCCCCACGATGGGGTAAGCCACAAGCGTATGCGAGGCGAAGATGCACGCCAGCAGGAGCGACGTGAGCCAGGAGTAGTCGAGCACGTAGCGCCCGGCCAGCAAACCGATGCCGAAGGGCACGATGAAGGTCATCCAGCCGAAGAAGAGCCCCCGCCGCCCGTGGCGCGCGAAGTGCCCCATGTCCATCTCAAGGCCGGCCAGGAACATGATGTAGTAGATGCCCACCTTGCCGAAGAGCTCGAAGCTGCTGTCGCGCTCCAGCACGTTGAAGCCATGCTGACCCACCAGCACGCCCGCCACAATCAATCCGATGATGTGGGGGATGCGCAGCCGGCTGAGCAGCATCGGTGCAAAAAGAATCATCACCAACACGAGGAAGAAAATCCACGTCGGGTCGGTAATGGGCAGTTTCAAACTACTTAAAAACCAAGGCATAGGCGGTAAAACATAATTTTTGCTGCAAAATAACGAAAAATATTTCACTTTCTGCGCCTAAATAGCGCAAATTGTTATACATTTGCAGCCGTTTTTTGAATAAAGCCAATAAAAAGGGACTTTTTGACAAAAACACTTAGTATTAATCACAACTTAAAACGTAAAAAATGAAAGTAGCAATTGTTGGAGCAAGCGGAGCCGTGGGACAAGAGTTCCTGCGAGTGCTCGATGAAAGAAATTTCCCCGTGGACGAGTTAGTATTGTTTGGTTCGAAACGTAGCGCAGGCACGAAATACACCTTCCGCGGTAAACAGATCGAGGTCAAACTCCTGCAGCACAACGATGACTTCAAAGGGGTCGATGTAGCCTTCACTTCCGCAGGCGCAGGCACCTCGAAGGAGTTTGCCGACACCATCACCAAGCATGGCGCCGTGATGATTGACAACAGCAGCGCCTTCCGCATGGATGCCGACGTGCCCCTGGTAGTGCCCGAGGTCAACGCCGCCGACGCCCTGGAGCGCCCCCGTGGCATCATAGCCAACCCCAACTGCACCACCATCCAGATGGTCGTGGCCCTCAAGGCCATCGAGCAGCTGAGCCACATCAAGACCGTACACGTATCGACCTACCAAGCCGCCAGCGGTGCCGGAGCCGCCGCCATGGCCGAGCTCTACGAGCAGTACCGCCAGGTGCTGGCCGGCGAACCTGTCACGGTAGAGAAATTCGCCTACCAGCTGGCCTTCAACCTCATCCCGCAAATCGACGTCTTCACCGACAACGGTTACACCAAGGAGGAGATGAAGATGTACAACGAGACGCGCAAGATCATGCACAGCGACGTGCGCGTGAGCGCCACCTGCGTGCGCGTACCTGCCCTGCGCTCCCACTCGGAGAGCATCTGGGTAGAGACGGAGCGCCCCGTCGGCGTAGAGGAGGCCCGCGAAGCCTTTGCCAAGGGTGAGGGCCTCGTCCTGATGGACAACCCCGCCGAGAAGGAGTACCCCATGCCCCTCTTCCTGGCCGGCAAAGACCCCGTCTATGTGGGTCGCATCCGCAAGGACCTGAGCAACGACAACGGCCTCACCTTCTGGATCGTAGGCGACCAGATCAAGAAAGGTGCCGCCCTCAACGCCGTGCAGATAGCCGAATACCTCATCAAGGTAGGCAACCTGAAGTAAAGACCCTGAAACAATCTTCCTAGAGAAGAAAACCTAGGGAAGAAAACACCATAAACTCATCCCGACATGGAGCCCAACAGCGGCCTCATGTCGGGATGTCTTTTTGTATTTTGTCAATATATCCTACCTATACCTTATCTCTACACTTCCTCTAAAGCAACTCTATTATACCTCTACGATGAAGTCGATATGAACTCGATTTGAAGTCGATGAATCTCTACTATTTCATCGAGTTCATATCGAGTTCAAATCGAGTTCAAATCGAGTTCACCCCCTGCTTACAGTAGCGTAGCCATAGCCCTAGGGTAGAGTAACCAGCGGAGCCATCGCCAGCAGCGAAAGCAAATCACTACCAGGAGTGGATTCCAATTTAGTCAAGAAATTTCCTTCCTCTCCGAAATAGCACAAAAGCGCTATAACATCACCACTCCTCCCTTTAAGGGAACCAGGGAGAGTCTCAGCAAAAAGGACAAAGTTGGAAAGAGACTCAGCAAAAAATTCTGCAGGCAAAGCCTGCATAGAAAATCGCAATTCTGTTGCGTAGAGCGCAAGGGCAACCCCGAAGGGGCACAGGCTCCGTTGCCCTTACCAGAAAAGTTGAGGTCGGCAGACCTCAATTGAGCCCTTCCCGAGGGGGAAGGGTCTGGGATGGGGCTGACCCCTCTCCTTAGGCAAGGAGAGGGGACGGGGAGAGGTTGTGAAACCCGCGGCCAGGCGAAAAGCCCCCCACGCGTGGCCAACGCGAAAAGCCCACCACGCGTGGCCAACGCGAAAAAAAACTTTTGCAGAAGGATTTTAGCGAAAATCCTTCAAAACCCTCTGCAGATGCTTCCTCGTAAAGAAGATGCGGCTCTTCACCGTCCCTATCGGCAGGGAGAGCTTCTCCGCTATCTCGCGGTACTTGAATCCGTGGAGGTGCATACCGAACGGTATGCGATAGGCACTCGGCAACTCACGCATGATGCGATGAATCTCCTTCACGTCGAAGGCCAGCTCCGTGCTCTCGTACGCCTCGTCGCGCGGGCGGCTCAGGTAGTAAAGCCCCTCCGTCGTGTCGGCAAACGTCTGTTCGCGCACCGCCTTGCGGTAGTCGTTGATGAAGATGTTGCGCATGATGGTGAAGACCCACCCCTTGAAATTGGTGTCGGGGGTGTACCTTGTCTCGTTGTCAAGCGCCTTGAGCGAGGTCTCCTGCAGCAGGTCGTTGGCGCTTTCGTAGTCGGCGGTCAGCTTGAGCGCGAAATGTCGCAGCTCCTCTTGCACATCAAGCAAGTTTTGGATGAAGTTTCTACATTCTCTCATAATCAAATCATATCTATAAATGGGATTTCGTGGTGCAATTTTACCCACGAAAACCTTCCGTAACCCACCCTATTTTATCAAATATAGGCCTAAAAACTGTCAAATGATGTTTATTAGGCGCAGTTTGACAACATTCAGGTGTACTTTTCGGCCAAAAAATTGCATTAAATTAAAAAGATGAGTTATTTTTGCGCTTTGTAACAAAGAAAATGCAGCATGGCAGACGATTCTTTATTCTTGATTGACATCGACCGGATACTCCGAGAGAAGGCACCTTCGAAGGCGAAATACGTGCCAGGATTCGTGGTGTCCTACCTCAAGCATATCGTCCATCAGGAGGAGCTCAACGAATTCCTCCGCCGCTCCCACGGCAAGATGGGCGTGGAGTTCCTGGAGGCCTGTATGGAGTTCCTGGATGCACACCTCGACGTGCACGGGTTGGAGAACCTGCCCGACGACGGACGGCTCTGCACCTTCGTCTCCAACCACCCCCTGGGCGGACAAGACGGCATCTCCCTGGGTTACATCCTGGGCAAGCACTACGACGGCCGCGTCAAGTACCTGGTCAACGACCTCCTGATGAACCTCCAAGGGCTGGCACCCCTCTGCATCCCCATCAACAAGACCGGACGGCAAGCCAAGGACTTCCCCCTGCAGGTGGAGGCCGGCTTTGCGTCGGACAACCACATCATCATGTTCCCCGCAGGCCTCTGCTCGCGCCGGCAACAGGGTGTCATCAAGGACCTGGAGTGGACGAAGACCTTCGTGGTGAAGAGCGTGCAGCACCAGCGCGACGTGGTGCCCATCCACTTCGAGGGGCGCAACTCCGATTTCTTCTACAACCTGGCCAACCTCTGCAAAACCCTGGGAATCAAGTTCAACATCGCCATGCTCTACCTGGCCGACGAGATGCTGAAGAACCGCCACAAGACCTTCCGCGTCACCATCGGCAAACCCATCCCCTGGCAGACCTTCGACCGCTCGCGCTCCGCCGCCGAGTGGGCACAGTACGTCAAGGACGTGGTTTATACCTTATGTAATCATTAAAAAATAACTTGGTACACTTCATATGTCATCAGCTGCATTT
>JBJEKS010000176.1:2782-13892 GCA_051878755.1 Bacteroides sp. | reverse complement strand
TCAGGCTACCTGTTTGAGACCACCTTCCAGCGCGAGGCTACCAGCGACCTGACCGGTGAGCGCGGCTCACTGATGGGTGCTATCCAGGGTCTGCTGCTGGCACAGTATGAAGTGCTGCGCGAGAACGGCCACACCCCCTCTGAGGCCTTCAACGAGACCGTTGAGGAGCTGACGCAGTCGCTGATGCCTCTCTTCGCCAAGAACGGTATGGACTGGATGTACGCCAACTGCTCGACCACTGCCCAGCGCGGTGCGCTCGACTGGATGGGCCCCTTCCACGATGCCATCAAGCCCGTGGTTGAGAAGCTCTACGCCAGCGTGAAGTGCGGTAACGAAGCCCAGATTTCCATCGACAGCAACTCGAAGCCCGACTACCGCGAGAAGCTGGAAGCCGAGCTGAAGGCGCTGCGTGAGAGCGAGATGTGGCAGACGGCCGTAACCGTCCGCAAGCTCCGCCCCGAAAACAACTGATTGAATAGACAGCTCCAAGAGAGCTGAGATAGTTGCAACAGCAAGCCCCGCCGGTGAAATCATCGACGGGGCTTCTCATTTATTATATATATAGCATCAGCAAAGCAGTTTGGTCAATGTCAAATGTCATTTTGGTCAAACCCAAAACCTAATCCCTAATCCCTAATCATTAATCCCTAATCCCTGGATATACTCCTGCAGCTTGCGGTAGAAGGGGTGGCGGCCCAGGGTGGCGGCATCGCCCAGGATGACCAGCTTCATGCGGGCGCGGGTGATGGCTACATTCATGCGGCGCAGGTCGCCGAGGAAACCTATCTGCCCCTCGTCGTTAGCCCGCACCAGGCTGATGAAGATGACGTCGCGCTCCTGCCCCTGGAAGCCATCCACGGTGTTGACCGTCAGCAGGTGGCGGTAGGGTCGGAGGGTGGCGCTCTGCTTGATGCAGCTGCGCAGGTACTGCACCTGGGCCTTGTAGGGCGAAATGATGCCGAAGTCGATGCGCTCCTCCAGGATGCGGTGGCCACCGATGCGCTCGATGTAGGCGGTGAGCTGCTCCAGCAGCAGGTTGGCCTCGTCGCGGTTGATGCGGCCGTAGCTCTCGCCCACAAACTCTTCGCGGAACTCCCGTTCCGACGTATCTATCCAGACGATGGGGGTGTCCCAGTCGAGGATGCTGCGGTACTTCACCTCGGGGGCCGACTTCAGCCGCCCCTGGTAGAACCATTCGCCGGAAAAGTGCATGATGGCCTCGTTCATGCGGTACTGCACCTCCAGGAGCGAGACGCACGAGGGCTTGCTCGCCACGACCTGCTCCATCAGCGTGCGGTCCAATCCGCCATGGGCAGCCTCGTAGCACTGGATGGTGGGCGGCAGCTGACAGTGGTCGCCGGCCAACACCACGCGGTCGGCCTTGCGGATGGCCACCCAGCAGGCCGCTTCGAGTGCCTGCGCCGCCTCGTCAATGAAGAGCGTGCCGAAGCGGCGGCCGCTGAGCAGGCGGTGGTTGCTGCTGATGAGCGTGGAGGCGATGACGTGCGCCCCCTCCAGCAGGTCGGCGTTGATGCTCACTTCCAGTGCCGTGGCTCGGTCGCGCAGGCGGCTCATGCGGTTGCGGAGGCTCTCCCGCTCGCTGTAGCTCCCTCTTCTGCCCTGACTGCCCAGCTGCCTTAGCTCCTTGCGCAGACTCCACAGCTCCGTGTAGAGCGGATGCGCCTCGAAGCGCCGCTCGTAGGTGAAGGAGAGCATCTTATCGTTGACCCGCACGGGGTTGCCGATGCGCAGCACGTTCACGCCCCGATCCACCAGCTTCTTCGAAATCCAATCCACCGCCATGTTGCTCTGCGCACAGACCAGCACCTGCGGTTCGCGGTGGAGCGTCTCATAGATGGCCTCGACCAGCGTGGTGGTCTTACCCGTGCCGGGAGGGCCGTGGACGATGGCCACGTCGCGGGCGCATAGCACATGGTTCACCGCCTGCTCCTGCGTCTGGTTGAGCCAGGGGAAGCGCACGGGGTAGAGCTCGCGGAAGCCTGCCTTGACCGGTCCCAACAGGATGTCGCGCAGCTCGGCCAGCCGGTTGCCTTTGGCCCGCGACACATCGCTCAGCGCCTCGAACATGGTGCGGTAGCTCGTCTCGTCGAAGTAGAGCTGCACTCCGAGCCGCTCAGCCTGCTGCACCTGCATCACTGCATCGCCTCCGGGCATGACGACCACCATGCGCACCTCGTCGGCATAGCTCACCGTGGCCGTGAAGGGGTAGTAGAGGAGCGAGCCGTCGGCCGTCTGATGGAAGAAGCAGACGGGTCGGCCAAACTCAAAGTGGTGCTCGATGTCGGTATCTTCGCTGCGCATCACCTCGATGACCAGTTGGTTGAGTGAATTATAATAGGTACGGCCCGTCGAGGCAGGAAACCAGCAAAGCCCGCGCTTCACCTTGCGTCCCACGCCCATCGTTTCCGTCTGCCGCTTGAACTCCTCCTTCTCAAACTCATACTCCATGCGCAGCAGCAGCTGTTGCCGCTGCAGGTGGAGCAGGGGAGAGGATGCTGTATTCTTATCCATAGGCGCTGATTAGATTGCTTAATTCACGGCAAATGTAGCGCTTCATTTTGGATTTTCATCACAAACCTGAACTTATCTCACTTTTTTTATGCGATAAGTTCAGGTTTGTGATGTTAAGAGAGCTATACGCCATCTAGATTTTAACAATCTGTAGATGACGAAAACTGAAAATCTTAATAAATGTATTGTATCATTTATCAACGAAAATGAGGGCTTCATTGTCATTTTATCGAATTCTGTGTACTTTTTAAGAAATTAATTCGAAAAAATGTTTGCGGAATAAAATTAATAACATATTTTTGCCGCCGAAATTATGTATAACTAAAACAAATTTGAGAGAAATTATGAAAAAAGTCCTTTCAATTGTCGTATGCTTGGTAGCAAGTATTACGATGACGATGGCTCAGCGTACCGTGACTGGTACAGTGACCTCATCTGAGGACGGTGAGCCTATCGTCGGTGCTTCGGTCATCATACCGGGCACAAAGACTGGTACAGTGACCAACATCGATGGTGACTTCTCCATCAAGGTTCCCGATGGAACGAAGACCCTGCGCTTCACCTTCATTGGTATGGTTACGCAGGAATTGCCTATCAAGAACAAAATGGTTGTAGTGCTCGACCCCGACACGCAGGTGCTCGAAGACGTGATTGTCACCGCACAGGGTCTGAGCCGTAAGGAGAAGTCTATCGGCTACGCCGCACAGAAGGTGGATGGCGAGAAACTGCAGATGGCTCGCGTAACCGACCTGGGCAACGCTCTGGCCGGTAAAATCTCTGGTGCCCGCTTCCTCGGTTCATCTGGTGCCACTTTCGACGAAGGTAGTATCGTGCTCCGCGGTACCACCTCATTCAGCACCCCGCAGGGTTCTGAACCCATCTACGTCATCGACGGTACCATCACCAACAAGAACGCCCTCAACATGGACGATGTAGAGTCCATCAACGTCCTGAAGGGTGCAGCTGCTACCTCGCTGTATGGTTCGCAGGGTGCCAACGGTGCAGTGATCATCACTACCAAAGGGGGGGGTAACTCCAACGATGGCAAGGGACACATCGAGGTAAGCCACACCATCCAGTGGGAGTCTTACTACAACCACTACGACATGCAGAAGCAGTATGGTGGTGGTAGCTACGGTCTCTACGGTGAATATTTCGGCGCTGATTACCCTGACGAAGACACCATGTCTCCGCAGTGGCTCTTCGGCAACTGGGAAGGTCAGGATGCCAACGGCGCATACTACTACGACTACTACTCTGATGAATCTTGGGGTCCCCGTTACGACCCGACCTGCAAGATTGCTGACCCACTCTACCTGGAAGGCGTGAAGTCCACGCCCAACACCTGGACGCATGGTTTAGACTTGGCCGACCTCTACCGCACGGGTATGTCCAACACGACCAACGTCTCTTTCTCTAAGAATGGCCGTGACCACAGCACGCGCATCTCATTCACCAACGCCGAGCGCGAAGGTATCCAGTACAACTCAAAGGCTGTGCGCCGCTTCCTCAGCGCAAAGACCACCTTCAAGCCCACCACGTGGCTGAAGGTTAACCTCGACTACAAGTACACCTACCGCAAGACCAAGAATGCCGGTGAAACCGACTATGGTACCCTCTACTCTGAATATACCCAGTGGGGTCAGACCAACGTGGACCTCAAGCAGTACAAGGACAACTACATGCGTCCCGACGGTACCATCCGCACCTGGAACATCACCAGCGCCGACGACTACACGGCCATGTTCCACGATAACCCCTATGCCATTCAGAAAGAGCTGAACTATGTATCGACCTACAGCTGGAACGTCATCGCTGGTGACGCTGAAATCAGCCTTCCCTACAAAATCAAGGCCGGCTTCCGCGTAAACGGTAACATCCGTAACGCCTACATCGAGGACCGCCGTCCTGCCGGTCTAGTGAACTACGGCACAACCCGCTACTACGAGAACCAGAACCACGTCAATGACTTCACCTATCAGGGTCGTCTGACCTGGGGTGACCGCTTCCTGAACGATGACCTCTCGGCTGATGTAGCTGCCTTCATCGAAGAGCGTCAGTACAACTACGGTACGTTGACCGCTTATACGAACAACGGTCTCTCTATCCCCAACTTCTACAACCTCTCCAACTCGGTGAACTACGTGACGGCTACCAACTCGCAGCAACACTACAAGACCCGCGCCCTCTTCGCCAACGCTACGGTAGGCTACAAGGATACCTACTTCCTCGATGCCAACATCCGTAACGACTGGGATTCTCGCCTCAGCAAAAACGACAACTCGTACCTCTACGGCGGTCTCTCTGCCAGCGTGATGCTCAACCAGCTCATCAAGGCCGACTGGCTCAACTACTGGAAGGTACGTGCCTCTATGGCCCAGGTAGGTTCTACCCTCAGCACCTACGCCATGAGTGACTACTACAATACCTATAAGTACAACAGCGACATCATGCTCTACTACCGCACGACGTTGCTCGACCAGAACATCAAGCCCACCATCTCGACCTCTTACGAGTTTGGTACGGAGTTCCGCATGTTCAACAACCGCTTCTGGGGTGACATCAACTACTACACGATGGACACGAAGAACCAGATTCTCAGCCTCTCTACGGCTCCTCAGTCTGGTTACTCTACCCGTCAGATCAACTGCGGTCTCGTACGCAACAGCGGTATTGAGGTCAGCCTGGGTGGTACGCCCATCAAGACGCGCGACTTCCAGTGGGATATCGACGTGAACTTCGCTCACAACAAGAATACACTCGTTGAGCTGGGTGGCGGTCAGACCAGCTACGACATGGGTTACAACTCCTTCGGTTCATACGCCCGTTGGTCAACCTACGCTGTAGAAGGCCGTCCTATCGGTGAAATCTACGGTTGGGGTCACTTCAACCGCGACGAGCAGGGCCGCATCATCTTCAAGGCTACGACTTCTAAGTATTGGGGCGGTGGTTACCAGCCCACCTTCGTGGTTGAGTCTCCCGACGAGCAGATTGCCGCTGGCAAGAGCTCTGGCAACTACCAGCCCGACCTCACCGGTGGTTTCAGCACGACACTCCGCTACAAGCAGCTCTCTCTCGGCATGAACTTCGACTTCCTCATCGGTGGTAAGGTGGCCTCTTGGACCAACATGTGGGGTGAGACCTCAGGTACGGCTGCCTCTACGGTTAAGCTCAACGACCGTGGCGTCTGCGAGCGTGAACCGCTGAACAAGGGTGGTGGTGTACACGTGACGGGTGTAGATACCGAAGGTAACCCCGTAGATACCTATGTTAATGCTTATTACTGGTATCACATGAAGTATTACGATACCGACTCTTACATGTATGACCGTACCTACGTGAAGATGCGCGAACTCTCGCTGACCTACAACTTCACCCGCAACCAGCTGAAGAAGTTCACCAAGGGTTACCTCAACAGCGCCAGCATCTCGTTTGTAGCTACTAACCCCTGGCTGATCTACTCTGCAGTGCCCAACATCGATGCTTCGGAAATCAGATCTAACTACACTGACGGCTATACGCAGGCTTATGAAGGTGGTTCTGCCGGTTCGACCCGCTCGTTCGGTTTCACCGTGAAGCTCGGTTTTTAATTAACTCTTAAAATTGGAAATAAGAATATGAAATATAGTAAATCTCTTGTGGCCGCTCTGGTCATCGCCACCTCGGGCATGACGACCAGCTGTGATTTCAGCGATTTCGGCGACATCAACACGACCCCCAACAATCCTACGGAGGGTTACACCTATATGCTGTTCCAGTACGCTTGCACGCACTCGCGCAATTTCATCATGACCAGCAGTACCTACGACCCCTGGGGTCAGGAGTGGGCCGGATACATTGCTGAGGCGAAGAACAACCAGTATGGCTCGTTTGCCACGACCAACAACTTCAGCGCAGGTGGTTACTACACAGGTCCTATCAAGAACCTCACGGCCATCATCGATGCCAACACCAACGAGGAGACCAAGGACCTGCTCTCGACGACTACTTTTGGTTCCAATGCCAACCAGATAGCCGTAGCCACTACGCTCCGCGCCTTCTACTACATGTCTATCTCCGACATCACGGGTCCTATCGTCTATTCAGAGGCTCTGAAGGCTTCGGAAGGTAACTTCCAGCCTAAGTTTGACAAGCAGGCCGATGTCTATGCCGCCCTCGACAAGGAGCTGTGCGATGTATTTGACCTGTTTGATACGAACGAAGACCTTTATCAGCCTAGCGCAGATGTCTTCTTTGGTGGCGATGTTTCCAAGTGGAAGAAGTTCAATGCCACGCTTCGCATGATGATGGCCATCAAGCTGGCCGACGTGGATCCCGCTACGGGTAAGTCGCGCTTCGCCAAGGCCTATGCCGATGGCGGTATGGAGACGGCTGACGACAGCTTCTGCTACACCTTCGACGTGACGTATGCCAACGCTTGGTTCTATGCCATCGGCAACCAGGGTTATGCAAGCCGTGGTAACGGCTTTGGCCCCAACAAGGTCATCGTGGATGCGCTGAAGGAGTACCGCGACCCACGCCTTTTCACTTATATGACCATCGGTATCGACAAGTTCGCTTACCTCGGTTCACGTGAGGGCGCTTCAGAGAAGGATTTCGATGCTTACTACGGTATTCCCTTCGGTTTGGAGAGCAACGCCGCCGTGGCCGCAGCTAAGGACACGGCTTGCTCTGTGGCTCCCAAATACTGCGAACAGACCGCTACCTACGGTCTGATTACGACTGCACGCTGCAAGCTCGTGGAGGCTGAGGCTGCCGTTCGTGGCTGGATTTCGGCTGATGCCGCTACGCTCTATGCTGAGGGTATTCAGGCTTCATTCGACTTCGAGGCCAGCTCCGACAAGGAGTTTGACCCCGCTCAGGCTACCGACTACATCGCCGCTCACCCGCTGCCCGCTGCAACCGACGAGGCGCTGAAGGAAATTGTGATGCAGCGCTTCCTGGCCGGCTTCCTCACCGATGGTATCGAGGCTTGGGCTGACTGGCGTCGTTTCAACATCCCCACGCTGCCCATGTATGCTGGTCAGGTGGCCGAAGGTCACAGCACTTATCCGCAGCGCCTGATGTTCAGCTCATTTGACTACTCGACTAACGAGGACAACGTCAAGGCTATCCTCGGCGATCTGAACAACGGTGTGGATGATTGCTGGTCACGCGTATGGTGGGACGTTGCAGACAATACCTCTCCTATAGCAGAATAAGATCTTAAAGTTAATATAGTCTTACTCTAACACAGAAGATGAAAATGAAGGGGGAGACCCGCTCGCGAGGAGTGGGTCTCCTTTTTTTTCTGCTTCCGTAGGCTTGTTTTCCCGAAAAAACGCTATATTTGTGCACGCTTAACACTAATATCAGTATAGACATGAAAAGAATCCTGACCTGCGGAGCGCTGGCGCTGACCCTAGCTACGGCCTCTGCGCAATCTTTCAACGAATGGCGTGACCCGAACGTCAACGCCGTGAACCGTGCGGAAATGCACACCAACTACTTTGCCTACGAGTCGGCCGAGGCCGCACTGCGTGGAGACAAAGCCTTGTCTGACAACTTCATGAGCCTCAATGGTACCTGGAAGTTCAACTGGGTGCGCAACTCCGATGCGCGGCCTACCGACTTCTTCCGCACCGACTTCAACGACCGCGGATGGGACGAGATGCAGGTGCCTGCCGTCTGGGAGCTCAACGGCTACGGCGACCCCATCTACGTCAACGTGGGCTACGCCTGGCGCAGCTCGTTCCAGAACAATCCCCCCTACGTGCCCGTAGAAGATAACCATGTGGGCTCTTACCGCCGCGAGATGTTGGTGCCTGCTTCGTGGAGCGGCAAGGAGATCGTCGCCCACTTCGGCTCCGTGACCTCCAACATCTACCTCTGGGTGAACGGACGCTTCGTGGGCTACAGCGAAGACAGCAAGCTGGAGGCCGAATTCAACGTAACCCCCTACCTGAAGCCCGGGCAGAAGAACCTCATTGCCTTCCAGGTGTTCCGCTGGTGCGACGGCACCTACCTGGAGGACCAGGACTTCTTCCGCTTCTCTGGCGTAGGTCGCGACTGCTACCTCTATGCCCGCGAGAAGCGTCGCATCGAGGATATCCGTCTCATCCCCGACCTGGACGAGAGCTTCACCAAAGGCTCGCTCCGCGTCAACCTGAAGCGTAAAGGCAGCGGCAAGGTGACGCTGACCCTGGCCGATGCTGAAGGACGTACCGTGGCCGAGACAACGACCGCTGCGGCTGAGGCTACCCTCAGCGTGGAGAAGCCCGCCCTCTGGAGCGCCGAGACACCTTATTTATATACGCTCACCGCTACGATGGAGGGCAACCGCGAAGTGATTCCCGTGAAGGTGGGTTTCCGCAAGATTGAGATTCGCAACGCACAGGTGCTCATCAACGGCAAGCCCGTACTCTTCAAGGGCGCTGACCGCCACGAGTTGGATCCCGATGGTGGCTACGTGGTGTCGCGCGAACGGATGATAGAGGATATCCGCGTCATGAAGGAAATGAACATCAACGCCGTGCGTACCTGTCACTACCCCGACGATGCACAGTGGTATGAGCTTTGCGACCTCTACGGCATCTACCTCGTGGCCGAAGCCAACGTGGAGAGCCACGGCATGGGTTACGGCGAGAAGACCCTGGCCAAGAACCCCTCTTACCTCAAGGCCCACATCGAGCGCAACGAGCGTAACGTGGCCCGCAACTACAACAACCCCAGCGTCATCTTCTGGTCGCTCGGCAACGAGGCCGGCTACGGTGTCAACTTCGAGGCGGCATACGACCACCTGAAGGCAATGGATCCTTCGCGCCCCGTGCAGTTTGAGCAGGCTGGTTATGAGGGCAAGACCGACATCTTCTGCCCCATGTACCGCGACTACAAGCGTTGCGAAGAGTATGGACAGGATGCCAGCCGCACCAAGCCCCTCATCCAGTGTGAGTACGCCCACGCCATGGGTAACTCGCAGGGCGGATTCCAGGAGTACTGGAATATTATCCGCAAATACCCCAACTACCAAGGTGGCTTCATCTGGGACTTCGTGGATCAGTCTATTCGCTGGACAGGCAAGGAGGGACGCACCATCTATGCCTACGGTGGCGACTTCAACAGCACCGATGCCAGTGACGGCAACTTCTGCGACAACGGTCTGATCAGTCCCGACCGCGTGCCCAATCCCCACGCCTACGAGGTGCAGCGCGTCTATCAGGATATTCACACCACTGCCGGTGACCTCTCTCGCGGCGAAATCAAGGTGTATAATGAATATTTCTTCCGCAACCTCTCCAACTATGAGCTTTGCTGGGAGGTGCTGAAGAACGGACAGGCCGTGAAGTGTGGCCGTGTAGAAGAGCTTAACGTTGCCCCGGGTGCCACGGCTTCGCTCACCCTGCCTTTGCCTCAGACAGACGGTGAGGGCGAATGGTTGCTCAACGTCAGCTACCGCCTCAAGCAGGCTGAGGCCCTGCTCCCTGCTGGACATGCCGTAGCCAAGAACCAACTCGTGCTTCGTCCCTTCGAGCCTTCAACGGCTCAGCTGGCTGCCGCAACGACGGCCGACCGCCAAGTGGCTGCGGTCAACGCTACCGACCATGAGAACGGCTACCGTCTGTTGGTAGAGGGCGAGAACTTCCGCATCGAGTTCAACCGCCAGACGGGCCTGCTCAGCAAGTACCGCGTGAAGGGTGTGGATTACCTCCTGGAGGGTGAAACGCTGAAGCCCAACTTCTGGCGTGCACCGACCGACAACGACTTTGGTGCAGGCCTGCAGCGCCGTTACCGCGTATGGAAAGAGCCCAAGATGAAGCTCTCCTCGTTGAAGCATAACGCCGACGAGACCGGTATCGTAACTGTAGAGGCTGCTTATGAGCTTATGGATGTGCAGGCCAAGCTCCTGCTGACTTACCGCATCAACGGTGAAGGCTCCATCCAGGTGACGGAGAAGATGACTGCCGACTCCAATGCCAAGGTGGCCAACATGTTCCGCTTTGGTATGCAGCTCACCATGCCTCGCAGCTTCGACCGCCTCACCTACTACGGTCGCGGCCCCGTGGAGAACTACGCCGACCGTCAGCAGGCAGCCGACCTGGGCATCTACTGCCAGAGCGTAGCCAGTCAGTTCTATCCCTACATCCGTCCGCAGGAGACGGGCACGAAGACCGACATCCGCTGGTGGCAGATGCAGAGTGCCGCAGGACGTAAGCTGACCGTGACCGCTACGGTGCCCTTCTCCGCATCAGCCCTCCACTTCCGTCAGGAGACACTGGACGAAGGCATACAGAAGCGCCAGGCCCACAGTGGCGAACTGACTGAGGAGAACCTCACTACGCTGAATATCGACCTTGCGCAGATGGGCTTAGGTTGCGTAAACAGCTGGGGCACCATTCCCCTTCCGCAGTACCTGCTGCCCTATCAGGACCGTGAGTTCACCTTCACGCTGAAGGCAGAGTAGATCTATACCTTTACCCTTTCAGGATGAGGGCGAATGAGATAATACTGTAGGGGCGGACACATAGGTCCGCCCCTACAGGTTGTTGATTACTTTTTCTGTGAAAAATAGCCGTGGGATGCGCAAAATGTTGTATCTTCG
>JBJEKS010000176.1:0-2682 GCA_051878755.1 Bacteroides sp. | reverse complement strand
TGATTACTTTTTCTGTGAAAAATAGCCGTGGGATGCGCAAAATGTTGTATCTTCGCCGCTTGAAACGTTTAATAAGGAGAAGCTAAAGCACATGTGGATACTGATAATCAGTCTGGTTGTGGTCGTGGCCGTAGCTGCTGCGGCGGGCTTGTGGCGTAACCGCAGGCTGCGCCAGCAGATGAAGCGTGGCGAAATCCAGCAGATGCCCGAGGTGAAGCCCGTAGATAGCGAGTGCTGCGGTCAGCACGAGGTGTGCGAGAAGGAAAGCCTGCTCGCTGCAGTGAGCCGTGGCGTGGAGTACTACGACGACGAGGAGCTGGACCGCTACATCGGCACTTCGCCCGATGCCTACACCCCCGAACAGGAGGAGGAGTTTCGCGACGTGCTCTACACGATGCGCGACGATGAGGTGGCCGGCTGGGTGCGCAGTCTGCAGTTGCGGGGCATTGCCCTTCCCGATGGCGTGAAAGATGAGGTGTTCCTCATCATCGGCGAACGGCGAAGCGGCGGAACGGCTCATGCGTAGCCGACTGGTGCTGTTTTTTATAACAAGGTGACGAGGTGACAAGGTGACGAGGTAACAAGCTGACAAGGTAACAAGGTAACAAGATAACGAAGATGACGGAACTGTATGAACTCATGGGATATACCTTCTTTCAGCGTGCGCTGATTGGGAGCTTGCTGGCCAGCATTGCTTGCGGCCTGGTGGGCACCTACATCGTGACGCGAAGGCTGGTCTTCATCAGTGGTGGACTGACTCACGCTTCGTTCGGAGGTATCGGCCTCGGGCTCTTCCTTGGCATCTCTCCGATACTTTCCGCCGCTATATTCTCCGTACTCTCCGCCTTCGGCGTGGAGTGGCTCAGTAAGCGTAAGGACATGCGCGAGGACTCGGCCATCGCGGTCTTCTGGACACTGGGCATGGCGCTTGGCATCATCTTCAGTTTCCTGGCCCCCGGCTTTACGCCAGACCTCTCGGCCTACCTCTTCGGCAATATCCTCACCATTACGCAGGGTGACCTTTGCTTCATCGGGGCCCTGGCCCTGCTGCTGATTGGCTTCTTCGGCCTCTTCATGCGCTGGATAGTGGCCATCGCTTTCGACCGCGAGTTTGCCCTTTCCCTCGGGTTGCCCGTGCGCCGTATGGAGTATCTGCTGATGATGTTCATCGCCCTCACGGTGGTGGCCTGCCTGCGCATGGTGGGCATCGTACTGGTCATCTCGCTGCTCACCCTGCCGCAGATGACGGCCAACCTCTTCAGCCACAGCTTCAAGCGCATCGTCCTCCTCTCCATGCTGATTGGTTACGTCAGCTGCCTGGGCGGACTGCTTCTCTCCTATCAGCTCAACATCCCTTCGGGGGCTTCGATTATCTTCATCTCCATCCTCATCTATGCACTCTGCAAGGTGAGCAGGGAACTAAAACATTAAGCATCATGTATAAGATTACCATTTCTTCGCCCGACCAGCTTGCCGAAGCTGCCCGCCAGTTTGTGGGGCAGATGGGCGACGATACCGTCTTTGCCTTCTACGGCAAGATGGGTGCAGGCAAGACCACCTTCATCAAGGCTATCTGTGAGACGCTGGGCGTGAGCGACGTCATCACCTCGCCCACCTTCGCCATTGTCAACGAGTACCGTTCCGACGAGGACAACGAACTGATTTACCACTTCGACTTCTACCGCATCAAGAAGCTGGAGGAGGTCTATGACATGGGGTACGAGGACTACTTCTACAGCGGTGCGCTCTGCTTCATCGAGTGGCCCGAACTGGTGGAGGAGCTGCTGCCGATGGATGCGGTGAAGGTCTGCATCGAGGTGGCCGAGGACGAGAGCCGCACCGTGACAATGGGTCCGCTGGAGCTGGATGTTCCCACTGCTGAGGCCGAGGCTGGGGAGGATGAAGCATGAGCCACTACCTGATACTCGGTATCTTCGCCTTGACGGGTGTGCTCTCCCTGCTGGCCGCACTCTGCAACTGGGAGTGGTTCTTCACGGCCCGCAACACGCAGTGGGTGGTGAGGAACGTAGGGCGTCAGCAGGCCCGCTGGTTCTATGGCGTGCTGGGGCTGATTCTGATAGCCACGGCCTGCTTCTTCTATACCCAAACACCGGCCAGCGCATGATGTCCTCCTGGCTTGCTGTCTTTGTAGGTGGCGGAGCAGGTAGCCTGCTCCGCTATGGAATCGGTTTGTTTCTACGCCGGGGTGATGGGTCGTTTCCCTGGGGCACCTTCGCGGTCAATGTGTTGGGTTGTTTCCTGATAGGACTCTTCTATACGTTGAGTAGCCGCCTGTCGCTTTCGGCTGAGGTGCGGCTGTTGCTCACCACAGGACTTTGTGGTGGCTTCACCACCTTCTCCACCTTCAGCTACGAGTCACTGCAGCTTTTCCAACAGGGGCATTATCTCCTCTTCTTCACGTACATCGTGGCCAGTCTGCTGCTCGGACTGCTGGCCACCTGGCTCGGCTCATGGCTGCTTTAAGTCCGCTGGTTCCGCCTGTGTCACTCAGATTGCAGTCCGTTTACTTCTGGCGTCTGCCGCCTCCCTTGCGGGCCTGCTTCATGCTTTCGAACTTCTTCTTCTGTTCATCGGTGAGCACAGCGGTGACCTGCTTGTCGAGTGCCTCGCGCTCGGCCTGCATCTGTTCCCTGGTGACTTCGGCATTGCCGTTTACCTTAC
>JBJEKS010000175.1:0-2479 GCA_051878755.1 Bacteroides sp. | reverse complement strand
CAAGGCAGCTGGCTTCATCTTCAAGAACAGCTCGGGCAACCGCAAGCTGGAGAGTTACATGAACACCGTGGACGAGGTGGAGCGCATCACGGGCATTGACTTCTTCCACCGCTTGCCCGATGACGTGGAGCAGGAGGTGGAGGCGAAGATTGGCGACTTCTTCCGCAAATGATGATGTGATGAGCGCTGATGCGCTATCTTTTAGTGTGATGTTGCACTATACCTTATTATATACAATACCAAAAAACATGTTATGAAAACAACGATGAGACGAATGCTGTTCCCCCTCTGCCTGCTGCTGACGCTCTGTCTGGAGCTGGCAGCCGAGAACTATCCCTACCGCAGCGACCTGCTGTGGGTCACGGTGCCCGACCATGCCGACTGGCTCTACCGCACGGGCGAGAAGGCCACCATCGAGCTGCAGCTGTTGCGCTACGGAGTGCCTGTGGATGGCGTCACCGTGCGTTATGAATTGGCTGATGACCTGATGCCTGCCGACCGATGCGACTCCGTAGTGCTCAAGAAGGGGCGTGCCTCGATACCCGTAGGCACGATGCGTAAGCCGGGGTTCCGCGACTGCCGTATGGCGGTCACTTTCGAGGGAAAGGAGTACAAGCACCATATCAAGGTGGGCTTTTCGCCTGAGCGGATTGAGCCTTATACGCAGATGCCCAGCGACTTCCGGCAGTTCTGGCAGGAGCGCATTGATGAGGCCCGTCAGTTCCCTCTGACCTATACCCTGCAGCCAGCACCTGAATATACCACCGACAAGGTAACGGCCTACCTGCTCCGCCTTCAGCTCAACCGGCAGGGGCAAGCCATCTACGGCTACCTGTTCTATCCAAAGGATGTGCAGTTGGGGAGCTGTCCCGTGGTGCTCTGTCCCCCTGGAGCTGGCATCAAGACCATCTCCAAGCCCTTGCGCCACAAGTACTATGCCGAGGGAGGGTGCATCCGGCTGGAGATAGAGATTCATGGACTGAACCCCACGATGAGTGAAGCGCAGTTCAAGGAGGTCTCCGCAGCCTTCAACTGCAAGGAGAACGGCTACCTGACCAACGGACTGGACTATCCCGACAACTTCTACATGAAGCGCGTCTATTTGGCCCTGGTGCGCTGCATCGACCTGCTCACCTCACTGCCCGGGTGGGATGGGCGGAATGTGGTGGTTACGGGAGGCAGTCAGGGAGGAGCTTTGGCCATGGTGGCCGCAGCACTTGACCCACGCGTGACGCTCTGCGTGGCCAATCATCCTGCCCTGGCCGATATGGCCGCCTTCAAGATAGGCCGTGCCGATGGCTACCCCCACTACTCACGCATGAAGGGGATGGACACTCCCGAGAAGCTCCGTACGATGGCCTATTACGATGTGGTCAACTTTGCCCGTCTCATCCAGGCCGAGTGCCGGCTCACGTGGGGCTTCTGCGACGATACCTGCTCCCCCACCACGAGCTACGCCGCTTACAACGTGCTGACCTGTCCCAAGGAGGCTGTCATTACCCCCATCAACGAGCACTGGACCAGCGAAGATGCCGAGTATGCCCACTGGCTCTGGGTGAAGTCGAAGCTGAAATGAAATTACATAACATTATACGATTATGAGCAACCAACAACGTATTGCCTTCGTGGATTATATCCGCGTCGTAGCCTGTTTCCTGGTGATGCTGGTCCATGCCAGCGAGAATTTCTATGCCGCCGATGCGTCGGGTCTGGCAGGTAATGTGTCGATGCTGGCCAATGAGGCCAACCGCTTCTGGGTGGCCTTCTACGACGGGGCCTTGGGCCGTATCAGCGTGCCCCTCTTCATGGTGGTGAGCGCCTTCCTGCTCGTACCTGTCAGGCATGAGGTCACGATGGCTGCCTTCTACAAGCGCCGTTTCCTGCGCATCCTTCCGCCCATGATCTGCTTCATGCTGCTCTACACCTTCCTCCCCTTGCTGTGGGGGCAGATGACGTGGGAACAGTCGTGGCACGACTTCGTGATGCTGCCCTTCAACTTCCCCTCGATGGCCGGTCATCTGTGGTTCATGTATCCACTCATCTCCCTTTACTTGATTATCCCCGTGGTGTCGCCCTGGCTGGAGCGGGCTTCGGCCAAGGATGAACGCCTCTTCCTCGGCCTCTTTGCCCTCTCCACGCTGGTGCCCTGGCTGGTGCGCTTCGTCAGTGCCGACCTGTGGGGCAACTGCTTCTGGAATCCCTACTTCGGTATGCTCTACTACTGCTCCGGCTACCTGGGCTACCTGGTGCTGGCCCATTACATCCGGGTACACCTGGATTGGAGCCGAGCAAAGCGGATGCGCATCGGATGGATTTGCCTGGTGATAGGAGCTGCCTTTACTGGTTGGTCATTCTGGCAGGCCGGAGTGCCTGGGCAACCCATTGAGACCCCTATGCTGGAGTGGTCGTGGGAGTTCTGCACCCCCAACGTGCTGTGTGCCACCTTCGGCGCCTTCCTGCTCTTCACCTGCATCAAGCG
>JBJEKS010000174.1:0-2509 GCA_051878755.1 Bacteroides sp. | reverse complement strand
CTGTGTGATGCCATATCGGTCGCGCAGATCGACGAAGGTCATGCCTCCCATCTTACGGCTACGCTGTACCCATCCGGCCAGCGTCACTTGCTTGTTAACATCAGAGAGCCGCAACTCTCCGCAGGTATGCGATCTATACATCTTTATATTATAAGTATGTTAGTTTAACTTTCTATTAATAAATAAGAGGTCTCCCACTCAACCAAACGGAATGGGCCGACAAAAGTACATAAAACTATTCAATAATTCATCGTTTTACCTCACTTCTTTTTCAATTTGGGTATCTTGATGGTGGTTCCGTAGGGCACGTTGTCGGGATTCTTGATAACCGTGGGATTGTGTTTCACCAAATAAGGCCACAATTTCTTGGTTCCCCAATAGCGCAAGGCCACCTTCGTCAATGTCTCACCCTCCTGCAATGTATAGCTCTCCTGCGTGCCCACAATCTCATAACTCGATGAATCTGGCACAAAAGGAGTTGGCACAACGCCCTTTGAGGCAGAGGGTTGCTGCGCACCAGAAGATTGCTGCGGGACAGAGAGCTGCTCAACAGCTGAAACTGGTTCAGGAACTTCTTGAATAGGCTTCAATGTGTCAGACCGTAACGAATCTGCCGCTTCAACCTGAACAGATTCCACAGGTTGAATGACACTATCTACGGTTTGTTCTACCGGTTCCTTCAACCCATACAGGGCACGTGTCAGCCCGGGAAAGTAGATGAATACCAACACACCGATACAAAGCAATGAAATGAACACCACAATACCGATGAAATACCTCATCGTATTTTTCTGTTCTGCCAATTCTTCCTCCGTAAGCGATTCACTCGCTGTTGATTCAACTTGTTGTTCAGCAGGCTGCTGCTCCTCTGCAGCGAGCTGTGGTTCATCAAGTTCCCTATCTTGAAACTCTTCTTCGAGAGGGGGATATTCCTCATCTAAGGGAGCAGGAGCCTCTTTCAGGGGAGCCTCCACCGCATCTACAATATCCTCTGCTGCAACAGATTTCTCTGCGGCAACTGGTTCCTCTGAAGCAACTGATTCCTCTGCTGCAACTGGTTCCTCTGCGGCAACAGTTTCCTCAGCGACAACAGATTCCTCTGCAACAGTCGATTCGTCTTCTACCGCGGTTGAAAGCAGCAGTTCCTCGTTTTGCAAGGGTACTGTCTCGAAATGAGCAAACGGTCTGTTGATGAGGTCGCGCAAGGCAGCATCGGGAGTAAACGAGACCTTAGTATGTCCTTGTATCTCGATGCGTTCACCTGTGTTAACATCGACGCTTGCACGACTATCTACTTCAATCAGCTTGAAGGTGCCCAGCCCCTTTACCTTGACATATTTATCTTGATGGAGCGCATCGGCAATCAGCTGAAAGAACTCTTTGATAAATGCTTCAGCATTGCCTTTAGTCATGCCCATCTTCTCCGCAGCGCCACGCGCCAGGTCCTGAACAGTCAACTTTTCACTCATGGCTCCACATTTTCCGTTTGATTACTATTAACACGATCCCTCAAGATACCCGAAGGCTTGAAGGAGAGGACTAACTTGGGAGGCACCAGCATACGCTGCTTGGTAGTGGGACTGACGGAGATGCGTTCGGCCTTCTTCTTGACATCAAACGCTCCAAATCCAGGTACAGCAATAGCACTGCCATCCACCAACTGTTGGGTCATCTCAGCGATGATTTTCCCAACCTGGTCGGTGGCTTCTTTCACGGGTACACCCGTACGGCGGGACAGCTCCGCTATAAATTCTTTGTTGTTCACGCTACGTATGGTTTAAGATTCACGGTGCTATATTAGTGATTTTCTGCCATACGGCCAAACAAAACAGAAAAAATCTTTAAATTACATGCCCAAAAAGGTCGAAATCATCGGATTTTTCAATTTTTACCTGGTAAAAATACCCCATACGGAGTGTTTTATCGCTGCTTGGGATAAGCACTTCCTGATCCACCTCGGGTGAGTCGAACTCCGTGCGACCCACGTAGTAGTCCCCCTCCTTGCGGTCGATGATGACACGCAGGGTCTGCCCCACCTTGGACGCATTGAGTTCAGCGGCTATACCCTCCTGAATGGCCATCAGCTCGTCGAGACGGGCCTGCTTCACCTCCTGCGACACTTCATCCTCATAGTGGATGGCCGAATAGGTACCCTCCTCCTCGGAGTAGGCAAAAGCCCCCATACGGTCGAAACGGGCTCGACGCACAAACTCTTTCAGCTCCTCGAAGTCAGCTTCCGTCTCTCCCGGATGACCCACCATGAGTGTCGTGCGCAGGTGGATTCCGGGTACTTCACGCCGGAATTTCTCGATTAAATCGTAAGTTTCTGCCTTTGTCACGTGGCGGCGCATCTTGGTCAGCACGTTGTCGCTGATATGCTGTAAAGCTATGTCCATGTACTTGCACACGTTGGGATAGGTGCGCATCACCCGGAATAGGTCGGTCGGGAAATGGGCGGGATAGGCATAGTGCAAACGAATCCACTCCACCCCAGGGATTTTGGCCATTT
>JBJEKS010000173.1:0-2558 GCA_051878755.1 Bacteroides sp. | reverse complement strand
AAACAACTTTAGTATTAACAAACAAAACTGTCAACCAAAATCAGTACACGTCAAACCATAGGACCCGAACCTAATCCCTAATCCCTCCTCCCTAAAATAATTCCCTCCTCCCTAAAATAATCCCTCCTCCCTAAAATAATTCCCTCCTCCCTTTAAGGGAGGTCGGGAGGGTCTTCATTTTTAATTTTTATTGTTATGACACCCGAAAATAAGAAAAAACTCATCAAGTTCATCTGGAATTTCCTCACCTCATTAATGACTGCCATAGGTACTGCCCTGGGCGTAAGCAGCTGTTTCTGATGATACTCACCTTGCAACGCACTGAACGAGGGTTCCTCTACACCATGGGGACCCTCGCCATCGACGGGGAGCCCTTCTGCGACACCCTCGAGCCCACCGACCGTCACCTCACGGCCGACACCATGACGCCCGGTCAGAAGGTCTATGGCCGCACGGCCATCCCCACGGGCAGTTACACCGTAGAACTCAGTTACTCCCCACGCTTCCACTGCACGCTCCCCCTGCTGCGAGGCGTGCCCTGCTTCGAGGGCATCCGCATCCACACGGGCAACGTCTCTACCGACACGGGCGGTTGCATCCTCGTAGGTCGCCGTCAGGCCCCGGGCCGCATCGCCGACAGCCGCGCCACCCTGCGCGAGCTATTCGGCTACTTCGCCCGCCGTCCCCCCGACGATCCCATCACCATCCACGTCAAGGAGTAACTACCGCATCCGCTTGCCTGCAAAAAAAATCCCAGAGACTGCAGCTCCGGGATTTTTTTTAGCAAGTGATACCATGTTCATATAGATAAGATTTCTGTCTCATGAAGGTCAATCCACTCATTCACTTTGGCGATGACTTTTGCAGGTGCCTTACCATGTCTTATCGCGCTATGTTGATGAGCTTGCAACCCAAAGTGGTTTCTATTTTCGCAATGGTCTGCATGGTGAAGTTGTGTCTGCCCGTCAACCATTTGGATATCTCCGATTCTCTTTTGTGGAGTCTTTGGGCGAAATCTTTCTGAGTGAGGTTCTTTGCTTTGAGAACTTCACTAATGCGCTCCGCTATTCCGAAGGAAAGCTCAAACTCTGCTTTCTGTTCTTCGGGAATACTGGCAAGGCACTGTCTGAATAACGCATTCTGTATCATAGGCTTGATGTTTAAAGTTCAAATGTGGCACTCTGAATATCTGTAATCATATTTTTCTCTATGGTTACTCTTCCGGTTTGCTGTGCTTTGAGCAGCACTCTGTCAAATGTCTGCAAATCCATCACATAACCGCTCAGTTTCGCATCTTCCTGGTAAGTACGGGTTGTTTTCACTCCACCATTTCCAAGAATGAGTATCTGATCAGATATCCGCAAACAGTACAAACGCAATTTGCGCGAATCAATGGCAAGCGCTTTGACATTGTCGTTCATCCGGCCTTCATTTCGGAAGAAACGTTCCAAGGCTCCCTTGTCGATAATTTTAGATAAAGCCATAAGGATTACGTTGAAATCCTTATTGTACGTGGCGTTGTCCTTGAATTCGTTCAGAAACTTCTCAAATTCGCTGACTTCGTTACCATCAAAACAGATGGAAAACATGCCTACATTATCGTTCTGTTCTATAGTCTTCAATGTTGCTGTTGCCATAGCTTTATATATTTATTCCTCTGCAAAGATAAGAGCAAAGCTTTGTTTGTATTCACTTTTGAGTGAATATTTAGGAAAATACAACAGTTCCTATTCTGTCCATTTCTGCGTATAGGGCATTTTTTATTGAGGATACCTACCAGCCTCTTTTCCTTTCATTCTCCTCCCGAATCCTTCCTGAATCCCTAAAATCGCTTGCTGTTTGCAGTTTTCCCCGGGCAGGGGTGTCTCCCTGCGGGGGATATAAACAATGCATCCCCAGAGGAGGATTCCTGCTGGGGATGCATGAGTTTACAGGTGGTACACTCTCAGGGATTCGAACCCTGGACCCACTGATTAAGAGTCAGTTGCTCTACCAACTGAGCTAAGAGTGCGGGTGCCTTTCTCGAAAAGCGGTGCAAAGGTAGATATTCCTGACGATATAACCAAATGTTTTGGCCGAAATCTTCGATGAAATGGGCATTTTTTTAATCCTGTATGCTCCTTGCGGGGGCGCTGCGGCTACTCCAGCTCGTAGAGCGGACTGGGCGTGGTGCGGCGCAAGGCGGTGAGCTCCAACCCTTTGCCCACCTGGATGCCGCGCTCGCGCAGGGCCAGCTCCACGGTCTTATAGGCCAGCTCGGGGTGGTTGTTGTCCTTGCTCAGGTGGCAGAGCCAGATGTGGCGCACGTGGGGAGGCAGGTGCTCGGAGAGGTAACGCGCCGTGTCGGCGTTGCTCATGTGGCCCGTGGGGCTGGCGATGCGCTCCTTCAGGTGCCTGGGGTAGGGACCCATGCGCAGCATGTCGAGGTCGTAGTTGGCCTCGATGATGAGGTAGTTGGCCAGGTCGATGTAGCGCGCGGCGGTGGGGGTGATCTCGCCCAGGTCGGTCAGGAAGGTGAAGGTGATGCCGCAGGCCTGGATGCAGTAGCCCACGTTGTC
>JBJEKS010000172.1:0-2573 GCA_051878755.1 Bacteroides sp. | reverse complement strand
ATTCGTTATACTTCGTAGCCACTCCTTTGGCCTTCTCTATGGGATATTTCTCTGCATTGCGCTCCATCTTACGACGCACGATGGCATCTATATCTAATCCATAAGCCGAGGCCATGAGCAGCGCGTAGTTGATGACATCGGCCAGTTCCTCGGAGATTTTCTCTCTGCTGGCCTCCTCGGGATGCTTCCATAAGAAGAGCTCAAGCAACTCTGAGGCCTCGATGGAGAGCGCTATGGCCAGGTCCTTGCCGTTATGAAACTGATGCCAGTCGCGCTCCTCGCTGAAGCGCTCCACGGCAGCTTGAAGTGATTTGATTTCATCCATAGCTCTAATGCTTTTTTCTGTTGTACATTTCAAGTGCATTCTCATAGAGGGGACGGTAGGGCATACCTAACTGGTCCACCTTGTCGGGCTCGCAGAGGGCCCAGCTGACGTAGTAGTAGGCCAGGAACTGATATCCCCCAAACTCCTTGCCAGGGATGCTTTTGACGCGGTAGCCTTTTCCATCGGGAGAGATTCCGTTGATACCCACCATGCTGATTTCGAATGCCGTTCGGCGTATCTTATCCATGGGCATTCCGTCAAAGTACTCCAAGGCTCCCATCATGTACATAATCATCATAAAGTCGCGTGCCCCATCTTTTCCTGCTGCATTTTGCGCCTCAAAGTCGGCATTCGACTGCTCGCGGTCGGCTTCGCTCTTGGGCTCATCGACATGGTATCCTTCGTGCTGTCGGCCGTATTGTGTGACCTCTTTCTCATTCATCATGCCGAGCATCCCTGCGCAGTCAAGGCTCTCGATGAAGTAGTTCATCAGGTCATATTCATCACCAGGCTTGCAGTCGTTGCGGTAGGCCAGGTACTCCTCAAAGAGGTCTTCGGCCAGTCGGTACTCCTCGCGTGTGGGTTTGTAGTAGTTGAGGAAGTTGATGCCGTAGAGCAGCTTGAGGTGCATACCTGTGACGAGGTTCATCACCTTGTTGAGCCGCACAATCTCTTGGGGTACCAAAGACGAGCGCTGTACCGATTCCAGGCCTTTGATGTTCTCCTCTTCCTGCGTCAGCAATGCACAGAGTTGTAAGGGGCGGATGGCCGGTGAGATGGCGTAGATGCGGTCTTCCACGATAAGATCGAGCGCACAGTTCATCAGCTGCAGGCATAGACCTTGCTGCATCTGTCGGTAGATAGGCATCATCTTTTCCGTTCCCAACTTGTTGAAAGCTTGCCTGAAGCGGTGCTTGAACTTCTTGTCGTAGGCCTCGGTCGATTCGGGTGTCTGCACCATGATCAGGTTCTTGCCTTCTGCACGTGCGTCGAGAGCCATTGACAGGTGGGTCAGTTCGTGGAGGATGTGATGCTGGTAGTACTGCTTGGTGCTGTTGTAGACCACTACATGCTTCTTTTCGTAATAGGCGTAGCGGTACTTCAGCTGTGCGTAGAGTGGCAGTTTGGGATCATCTTTCATCTCGATAGGGGCTGCATCGCGGGCCTCGAGCAGTTCGCGATAGTGCTGTACCGACTGGTCGTAATCCTGCTTTCTGACAATACTTCCAGCCAGTGCAATCATCATCTTGACACACTCGCTACGGGTCTGAGCATTTTCGGGGCGGTCTATACCTTTCAGCAAGCCCTTGTGAATCCATTCAAAGGCTTCCATGTCGCGCCCCTCGTGGCGATGGGCCATGGCCAGGCCATAGTAGGTGTTGAGGTAGTCGGGTTGTTGTGCTATGGCCTTGGTAAAGCACTCGATGGCCTTCTGTGCCTCGCCCCGCTGCATGTAGTTCGCTCCGATGTTGTTCATGGCCAGGGCATTGTCGGGGTGGAAGGTGATGACTTTCTGATAATAGATGTCGGCTGTCTGGAAATCTTTTTTCCGCATCAGCAGGTTGCCCATCAAGATGAGTGCCCACAGGTTGGAGGGACAGTAGCGCAGGGCATCGATGCAGATGTCTATGGCTTCGTTGATGTGGTTCCGTTCCATCTCAATCTGTGCCTGCATGCGATAGGCCTCCGAGTGGAAGGGGCAATCTTTGAGCACTTCCTTGAGCAGCGCTTCGGCTGCATCGAATTTCCGCTGTTCGCAGAGGGCGATGGCTTGATTCAGCTTCTTGTCGTAGGGCGCAAAGCGTGCGCTGTCCACATGGATGATTACCATGCTGTCGTCGACTTCCACCTGTGGGGCTTCACCCATGAAGGTGTAGAGTGCCTTGTATTTTGCAGCGAGTTCCTCTCTCGTCGAGGGGGTATTTGTTTGCGAGGGGTCTATGATGATATGGAATGTGCCCACGCCGTTGGATTTATGAATTGTCATAAAAATTAGAGGGTTGTTTGAGGGTTAGTTTTTGAAAATAGATGTCGCTATTCAGTGCGGAGCGTTGCGGCTCGTTGTGAGGTCGCTACACATACGGTTTGCTGTGGGCTATTCTTTCGCTTCCAGGCATACCCCCTGTCTGGGGCCTTCGATGTGGAGGCCTTTTTCGGTCTGGCTGAGGCGCAGGGTGTCCTGGCCGGCTACGAGGATGGTCGGGGGTAGGGGCGTGTAGGGGTAGGCCGCGGTGAGTACCGTGGCGGT
>JBJEKS010000171.1:0-14614 GCA_051878755.1 Bacteroides sp. | reverse complement strand
AAGCCAACATCGTGGTGGCTCCCTCCGACCACCTCATCCTCAAGGAGGAGGAGTTCCTCGACGTGGTGAGCAAGGGATTGCAGTTCGTGGCCAACAGCGGCCATCTGCTCACCCTGGGCATCAAGCCCAACCGCCCCGAGACGGGTTACGGCTACATCCAGATAGCCAATCAGGTGGGCGACAACTTCTATAAGGTGAAGACCTTCACGGAGAAACCGGAGCTGGAGCTGGCCAAGGTATTCGTGGAGAGTGGCGAGTTCTACTGGAACTCAGGACTTTTCCTGTGGAACGTGAACAGCATCATCGCGGCTTTCGAGTCACTCCTGCCTGAGTTGGCTGGTAAGATGCGTCGCGGCGAGGGCCTCTATGGCACACCGCAGGAGAAGCAGTTCATCGAGGAGAACTTCCCCGCTTGCCCCAACGTGTCGATTGACTACGGCATCATGGAGAAGGCCAACAACGTCTATGTCTCGCTCGGCGACTTTGGCTGGAGCGACCTGGGTACGTGGGGTTCGCTCTACGACCTCTCGCCGAAGGACCGTGAGGGCAACGTGGTGCTGAAGTGCCACTCGATGCTCTACAACTGCAAGGAGAACATCGTAGCCATGCCGAAGGAGAAGCTGGTGGTGATTGACGGGTTGGAGGGCTACCTGGTGGCTGAGTCGGAAAATGTCCTGCTCATCTGCCGCAAGGACGAGGAGCAAGCCATCCGCAAGTACGTCAACGACGCTCAAATCAAGCTCGGCGACAAGTTCGTCTGATAAGCAGCGGTGGGTGTATTCGGGCGGAAGATATTCCGCCCCTACAAGATACTGAAAGGGTGGCTCCGGCAGATAGCATCTCTGTCAGGAGCCACCCTTGTTTATGCGGGGGAGGAAAGTTGCCCATGTGCATCCGCGCGCACAGCGTGTGGGGAGCACTCAGCGTGGGGAGGCACTCATGTGCGGCGGCGCTTAGAGCTCGGCGCGGATAGCTTCGGCTATCTGACGGAACTCCTCGTCGCTCAGCTTGAGCTTGGGGTTGGAGAAGAGCATGTCCTTCTCGCTCTGCATGGGGATGAGGTGGATGTGGGCATGGGGCACCTCAAGGCCGAGCACGGCTTGACCCACCTTGATGCAGGGGAAGGCACGTTTGATGGCGGCGGCCACATGCTTGGCAAACACCTGCATGGCGGCCAGGTCGGCGTCACTCAGGTCGAAGAGGTAATCCACCTCCTGTTTGGGGATGACCAGCGTATGTCCCTTCACCAGGGGATTGATGTCGAGGAAGGCAAAGAACTTATCGTCCTCGGCGACTTTGTAGCAAGGAATCTCGCCCGCTACGATTCTACTGAAAATGGTTGCCATATCTGTTTGGAATTAAAAAAAGGCAAATCCGCACGCAGCAGACTTGCCTGATAGTTTAAAATGAAATATTTACAATCTCAAGGCTGATGACACCCTGGGGCACCTTGATTTCCACTACCTCACCCACCTTATGACCCAGCAGGCCCTGTGCGATGGGCGTGTTGACCGAAATCTTGCCCTGCTTCAGGTTGGCTTCGCTCTCCGACACGATGGTATAGGTCATCTTGGCACCATTCTTCACGTTCTTCAGCTCCACCTTGTTCAGGATCTGCACGGAGTCGGTCTTGAGTTTCGACTCGTCGATGATTTTTGCATCGGCAATGACGGCCTTCAGCTTGTTGATTTTCATCTCGAGCAGGCCCTGAGCCTCCTTGGCGGCATCATATTCGGCATTCTCCGACAGGTCACCCTTGTCGCGTGCCTCGGCAATAGCTGCCACAATCTTGGGGCGCTCTACCGCCTCCAACTGACGTAACTCGGCTACCAGCTTGTTGTAGCCCTCTTCTGACATATAAGCCATAATTTATTTCCTCCTATATATTAATAATGTATATACAACTTGTGTTGAAAAAGGGGTTTTTACAAAAAACAAAAAGAATTCCAACATGGTTGGCATGTTGGAACCCTCATTGATGTTGTTTTCGCGTGCAAAGATAGGCTTTTATTCAATACAAATCAAGCAAGAAAGCCTGCTTTACAACACATTTAATCTTAAAAAACTCATTTTTAGGAATTAGAGCAGGGCTTTGACGGCTGCTTCGAGGTCCTTGATGGTTTCGCCGCGGGCGCTGAGCTCGTTGCTGCGGTTGATGAGGAAGATGGTGGGCACGGCTTGCACGGCATAGGTGACAGCCACCGAGGAGTAGATGCCTTCCGCATCGCGCACGCACACCCAGGGGAGGTTGGCCGCCGTGGTCTTCCAGAAGTGCTCATCGGCATCGAGCGACACCTGGTAAATCTCCAATCCTCGCGAAGCATACTTGTCGTAGAGGTCGCGCAGCAGGTAGTTGTGCGAAGCGCTCACGGCACTCTGGTAGATGGTGAAGTCGAGCAGCACCACCTTGCCCTTGAGCTCGCTGAGCTTGCGCACGTTGGCTTGGATGTCGCGCAGGGAGATGTCAATAAGGCCGGTGGTTTGAATCTGGTCGGCAGCAATCTCCAGCGTCTCCTCCTTCGGCTTGCGCGTATTCTTCATGCCCTTGATGACGATGTTGTAGAGGTTCTTCGAGCGCGTGGCATGGGGGTAGCGGTTGTAGAGGCTCGTGGCCACGGCGGCAAAGCAACGCACGTCGTCCTTGTTGTTGAGCGGGTCGAAGAGCATGTAGCCGTTCAGCTTCTGGAAGAGGGCGAAATAGGCGGCCGACATGGCCGGCTGAGCATAGATGTACTTCAGCTTCACCTCGTCCTTGTAGTCGTTGACCAGCTTCAGCAAGCTCTCCTCATAGCTGGTGGGCGTGAGCTTGTTGGCACGCACGTCAGCCACCAAGGCGTTGGCAGCTTGCTGCAAGCCGACCTGCAGCAGGGTCAGTTCCTTAATCATGGAGCAGTTGGCCGAACCGCTCACCTCATACTTCGTGGCAAAATCCACGAAAGGTGCCTTGACCTTGACCGTCTCCGTAGAGTCGATGGAGAGGTTGATGACCTTGTCCTCCACCCGCAGGCGGTAATACTCGGGCGACTCCGGTTGCCGCTGCTCAAAGCTGAACGAGCCACTGCCACCCAACTTCACCGAGTCGAGCGCCACGATTCCCTCCAGGGCCGATGCCTCGAAATAGAGCATCTTACCCTCAGCTCCCGACACTTCGCCCTCCACGCAGAAGCGAGGCTCGTTGTGGCAGGCGCTCAATGCAAACACGGCCAGCGCCGCGCAAATCATTTTCTTCATATCTGTCTATCCGTATATTGTTTGTCCATTTATACCATTTGCAGAAAGCATTTACCCTAAGCAATGCTTTACGGCCTGCAAAGATACGTCTTTTCAGCTTGCGACAAAGCATTTTTGCAACATCTTGCACTGAAAAAATAAAAAAAATCGCTCTTTTGAAAGATTTTATCCCTTTGAGAGGGAGTAAACCAAATAAAATGTGTACTTTTGCACGATTTTTGGACGAAAAAAACAGAAAACAATTTTTTTATGATCAACCCCATTGTTAAGACTATCGAGCTTCCTGATGGAAGAACCATCACGCTCGAAACGGGAAAGCTGGCAAAACAGGCAGACGGTTCTGTAATGCTGCGCATGGGCAACACCATGCTGCTGGCTACTGTTTGTGCCGCCAAGGACGCAGTTCCCGGAACAGATTTCATGCCGCTTCAGGTAGAGTACAAAGAGAAATTCTCCGCATTCGGACGTTTCCCCGGCGGTTTCACCAAACGCGAAGGCCGTGCCTCGGATTACGAAATCCTGACCTGCCGCCTCGTTGACCGCGCTTTGCGCCCCCTCTTCCCTGACAATTTCCACGCCGAAGTTTATGTAAACATCATACTGTTCTCTGCAGATGGCGTTGACATGCCCGACGCTCTGGCCGGCTTGGCCGCTTCAGCTGCATTGGCAGTATCTGACATCCCCTTCAACGGACCTATCTCTGAGGTGCGCGTAGCGCGCATCGATGGTCAGTTTGTCATCAACCCCACCTTCGAGCAGCTGGAAAAGGCCGACATGGACCTGATGGTGGGTGCTACCTACGAAAACATCATGATGGTGGAAGGCGAGATGAGCGAAGTGTCTGAACAGGACCTGCTCGCTGCCCTGAAGGCCGCCCACGAAGCCATCAAGCCCATGTGCGTTGCACAGAAGGAGCTGGCCGAGGAGGTTGGCTCGACCGTGAAGCGCACCTACGACCACGAGGTGAACGACGAGGAGCTGCGCAAGGCCGTACACGAGGCTTGCTACGCCAAGGCTTACGCCATCGCCAGCGAGGGCAACCGCGACAAGCATGCCCGTGAAGACGCCTTCACCGCCATCTGCGATGAGTTCAAGGCTCAGTTCACCGAAGAGGAGCTGGAAGAGAAGGCTCCCCTCATCGACCGCTACTACCACGACGTGGAGAAGGAGGCTATGCGCCGCTGCATCCTCGACGAGGGCAAGCGTCTCGATGGCCGTAAGACGACCGACATCCGCCCCATCTGGTGCGAGGTAAGTCCGCTTCCCGGCCCTCACGGTTCGTCTATCTTCACCCGCGGTGAGACGCAGTCACTCTCTACCGTGACGCTGGGCACGAAGCTCGACGAGAAGATTATCGACGACGTCTTGGTGCATGGCAAGGAGCGCTTCCTGCTGCACTACAACTTCCCTCCCTTCTCTACGGGTGAGGCAAAGGCACAGCGTGGTGTAGGTCGCCGCGAGATTGGTCACGGCCACCTGGCATGGCGCGCCCTGAAGGGTCAGATTCCTGCCGATTATCCCTACGTCATCCGCGTCGTATCAGATATCCTGGAGTCAAACGGCTCTTCGTCAATGGCTACCGTATGTGCCGGCACGCTGGCGCTGATGGATGCCGGTGTGAAGATCAAGAAGCCCGTATCGGGTATCGCCATGGGTCTTATCAAGAACCCGGGTGAAGAGAAATATGCCGTGCTCAGCGATATCCTCGGCGATGAGGACCACCTGGGCGACATGGACTTCAAGGTGACGGGTACGAAGGACGGTATCACCGCTACGCAGATGGATATCAAGTGCGACGGCCTTACCTACGACATCCTGGAGAAGGCACTGCTGCAGGCAAAGGCTGGCCGCGAATACATCCTCGGCAAGCTGACCGATTGCATCGCTGAGCCTCGCGCCGACCTGAAGCCGCACGCACCGCGCATCGAGACGATGACCATCCCCAAGGAGTTCATCGGTGCCGTCATCGGCCCGGGTGGAAAGATCATCCAGGGTATGCAGGAGGAGACGGGTGCCACCATCACCATCGAAGAGGAGGACAACGTGGGCAAGATCGAGATTGCAGGTACCTGCAAGCAGAGCATCGACGATGCCATCCGCATGATCAAGGCCATCGTTGCTGTGCCTGAGGTAGGTGAGACCTACACGGGTAAGATTCGCAGCATCATGCCTTACGGTTGCTTCGTAGAGTTCCTCCCCGGACGCGACGGTTTGCTCCACATCTCGGAGATTGACTGGAAGCGCCTGGAGACGGTAGAGGAAGCCGGATTGAAGGAGGGTGACGAGATTCAGGTGAAGCTGCTCGACATCGACCCGAAGACCGGTAAGTTCAAGCTCTCGCACAAGGTGCTCATCCCGAAGCCCGAAGGCTATCAGGAGCGCCCCGAGAGAGGCGAACGCCGTGAGCGTGGCGATCGCCGCGAACGCCGCGACCGTGGCAACAAGGAATAAGCCCCAATAGGGAATAACCTCATCAATTATACCGATGCATCGACCATCTCCGGGTGGCCGATGCATCTTTTTTTGCCCTGAGATGAGGAATTTTTGCCCGTTTGAAAAAATATTCATTCCAAATGCACGATGGTATGATTTTTTTTCGTAATATTGCCGTACTTTTCGTAAGCAACAAGTATTACACCTATTATTATATTATTATTACGAACAAGAACAAACCTAATTATTAACCGAATTAATGTAGTTGATTGACTGAATTAATTAAAAACGTAAAACCGCCTATGAATACCGTCATCACCTCGCGCCTTGCCGCCCTCCGCAACGTGCTCAAAAGTCAAGGCATCAGTGCCTTCATCATCCCAAGTACCGACCCTCACCTCAGTGAATACGTAGCTCCCCACTGGCATTCACGCGAGTGGATAAGTGGCTTCAACGGCTCGGCAGGTACCGTCGTCGTCACCCTGGAGAAAGCAGGGCTTTGGACAGATTCACGCTACTTCCTGCAAGCGGCCGAACAGCTGCAAGGCACGGGCATCGACCTCTACAAGGAGATGCTGCCCGAGACGCCCTCCATCGCCCAGTTCCTCACCGCCGAGCTCAAGGCAGGTGAAGCCGTGGGCATCGACGCCACCGTCTTCTCCACCCAAGGAGCCAAGTCGCTGAAGGAGGAGCTGGCCGCCGCCGGCATCACGCTGCGCTACATCGCCGACCCCCTGGCCACCATCTGGAGCGACCGCCCCGCCATACCGCAAGCCCCCATCGTGGTGCATCCGCTGCGCTATGCAGGAAAACCGGCAGAAGAGAAGCTGAGCGACATCCGGCAGGCACTCGCCGCCAAGGGTGCGGAAGCCATCTTCGTCTCCCTGCTCGATGAGATTGCCTGGACGCTCAACCTCCGCGGCAGCGACGTGCATTGCAACCCCGTCTTCGTGGCATACCTCTATATCGGCCGTGAGGAAACCATCCTCTTCACCGATGCAGCCAAAGTGCCGCAAGAGACGGCCGATTACCTGACTTCCATCCACGTGAGCGTGGCTCCCTACACCGAGGCAGCCGCCACGTTGAGCCGCCTGCAGGGCGTGAAGTTGCTGCTCGACCTGCCTAAGACCAATGCGGCCATCTACGAAGCCGCGCAGCAAGGTTGCTCGGTTATCGACAGCGCCTCACCCATCTGCCTGATGAAGAGCGTGAAGAACGCGGTGGAGCAAGCAGGATTCCGCGAAGCGATGATACGCGACGGCGTGGCCATGGTGAAGTTCCTCCGCTGGCTGAAGCCGGCCGTGGAGCAAGGGGGACAGACGGAGCTGACCATCGACGAGAAGCTCTGCGCCCTGCGCGCCGAGCAAGCCGACTTCCGCGGCATCAGCTTCGACACCATCGCCGGCTATGGCGCCCACGGCGCCATCGTACACTACGAAGCCACACCCGAAACCGACATACCGCTGGAGCCTAAAGGGTTGCTGCTGCTCGACAGCGGCGGCCAATACCTGGACGGCACCACCGACCTGACGCGCACCATCGCCTTAGGTCCTACCACCGAAGAGGAACGCACCGATTACACCCTGGTGCTGAAGGGTTTCCTTGCCCTGATGAACGCGGAGTTCCCCGCAGGCACCTGCGGCACGCAGCTCGACGTATTGGCGCGACAAGCCATGTGGAAGATGGGCATCAACTACCTCCACGGCACGGGTCACGGCGTGGGTTCCTACCTCTGCGTACACGAAGGTCCTCACCAAATCCGCATGAACCACATGCCCACCCTGCTGCAAGCAGGCATGACCGTGACCGACGAGCCGGGCATCTACAAAGCCGGCAAGCACGGCGTGCGCACGGAGAATACCCTCTTGATTGTGCCCTCACAGGAGACGGCCTTCGGTCGGTTCTTCCGCTTCGAGCCGCTCACCCTCTGCCCCATCGACAAGGCGCCCATCCGTCGCGAGATGCTCACCGCCGAGGAGGTGGAGTGGCTGAACAGCTACCACCGCACCGTCTATGAGAAGCTCTCCCCGCGCCTCGATGCCGAGACACAGGAGTGGCTGAAGGAGGCTTGTGAAGCAATTTAAAAAAGATAAAGATTTATGGCAATAATCAAATCGGTACGTGGCTTTACGCCACAGATAGGGGAAAACTGTTTCCTGGCGGACAATGCCGTCGTGGTGGGTGATGTGGTGATGGGGCGCGATTGCAGCATCTGGTTCAGCACCGTGTTGCGCGGCGACGTCAACTCCATCCGCATCGGCAACGGCGTCAACATACAGGATGGCAGCGTGCTCCATACGCTCTATGAGAAGTCAACCATCGAGATAGGCGACCACGTCTCCGTGGGGCATAACGTCACCATCCATGGCGCCACCATCCACGACTATGCCCTGATAGGCATGGGCGCCACGCTGCTCGATCATGCCGTAGTGGGCGAAGGCGCCATCGTGGCGGCCGGTTCACTCGTCTTGTCGAACACGGTCATCGAACCCGGCAGCATCTGGGGCGGCGTACCTGCCAAGTTCATCAAGAAGGTTGACCCCGAGCAGGCGAAGGAGCTGAATCAGAAGATAGCGCACAACTACCTGATGTACGCCTCCTGGTATAAGGAGTAGAATCAGAAATTGATGATGCGGAGTATCTTGTCGGTGGCACCGGCGTGGTCGGTCACGTAGCCGCCGGCATTGATACCCGTCTCGCGCAGGAAGTGCTCGTCGGTCAAGAGACGGTCGAGGAGCACCTGCAGCTCCACGTAGTTCTTGATGGAGTAGGCACCCTTCTGCTCGATGAGCTGCACCGCCTCCTGGAACTTCTGGTACTTAGGGCCGAAGATGACGGGGATGCCATAGACAGCCGCCTCGAGCGTGTTGTGTATGCCCACGCCGAATCCGCCACCGATGTAGGCAATCTCGCCGTAGCGGTAGATGGAGGAGAGGAGGCCGAAGCAGTCGATAATCAGGCAATCGGCCTTCCGCACATTCTGCTCGTCGGCGCGCGTGTAACGCACGTAGGGGCGCTTCAGCTTCGAGATTATCTCCACCAGGTGGTTCTCGTCGATGACGTGGGGCGCGATGATGAGCTTCACCTCCGGATGCTGGTTGAAGTACTCGATGAAGAGGTCCTCATCGGGTTGCCACGAGCTGCCGGCCACGAAGGTCATCGTGTTGTTCTTGAAGAGCTCCACCAGGGGCAGCTCCTTCGCCTCGTCGCGAATCTGAAGCACGCGGTCGAAGCGGGTGTCGCCCACCACCATGGTGCGGTGGATGCCTATCTTGGCCAGGAAGCGCTTGGAAAGCTCATTCTGCACGAAGAGGTAGTCGAAGTTGCGCAACACGTTGCGGTAGGTACCGCCATACCACTTGAAGAAAATCTGTCCCTTGCGGAAGATGGAGGAGACGCTATAGACGGGGATGCGCCGGCGATGCAGCTCGTCGAGGTAGTTCTTCCAGAACTCATACTTGATGAAGAAGGCCATGCAGGGGTTCACCAGGTCGAGGAACTTCTTCACGTTGCGCGGCTTGTCGAAGGGGAGGTAGCAGACGATGTCCGCCCCTCGGTAGTTCTTGCGCACCTCATACCCCGAGGGGGAGAAGAAGGTGAGCAGGATGCGGTACTCGGGGAAGCGGGCACGGATCTTCTCTATCAGCGGCCGCCCCTGTTCAAACTCTCCCAGCGAGGCGGCATGAAACCAGATGTAGCGGGCATCCGGCTCCAGCTGCTGACGCAGCAGCTCATACACCACCCAATGCCCCTTCATCATCTTCCGGGGCTTGCGGCTGAAGGGCGACGCCAGGTGCACCAGCAGGTCGTATAGCGCAATTATCAGATTATAAATCATAACTACAGCTCTTTACTGCACAACTACAGTTCTTTACTGCACACCAAGTGCCTCGATGGCCACCTGGATACGGCGTATCGTCTCCTCCTTGCCGAGCAGCTCGGTGATGTCGAACATGTGGGGGCCTTTGCACTCGCCCACCACGGCCAGGCGGAAGGCGTTCATCACGTTGCCCAGGTGGTAACCCTTGGCGGTTATCCAGCCGATGACCTGCTCCTCGGCAGCCTTCGACTCGAAGCTCTCCAACCCCTCGAGCAGGGCCGTCAGCTCGTTCATGATGGCGGGTGTCTCGGCGCTCCAACGCTTCTTCACGTCCTTCTCGGCATAGGCCTCGGGGGCGCGGAAGAAGAAGCGCGACTGATCCCAAAGCTCCTTGATGAAGTTGACGCGACCCTTCACGAGCGCCACCACGCGAGCCAGGAAGTCGTCGGTGTAGCGCTCCACCTCCACGCCCTGAGCGCGGAGCACGGGCTTGAAGAGCTGAGCCAGCTCTGCGTCATCCTTCTGCATGATGTATTCGTGGTTGAACCACGTACCTTTCTTATAGTCAAACTTGGCGCCTGCCTTGCTGCAATGCTCGAGCGAGAAGAGGCGGATAAGCTCGTCCATCGTCATCAGCTCCTGGTCGTTGCCCGGGTTCCAACCCAGCAGGGCGAGGAAGTTGATGACCGCCTCGGGCAGGTAACCTGCCTCACGGTAGCCGGAGGAGATTTCGCCGCTCTTGGGGTCGTGCCACTCCAGGGGAAAGACGGGGAAGCCGAGGCGGTCGCCGTCGCGCTTGCTCAGCTTGCCGTTGCCCTCGGGCTTGAGCAGCAGGGGCAGGTGGGCAAACTGCGGCATGCTCTCCTCCCAGCCGAAGGCGCGGTAGAGGAGCACATGGAGCGGCGCGGAGGGGAGCCACTCCTCACCACGGATGACGTGCGACACCTCCATCAGGTGGTCGTCCACGATGTTGGCCAGGTGGTAGGTGGGCAGCTCGTCGGCCGACTTGTAGAGCACCTTGTCGTCGAGCACGGAGCTGTTGATGACCACCTCGCCACGGATGAGGTCATGCACGTGCACCTCCTCGTTCGGCTCGATGCGGAAGCGCACCACATACTGCTTGCCCTCGGCGATGAGCGCCTCCACCTCCTCGCGCGGCATCACCAGCGAGTTGCGCATCTGCAGGCGCGTGGAGGCATCATACTGGAAGTTGCTCACCTCGGCGCGCTTCGCCTCCAGCTCCTGGGGCGTGTCGAAGGCGATGTAGGCCTTGCCGTTGTCGAGCAGCACCTGCACGTACTTCTTGTAGATGTCGCGTCGCTCCGATTGGCGGTAGGGGCCGTAGTTTCCGCCGAAGGTCACGCCCTCGTCGAAGGTGACGCCGAGCCACTTGAACGACTCGATGATGTACTGCTCGGCACCGGGCACGAAGCGGTTGGAGTCGGTGTCCTCGATACGGAAGATGAAGTCGCCCCCATGCTGACGGGCGAAGAGGTAGTTATACAGGGCGGTGCGCACACCACCGATATGAAGAGGCCCCGTAGGACTCGGGGCGAAACGTACTCTGACTTTTCTTTCTGCTGTTTCTGCCATATTTTCGTTCAATTTTCGATGAAATTCGTAAAATTAGTGCTATTTGACTGCAAAAATACGTCATTTTTTTCATAGGTAACGATTTTTTTCGTACTTTTCGCAAAAATTTCGAGGATATGAGCAAGATACGCACCAAGAAAGAGCTCTCTGTGAGAGATTTGCTATATCGAGTGGCTATTTTCGTGGCCACCGTGAGCGTCGTGGTCTATTTCATGCCACGCGACGGCAAGTTCAACTATCAGTTTGACATCAACAAGCCCTGGAAGTACGGGCAGGTGATGGCCACGTTCGACTTCCCCATCTACAAGTCCGACGAGGTGGTGCAGCGCGAGCAGGACAGCCTCATGCGCCATTTCCAACCCTACTTCGTGCGCGACACGCAGGTGGCCGACGAGGCGCTGCGCACCTTCAGGGCCGATTGCCAGGGACGGCTGAAGCGGTTCCTCCCCTCGGCGGAAACGGGGCGGCTCATCGAGCGGAAGCTGAGCGAGTTCTATGCGCGCGGCATCCTGCTGACGGAGGAGCTGAGCCGCCTGCGGAGGGACAGCATCGCGGGCATCCACGTGATTGAGGAGAAGCTGTCGGTGGCCAAGCCCCTGGGCAGCGTCTGCTCGGAGCTGGAGGCGTATCAGCAGATGCTCACGGCCGACACCGCACGCCTCCACCCGGAGATGCTGCGGCGGCTGGGGCTCAACGCCTACCTCAACGCCAACCTCCACTACGACGAGCAGCGCACGCTCTCGGCGCGCCAGGAGATGCTGAACAACTACTCGTGGGCGACGGGCCTCGTGGTGAGCGGCCAGAAAATCATCGACCGCGGCGAAATCGTCAGCCCTGAGACCTACAACATCCTGCAGAGCCTCCACAAGGAGTCGCTCAAGCGCAGCGGCTCCATCACGCAGAAGCGGCTGATGCTGGGCGGACAAATCCTCTTCGTGAGCATCTTCATGCTCTGCTTCATGCTCTACCTCGACCTCTACCGCAAGGATTACTACGAGCAGCGGGGCAGCTTGGCGCTGCTCTTCGCGCTGATCATGTTCTTCTGCGTGGTGACCAACGTGATGGTGGCCAACATGTTCTTCAACGTCTATATCATCCCCTTCGCCATGCTGCCCATCATGGTGCGCGTCTTCCTGGACACGCGCACGGCCTTCATGGCGCACGCCATCACCATCCTCATCTGCTCCATCTCGCTGCGCTATCCGCACGAGTTCATCCTGACGCAGCTGGCGGCAGGGCTCGTGGCCATCTTCAGCTTGCGTGAGCTGTCGCAGCGTTCGCAGCTCTTCCGCACGGCGCTGCTCACGCTGCTCACCTACGCGGCCGTCTATTTCGCCTTCGAGCTGATCGCGGAGAACGACCTGAGCAAAATCAACGGCGGCATGTACATCTACCTGGGCATCAACGCCGTCTGCCTGCTCTTCACCTATCCGCTGATGTTCCTCATCGAGAAGGCGTTCGGGTTTACGTCGAACGTGACGCTGGTGGAGCTCTCCAACATCAACACGCCGCTCCTGCGCCGCATGTCGGAGACGGTGCCGGGCACCTTCCAGCACTCCATGCAGATGGCCAACCTGGCGGCTGAGGCGGCCAACCGCATCGGCGGCAACAGCCAGCTGGTGCGTACGGGTGCGCTCTACCACGACATCGGCAAGATGGAGAACCCCGCCTTCTTCACGGAGAATCAGTCGGCGGGCATCAACCCGCACAAGAGCCTCAGCTACGAGCAGAGCGCGCAGGTGGTGATCAGCCACGTGACGGATGGCCTCCGCCTGGCCGACAAGCACAACCTGCCGAAGGTGATACGCGACTTCATCACCACACACCACGGTGCCGGCACGACGAAGTATTTCTACATCTCCTGGAAGAACGAGCACCCGGGCGAGGAGCCGCCGCACGAGATGTTCCACTACCCGGGGCCTAACCCCTTCACCAAGGAGCAAGCCATCCTGATGATGGCCGACTCGGTGGAGGCGGCCTCGCGCAGCCTTCCCGAATATACGGAGGAGAGCATCAGCAACCTGGTGGAGAAGATCATCGACGCGCAGGTGAGCGAAGGCTTCTTCCGCCTCTGCCCCATCACCTTCAAGGACATCGCCACGGTGAAAAGCGTCTTCAAGGAGAAGCTGCGCACCATCTACCACACGCGCATCAGCTATCCCGAGCTGAAGAAGTGATTAGTGATGAGTGTTTAGTGATTAGTGTTTAGTGATTAGTGATTAGGTTTAGGAACCACAGATTTCTCCCCTATTCCATCTGCGCACATCCGTAATAATCTGTGAAAATCAGTGGTTTCAACCCCGCAACTTACCACTATCACTTGTAGCTCGTAGCTCGTAGCTCGTAGCTTGTAGCTCGTAGCTCGTAGCTCGTAGCTTGTAGCTCGTAGCTCGTAGCTATCACTAATGACTAATGACTATTGACCATAATGACAATTTGACTAACCATAAAGAAAGATATTCATCATGAGACACACTGCCAAAGAAGAGGCGCGCGCTCGACACCTGCTGCGCCGATACGGCATCACGCCGGAAGAAGTCAAACAGTTTGCCTGCCTTTGCCGACCGCAATGGGGCGAGAAGGAGGCGGAAGTGGAAGGGGCGTATGGCCCTGGATTGTTTCATATCGAGACGTGCGGCGGCGACAGCCGCTGCGGCGGACAACGTGCGGCTGACGGCGGCCGCTGCGTTACCCTCAAGGTGCATACGCGCAATCATCCCTCGGCGCTGCTCAACACGCTGCTCGCCATGGGGAAGCCTTGCGTCAACCTGTTGCCGGCCGAAGTGGCCGCGGGGGAGGCGGAGCGTGAACGTTTCTGCCGCCCGTCGCTCTATATGTTCTGGTACTTCATCGTCTTCCTCATGACGCTGATCATGACCTTCTGGAGCCTCACCTCGCTCACGGGGGCGCTCGCCGCCATCCTGGGCATCGCCTTCGGGGCACTCTGCTTCTACGCGCTCTTCCTGCTGCTGACGCACTTCTGCTACGTCTCCATCGAGCCGGAAAGCCTCTGCATCCACAGCGTGGGGCGCACGGTGAGCTATCCCTACGGCCGCATCCGCAAGGTGAACTTCGACTTTGCGCGCGAGCTGAACTCCACGCACGTGATGGAGCTGGTGGAGCAGGTGGGCGAAGGGGCGGAGAGCTTCCTGCGTTACCACCTATATTATATAGGTCGCGTGCCGCGCAAGCGCCTCAACGAACTGGCCGAGAAGCTGCAGCAGCAGGGCATCGACGCCGCGTGCAGCCTCAACGACGCCAAGCGCCACTACCACGACACGCTCCACCTGCAGCATAACTGACACAGAAAAATCACATTTTTCGCACGAGTTTTTGCATGTTTCATCACATTTCTCCCACGAGTTTTGTGATTTTCATCACATTTCTCCCACGAGTTTTGTGAACATTGGCGATTCTTATGCTATGTTGTGGTTGTCTGCCCCTACAGGGAAAATGAAAATGAAAATGAGAGCGACAGGGCTTCAACTGAATGACCGAAGAACCATCTTGAGCCGTGATGCATTGCCTGATTACATG
>JBJEKS010000170.1:0-14741 GCA_051878755.1 Bacteroides sp. | reverse complement strand
CACAGAAAAATAGCAGCCAACCGACTGGCGATTGACTGCATCTATGCTTTGTCCAAAGAGGAACTATCCAAGGTGGATAAGGAGTTGGAGGAGATCGTTCTGAATGTACCAAGTCAAATTGTTGTCTATTTTGAACTTACCAAGCAATAATTATAAGACGAGTTGTTGAACCACCAACTGCTTTGTTGGTTGACTTAACACCATTAAGTGTCAATCTTGATTTCCTCTAAAATAATCCGTTAAATAAGCCAATATCTCCTTACGATATTCCATTTTTTATTTCCTGAATCGTGTACTTTTGCCTTCAAATTCAATGAATGATAAAATGCGTAAAATAAGAATACTTTATTTTTTTCTCATGCTGTGTTGTCTATCTGTCAATACCAGTTTGCAGGCTCAGCAATCCCGTAAGAAAGTTGGGCTTGTATTGGGTGGAGGTGGTGCCAAAGGTGCAGCCGAAGTTGGCGTGCTTAAAGTATTGGAAGAAGCAGACATCCCGATAGATTATATTGCAGGAACCAGTATAGGTGCCATTGTAGGCGGACTATATGCCATAGGATATGATGCAGCCGACCTTGACAGCCTCTATCGCAACCAAGATTGGCTGTTCTTGCTAAGAGACCAAGTGAAACGGGAATCCGAGACTTTCCTTTCCAAAGAAGAAAAGGAAAAGTATTTGATTCACGTACCACTTTCCAAAGAAAGAAAAATTTCGTTACCAACAGGATATGTGACAGGACAAAACATTATAAATCTTTTCTCCAAATTGACGGTTGGTTATCATCACGTGGATGATTTTTCTACTTTGCCTATTCCATTTCGTTGTGTGGCAGTAGATTTGGTGGAAGGGCAGGAAGTGGTACTTTCATCAGGTTCGTTGCCAATGGCGATGCGTGCCAGTATGTCCATACCCGGAGTGTTTGCTCCTGTAGAGTGGAATGGCATGACACTGGTAGATGGTGGAGCATTGAACAACTTGCCCGTTGATGTGGTGCGGGAAATGGGAGCGGATATTGTTATCTGCGTTGATTTAAGCACCGGTTGGAAGAAAAAGGAAGAATTGAATTCAGCTTCTGCTGTGGTGGATCAACTGATTGGCATTATGGGGCAGAAAAAATATCGAAAGAACAAGACGGAAGCTGATATTTACATCAATCCCCCATTAAAAGGATATACAGCAGCCAGTTTTCAACCGGAAGCCATAGACACTATACTGATACGTGGCGAAAGAGCTGCCCGTAAGCAATGGAATGAATTACAGGCACTGCGGCAGTACATTTATGCTGATGGAAGTGATTCCATTATACAATCGTCCAAAGTACAAAAGCCATCCTATACCGATGCTTACCCAATAGGACATATTGAAATAGAAGGTATTACAGGAGAAGAAAAAGAATGGATAAGGAAAAAGATTGTTTTACAGGAACAGTCAAGTATTCGCCCGGAGGAGATAGACCGCACGCTTGCCATGCTACAAGGATTAGACATCTTCTCGCGGGTTGAATACCGACTGACAAATACGAATCCTTACGATTTAGTATTCCTGATGGAACCGAAAGAATATCGCCACATTAACATCGGGGCACGTTTCGATACGGAAGATTTAGCAAGCATCATAGCCAATATCTCCAATAATCAGCAGATTTCCACCCGCCACCACTATGCCCTGACAGGGCGAATCTCCCGCAATCCTTATTTGGAAGCGGAATATGCTTATGGACACTTATTCGGGGCAAAAATAGGTTTTTCTTACCGTCTGGCATATCATGATTTTGACCTCTATGCAGGCAAGCACAAATTGGATGGTATGGAATTTTTGTCACATTCATTGGCTGGCTATTATACCCGTGACATCAGAAACTTCCGGCTGAAAGCGGGTATGAGCTTTGAGTATTATGATTACCATTCAGATATGTTTAGACAAAACGGAAGCCGGTTATCTCCTTCGTCTGACCATTTCTTGAACTATTTTGTCTCTTGTACGATGGATACTTACGACCGACTTTATTATCCTACTTATGGAAGCCGGATACAGATACAAGGTATCGTGTATACGGATAACGGCATACAATATGATGACGATACCCCCTTCGGAGAAGTTGCCATCCATGCCGAAACAGCCTTGAAACTCAACCGTCGATTCTATTTACTCCCTTCACTCAAAAGCCGTTTATTGTTTGGCAGTTCCATACCTGCCATTTACCAGAATTGTGCCGGAGGATTTTCCGATGCCAACTACCTGCCATGGCAAATGGCATGGGAAACCGTACAGCACGTACATTTGCTGGAACGCAATGTTATAACGGGAAGACTCGCCTTTCGTTATCGGGTGAAAGGTAAATTTTATCTCACCGCTTTGGGTGAATATGGCAAAGAGGCACACAAAACTTCTCGCATTTTCAGTGGCAATAACTTGTGGGGATGTGCATTACGGGCTTCATACGATTTTGTTTTAGGTCCCATAGGCGTACAAACCAATTATTCCAACTTGGGGAAAAATGTCGGAATATGTATTAATGCAGGATTTAAATTTTAAGATTATGAATATAAATCATACATTCTTATAGCAGGATGTTTCTGAACTCCCGTGGCCCGATACCTACCTGTAGCTTGAAATATTTTCCAAAAGTCGACTGTGACGGGAATTTGAGTCGGTAGGCTATCTGCTGAATACTGATGTCAGAGTCTTTCAGCAAGATTTTTGCCTCCATTATTACATATTCGTTTACCCATTCTGTAGCCGATTTACCGGTATAATCTTTAATTGACCCAGAGAGATAATTAGGCGTAATGCAAAGTTTATCGGCATAGTATTTTACACCCCGTTGACAACCGCGAGACTGCTTCACTAATGCCATGAACTTGTTAAACAACTGTTTGTTCCTTGCCGTCTCGGACGTTTCCTCGTTGTTGTCCTGTTTCTGGAAGAAACGCATCAGAGAAATGATGGTATAAGAAAAAGCCTGAACTATCCCTTTGATTATCGCCGGAGATTCTGCTTTTAGTTTTCCGATATTATTACACAAAAGAGTGTAATAGGGATTCAAGGCGGCAATTTCAGCATGAGGCAGTTGGCAAACGGCATTACGCCGGACATCAAGGTAGAAGTCAGACCGTTGTCTGAAGTCTATTTCAAGTTCTTTCAAAAAAATCAGTGGAAATGAGTACAGCGTATGCTTCAAGGTTCTCTGCGCTGTGTATCTGTATGATGTCATCAGGAAAAATGACCAATATCATATTGCTGCCTATCGGATAATGTTTCAAATTGACACTGCAATTCACTTTGCCGCCCATACATATGAATATTGTGACGGCATCAATGCGGCATGGTGATTTTAAGCGTTCGATATCGTCTATATGACCTGTGATAAACAGATTGTTGCGGAAAAAAAGCCCTGAATGCTGATTTCGCATCTGCAACTTCCGATTGAAAGTGAATATAGTCCCATAACAGAATCTTTTTGCCTGCAAAGGTAGCGGATTTTGAACAAAAGAGATATGTTTTTTTTAGGTTTTTTGCTCGATACAAGACTTTTCCACCTTAAACATCCTTTAATTTGACCAATTTTTCCTTTAAACCGAGGTAGCGTATTCTTCCTAAAACCTCTAACTTTGTACCAAAATCACAGATGTAATATGAACAGATTATTTATTTCAACATTATCACTGACAATTGCTTGGCTCATAAATGTACAAGCACAGGAATGTGAACTTACGCTCGACAGTTGCCGGAGCCTTGCTATCAGCAATAACAAGGAGCTCCGTATGGCTGACAGTAAACAGCAGACTGCATATTATGAGCGCAAAGCTGCTTTTACAAAGTATTTACCACGTATTTCCGCTACCGGAGTATATATACATAGTTCCAAAGAAATATCATTATTAAGTGATGAACAGAAAGAACGATTAGGGCATCTCGGTTCATCGGTTTCTTCTTTAGCTCCTTCCCTACAAATGTACGTATTCAAGGAATGGGAGCATCGTTGCATGACGTGGCTTTTGAATATTGTGGTTTATGGATCCAAGCAGGTGTATATTTCCTACTTGCCTGCCTACTTTATCGAAGACAGATTTTACATTTAACTATAAATAAATAATCAAAATAATATGGCAGTCAACAATGAAAATATAGAGGCAAATGTTTCATCATGGATGCCCGATGTACTTGGCAACGGATTCCACATGTATTATGTTTCGCAAGGAATAGATTACAGTGGAAACGTGGGATGTACTATTATCCGTAAGAAAGCAAGACAGAATACCGAAAGGGGTGTATTATATATACACGGATTCAGCGACTATTTCTTTCAGGAAGAAATGGCAAATCGTTTTATTGAACAAGGCTATAATTTTTATGCCGTTGATCTCCGTAAATATGGTCGCTCTTTTACACAAGGACAAAAAATGTTTCAGGTAAGAAATTTGGAAGAATACTTTTGGGATATTCAGGCCGGAATAGATATGATGAAAAAAGACGGCAACTGCAACATTGTCCTTTTAGGACATTCTACTGGAGGATTAATTTCGTCGTTATATATGCAGTGTATGCCTGATCCAGCAATCAAAGTTCTTGTGCTGAATAGTCCTTTCTTGGCTTGGAATCTTCCTAAATGGATGGTACGCTTTGGCATCCCTCTTTTAAAACAGATTGCAGGACCGTTCCCGAACATGAAAATTAAAGGAGATCGGACTACTAATTATGCTTCTACGCTTGCAAAACATTTAGGCGGCGAATGGTCATATAATACAGCATGGAAACCGGATGTAATGCCGGATGTTGATGCTGCATGGATTCGTGCGATAGACAATGGGCAAAAACGACTGCGGCAAGGCGGGATAAATGTTCCCATATTGCTGCTTCATTCCGATAAATCCGCCAAACAAGGCGATACTTTAGAAAGTTTCAGAGCGTCAGATGCCGTTCTAAATGTCGATAATATTGCTGAAGCAGGTCGATTACTTGGACCCAATGTCGAAGAAGCAACCATTAAGGATGGCTTGCATGACCTTGTCCTATCTCGTAAAAATGTACGGGATGAAGTTTATAATACGATTTTTCGTTGGCTTGAGAAGTTTATATAATCTATGTTGTTCAATAAAAAATAAATATATGAATATGGAGTATAACAAAATTGGTGAAAACGCAGGTATTATCTGGCGTGCGTTAAACACCCAAAAGTATTCTTGGGAAGAACTCTTGAAGGTCACAGAGTTGGATCCATTGGAATTAGCTTGCGCTATCGGGTGGCTGGCAAGGGAAAATAAACTTAGTTTTTCTGTTAAAACTGGAATCGTCTATTTTGAGCTTTATCACGAAACCTATTTTTAAGAATCGCAGATATTCAAAATAGCGTTCTGTTGGTGTCGTCCAAATTGATTAGGGCAGCAGTAGAGCACGCGCGCAAAAACGACTACTGCAAATGCAGGTTTGAATCCTGTCGCCAACACAACTTTTAGTAAATAAGCAATATTTATAGAATAATGCGAACCAAACATTTAATGGTATTTTTACTCTTTGTAGCCATCTGCCAGATTAGGGCATATTCAGAGCCTAACGATTCAACAACCGTAGCTCTAATCCCCTCATCTGACAGCATTACAATATTGCCTAAGCAAACAGTCCCCATATCACCTTATAAATTACCATATTCGGTGACTGGAAATTCGTATGATTGGCACAGATTATGGATAAATACGGCTACATTGAGCAGTGCTTTTGTCGGAACTTTGCTTGTGTTGGAATGTTTGCCTGAAGATGCCACATCATGGAACAGAGCTGAACTACAGGATGTGCCGCTGTTTAAGAGATGGCACAATCATGTTATTAAAAAAGGACCGGAATGGGATCACGATAAGTTCTATTTCAATTATATCCTGCACCCATACGCCGGAGCAGCATACTTCATGTCGGCACGGTCGTGTGGTTTTAACTTCTGGAAATCCACGCTATATAGCGCTATAGTCTCGACAGTCGGCTGGGAATTCGGTATAGAGGCTTTTATGGAACGTCCGTCAATACAGGATATATTTGTTACGCCTATCGTTGGCAGTTGTATCGGGGAGGGATTCTATCATGTCAAGCGTTGGCTGGTTGATAATGACTACCGATTATTTGGGTCTCCTTTTTGGGGTAGAATACTTGCTTTTCTTGTTGATCCGGTAAACGAATTTACCGGTCTTTTTCTGGGAAATCCGGCACGAATAACAGCTCATGAGAAAGCGTCCTTGAAGTCTGGGAGGGTTCTATCAATAGTACCATCCATTACTCCAAGATATAAAGGCTTATCGTTAATCGGTTATTTATAACATGATTGAAAAACAAAAAGAATTACATATGAAAACCAATCATCGTAAATGGATAGATTTAGGCTATCTAATAATTTTTATGCTGATTGGTATAATTGGATATAGCACCCTGGCTGCATCTCATTCTCCTTGTAATATGACACATAAGCATTGAGTTGTCCGAGGTTCTCATGCGAAAACTCCTCGTTCTTCAATTCAATGATTACACCACAATGCAGGATGCGGTTGTAGAACACAAGGTCTGGATAGTAATACTCGTCGTCAATGATAATGCGCTTTTGGCGTGACTCAAAGCAGAAGCCCTTGCCCAATTCGAGGATAAACTCTTGAAGATGGCCAATCAGCGCATCTTCCAAATCGTATTCATCCACTACGTCTTGTGCCTTCAGTCCGAGGAACTCGAAGGTGAACGGCTGCCGTATCTGCAACGCAGCAGAGTCATGTCCTTGTACAGAGGGCAGGGAAAGCATCTTCTCTGGGTTGTCACTAATACCTGTACGAAAATAGAGGTTGGTGCTAATCTGACGGCGAAGTTCACGAACAGACCATGTACACTTGATACATTCCTGCTCATAGAAATAACGGGCAAGGGGGTCGTCAACGGTCATTTAGGGTGACGCTTGTCGAGAATAAGGGCATAGGTACAACTTCCATACCTTGCACTTTTGTAAGTAGTATCCAGTTTCTTTGCCATTTTGCCAATAGTCTGTAGGTCCCAACTTGCCAATCATCCCGAATTTCGGAAAACAATGGGAAAACACAGGCGTTTTGATATGGGATTTCTTGGCATATCATAAACTGCCGCAAAATTAGCAAAACGTTGTGTATCAACGGTATTTATCAATATAAAAAATCATAAAATATCATTCTCTCAGACTCATAATCTGGAGGTCCTTGGTTCAAGCCCAAGCTGGTCCACTTCGTAAAAACAACGCTAATTGCACGTCAATCATGCAGTTAGCGTTGTTCTTTTACTGATGTCGCACATCATGTGGGCATGAACCGCCACAAGCCATGCAGATTGCAGTAGGCACGGACAGCAACGGGAGTCTCTTCGGTCAGGAAAAGCGCCTCGGGCTTTCCCGTGGCTCGCAACAGCTGATGCTGGACACCTCGTGGCGTCAGCAATTCAATCCACTCTATGTGGTGCTCGCTCAGCATGGGGTGTGGCACCTGACCTACCTTCACACGATAGCCACCCTCCACCTTTTCCACCAAGGGCAGATGCTTCTCCACCCCTACATCCTTCGCATGCTCTTCCATGCGCTCCATGGGTTGACCGCAGCAGTGCAATGTCCCACCACCGCCATTCAGCACCTCTACCACTGCACCACATACGGCGCAACGGTAAACTTCACATCTCTTTGTCATAACATAACCTCCTATTTTATTAGTCATCTCACCATAATAACACATCAACCTAGCAGAATGTTTGCCATCTGCGTAAGTGCAATAGGTTTGTTGAGAAGAGGCTGCCAGGAGGTGTGCGTCAGCGTACTACAATCTCGTCGGTGAAGTGTACGCCGCCGTAGGTCTCGTCGGGGAAGGACTGGTAGCGGATGTAGCGCGTGGTGGCCTTACCCTCCCAGCCGAAGCGGTGGAACGTGGCTTTACCATCCTTCACCACAGGGTAGGTGAGCTCCTGCAAGGGGGTGAACTGCTCGCCGTCGTCGGAGGCAGAGATGAGTACACGGGCAGGCATGAAGACACCGGGGCCGCAAATCTGCATGAAGTCGGCATGGATGGAGTGTATCTCGGTAGGTTGCTCCAGGTCGATGACTACGTCCACGCGCTTGGGTCCTACGAAGGCCAGCCAGCGGCCATCGCCGTAAGTCCAACCACCGCAGAGGCCGTCTGTGAGGGTCTGCTCGCCATTGGCGGGATATTTTTTCCAGTAGCCGGCGTTGAACTTGATGGGCTTTCCCTTGGCCAGGTGGTCAATGGGTTGAAGGGATTCGGGGCGGTTACCTATCTCGCTACGCAGGTCGAAGGGGTTGTAGCCAGCGGCGAGGAGACGGTCGGTATCGTAATTCTCCATACGGCGGCGGAAGTCGCTCCACGACTTATGCTCGGGCAGGGTCCATCCCACTTCAGCCAAGGCGATGGCACGGGGATAGAGCATGTACTCCATGTACTGCTCGGTGGGGATGTATTCCGTCCAGATGTTGGCCTGTACGCCCAGCATGAGGTGACTGTTTTCCATTATCGGGCCTACAAGCAGCGTATCGGGCAGGGGGTCGTAGGAATAGACCTTCTCGGTGGTGAGGTAGCCTCCCATGGCTTCGGGTTGCATGGGAGGTGCATCCTGGTAGCTGTCGAGGTAGCAGTATTCACCGGGGCTCATGATGACCTGATGGCCGCTCTCCAGGGCACGTCTGCCACCCTGTTCACCTCGCCAGGACATGACGGTGGCTCCTTCGGCCAATCCGCCCTCCATGATTTCGTCCCATCCCAGGAGGTCACGTCCATGGGCCTTGAGGTAGCGTCCCATACGGGCTATGAGGTAGCTCTGCAGTTCGTTGACATCCTTGAGCCCCTCCTGCTTCATGCGCTTCTGGCAGAGGGGGCAGGTGGGCCATGAAGCCTTGCCGGCCTCGTCGCCACCCACGTGGATGTAGTGCGAAGGGAAGAGCTCCATCACCTCGTCGAGCACCCCTTCCAGGAAGCGGAAGGTGGCCTCATTGCCTACGCAGAAGTCGGCTTGCTTGTAGGGCTCGTGGGTGCATGACAGCTCGGGATAGGCCGTGAGTGCCTCCTCGGAGTGGGCAGGCATCTCGATTTCGGGGATGATGGTGATGCAGTGGCGGCGGGCATACTCCACGATTTCGCGTATGTCCTGCTTGGTATAGTAGCCTCCGTAGGCTCCTGGAGTGCCCTCTTCGCAGTAATGGCGCGAGCCGTCCCACCAGGTCTGCCAGAGGGAATCCGTACGCCAGGCAGCCAGCTGGGTGAGCCTGGGGTAGCGGTCAATCTGCAGTCGCCAGCCAGCGGCATCGGTCAGATGGAGGTGGAGGCGGTTCATCTTATAGGAAGCCATGAGGCGTATCTGTTTCTCTACGAAAGCTTTGGAGCGGAAATGGCGCGACACGTCGAGCATCACGCCACGGTAGGCAAAGCGCGGAGCATCTTCCACCACGGCTGCCTGAAGGCTTCCCGTCTGCGGGTCGGTGAGCTGAATCAGCGTCTGCAATCCGTAGAAGAGTCCGGCATCGGTAGTGGCCTGCAGCGTCACCCCCTTGGGAGTGATTTCGAGGCGATAGGCTTCGAGGTCGGTACGGCATCCGCTGCTGGCTTCGGGGTTGACAAGGCCGGAAGTGAGCGACAACTCGTCCACTAGCTGAAGCTGGATGGCACCATCGGCTTGCTGAGCAGTAGCTGCAGTGGCATCAGGTGCGGCAGCTGTAGCTGCGGCGGCATCAGCTGTTTGCATCGTGAGGGGTGCCTCGGGGCGGAAGGTCTCGAGGGCGGTGCGGATGATGCTCTCGTCGGCCTTGGGGTCGATGAGCAGCGGCGTGGAGGGTAGCCAGCTGAAGGTGCCTCGGTTGGCTTGATAGTAGTTGGGCGTAGGGGTGCAGTTGATAGGTTGCTGCCGGGCGCTGTCGTTGCAGGAGCTCAGCGTGAAGAGAGCCGGCAGAAGCAGCGTGAAGAGAGTCAACTGAAGCAGGGTGGCGTGAGAAAGGGCCGTCTGTAGTCGGAGGGCCAGAGGCTTGGTGAAGAGGGCGATGTTCCGCATAGGTATTGAATTGTTTTGGTTAGAAGATGGTGCAAAAGTAACTCTTTTGCACCACTTCTCCAAATTTTCAAGCTGAAAAACAACTGTCACACTGTCACAACTGTCACAACCCTCCGCCGCCGGGTCAAGCTGCGGCTTGGTAGTCGTACCTGGGGGCGAACTTACCTATCTTGTGGAAGGTGTGGCTGATGCTGTCCCACTCGATGTAGTGGCGCGACTGCCACTGGCGCAGCAAGGCCTGACCATCACCCGTCTTGCCCTGGCGGTAACGCATCTGGGCAAACTGGTCGAGGGTGAACTCCGCAGGGAGCAGGGTGAGCAGATTGCGAGGGCCCGAGGTGCTCATGATGTTGTTCTCCTCCTTGATTTCGCGCTCCATGCTCGCTCCGAAATAGACCATCTTGCAGTAGAGGCTATAGGCCTGCGACCAATGCACGAACTCGGCGATGGCCTCGTCCCACTCGTAGTTGTTCGCCACGTAGAGGAGCATCCCCTTGAGCCATGCGATGACGTTGGCTCGCTTGGAGAGGGTGAAGTAGGCCTTGGAGTCGCAGAGGCGGCTCATCTCCTCGTTCTCGGCCTTCATCTCGCGGCTCAGAAGGAGGGCTTCGGGGCATTCGATGAGGCCGTGGGCACTATCCAGACGGGTGAGGTAGGGCTTGAGCTCGCGGCGGAAGTCGTCGTCGTAGATGCCGAAGATGGGGTCAAAGTTCTCCCCAGGGTCGGTAATCATGGCCACGTCGAGGCGGGTGATGGTACCTTTGGAGATTTCGTTGGCGAAGAAGCGGCAGAGGTTGGCCGGTGTGGTCGAGGCATTCCAGTTCCAGCGCAAGGGGGCGATGCCGGAGATGCTGTCGCTGCCCACGCGCTCCTGGCCGTGGCGCTCGTTGTCGAAGGCGTTGCGAATCATGAGGCAAAGCTCATCGGCAGTACCCTTGGAGGTGACCTGACGGAGGGCTTCGAGCTCATCTACGCTGGTGTAGAGGTAGCGTTCGCCGTTGGCATGGGCATCGATGACGCGCTGATTGAAGGCCGCATCGGTGAGGTTGTTGATGAGGTACTGAATGCAGATGTCCTGTGGACGGGGGTCCTTGGCCTTGCTCTTGCCCGAGGGGTTGAGGCGTTTCCACTCGGCCTCACGGGCGCGGTTCTGCTTGTCGCGCTCGGCGATGGGCTCCATGATCATCTCGATGGGGCTCTTGATGCAGCCCTTGCCCACCGACTGAGAACCTACGAGCACGTGCATGAAGGTACATTCGCGGAGCTTATTGTCCCAGTAGCGGAACTTCACGCCGTGCAGATGGGTGGCCAGGGCAGGGAAAATGGCACTGGCCACGGCGGCCTTGTAGTGGTCGGGGACGTTGCGTGTGAGCAGTTCGACCAGGGCAGGGAGCTTCTTAGGCAGGGGCGGAGGGGTGGTGGCAGTACCCCCTGTGGCGGCAAAGATGCGCTGCGTATGGAGCGACTGGAGCACCTGACGCAAGCGGTAGGGCATCCCCTTGCGGGGCTCGCGAAGGGCATTCTCGATGGTCTTGCGCCATTCGCTGACGGCATCTGCACGCTCTGTGGGGGTCAAGGAGGAGTGGGCATCGGTGGCCGTGGAGGAGCTTCGGCCCTGGAGCCAGTAGTTGGGGATAATCTGTTCGAGGCGCTGCTGACTGTAGTCGCAGATGGGTCTGAGGGCCAAGGCCAGCTCAAAGGTCTTGACGTTGCGGTCACCCTCCTGGGGCTCCCTACCGGCGTGGAACATCTCCCAATACTTGGCGATGATGTCGCGGTAAGGGATGCCGTTGTAGCAGAGGGACTCGGAGGCAGTTGCGGCTTCACCAGGGGCAGTTACAGCAGGGACATCAGGGGTTACTACAGCGGCATCGGAGGCTTCAGCAGCAGTCATCGAGTCAGCAGTCGTTGAGGCAGCAGTCGTTGAGGCAGCAGTCATCGAGGCAGCAGTCATCGAGGCAGCTGCAGGGAGCTCCTCTACGGCAGCTGAGGCATCGAAGAGCTCCTCGTCGAGGTAGATGAGGTCGGTGGCCGAAGAGGTGGTGGTGAAGAATACGCGGGTCAGGTCCTTGGCACCCTGATCGAAAGCCACGCCCAGGAGTTCACTGGCCCAGTTGAGATTCTTCACCTGGTTCTGCAGCAGATGTCCCTCGGCCAAGCCATCCAGGAACTTGCGGCGGAACACCACGTGGTAACCCTTTGAAGCACTGCGTTCCAGGAGCAGAAGCCCCAGCTCTTCGCGCTTCGACATGACCAGCTCGGGCACCCCGGCCATCTGCTCCTCAAGCCAGCGCTGTGCCTCCTTGCGGCTCAGATGCTTAGGAGCCACGAAGTCGATGTCCATGCCCACGGAGCGCGAGGCGATGTGAGCACCCTTGAGCGGACCGCTCTCGCCGGGGGAGGTAGAGGGCAGACAGGAATAGTTCATCTGCAGCAAGCGCTGCTTCTGCGCCATATCACCGTTGCGGATGGCCTTGACCAGCCGGTGCTGACGCTGCGTGTTACGAAGTTGACGATACTCCTTGGCGGAGCTTACAGGGCGCATCACCTTGGCGCCGTGCTCAAAAGAGATGTAGTAACATGACATAATAAAAGATGGTTTAAGAGGTTTGCTGATTACGCCACTACCCCTCGGAGGCTTTGTCCGAAGACCCCTCCTCGTTCGTTGACAGCGCAAAGGTAAGCCAACTTTTTCAAACCATCTACTTCGTTAAATTCTCCTATTCTCGACACCTAGCGACAGGGTCTTTATGCGAAGCATAAGCACACTGGCTGACAACAACTTACAGCTTCGCATATATCCACCCTTGAGGTCCTGATGCAATTTAGTCGCACCTACAGCTCCGGCAGCTCCCTCTCCAGGGCCTCGAAGCAGCGGCTCCACGTGGCAAACTGCTGGCTCGTGAAGCAGGGGGTCAGGTCGGTGAACATCTTGGGGGTGAGCTTATGAAACTCCTTGCCCATACGGATGACGCAGTTCATCTGCGTCTCATAGGTCTTGCGCGAATGCAGAAAGTCAAAACGGCACTTCTTGGAGAGCAATTCGTGGTAAGCCTTGACCACGTTGTTGCCCACCACGCCGATGGTGATGCCATGCTTCACCAGCACGTAGTAAGCCGTCACGAGCAGTCGCGTACACTTCGTGTCCTCCTCCCAGAGCGTATTCTCCGCGCGTTCCTTATTATAATACTTCTCCACCAGATAGCAGAGCCAATCCACCACGCGCGGTTCATCCTCCTCATGCACGAAGAGCTGCGTCTTCTTCACCCCCGGTGTCTGCGGCCAAGGCTCCGGCTCGATGAGGGCACCTGCGGCACTCTTCTCCCCGATGTGGGCACCTGCGGCAGTCACCTCCTCGATAAGGGCACTGATGCGCTCCAGCTTGATGCGGAGGCAATGCATGAGGTGGAGCGACTGGAGATCGTAGTTGAGCGCATAGACCGCATCGGCAAACCCCTCCTCCGTGTCCGCATAGGTGGTGTACTTGTTCTCCAGGAACTCAGCCAGCCGCCTCGAAAGCCGCAGCTTCTCCTCCTCCAGGGCCTCCATCGTCAGCCGTCCACCGCCCACAAACTCGAGCGACTTCACGTAGTCCTCTATCGGTGCCTGCTGTCGCCCCGTGGGCACGGTGGTGGCCAGTTGGAGAATCTGCTCGTAGTGCGCACGGTTGACCCTCACCTTCACGTCGCTCGGCGTGCGCCCCAAGTCCTTGTGCTGCTCGTAGATGACCGAATGGATGGAGCCGATGCGCTCCTCGTCCATCGCGCGGTACTTGTCGAGCAGATGCAGCAGGTCGGCGCGGAGGAAGGAGTTCTCCCCGTCGAGCGAGGTGCAGCAGACGCCCTGGTAGAGCTGCGCCACGCTCACGAGCTCCTCCAGCTCCTCGGCGGGCAGGGGGTCGTCGTTGAGGTGCCACTTGTCCACGAAGGCCCTCACGCGGCGGGCAATGCGGATGAGCCGCTCCTCCCCGGGGGTGAGATGGAAGAGCATCTCCTGGGGCTCCTTGTCGATGTGGCGAATGTAGGGTTGGTTGAATCCCAGGCAGTTGTCCGCCTTCACCCAGAGGCAGTTGTGCTCGGCGGAGTGGCGCGTGACGAAAGCCTCGAGCGTATGCCGCTGCTTCACGTCCAGCTCGATGTATCGTCGGTCGGTCTTCGAGATGGAGCCAATCTTGTTCATCTCCCCGTCATAGACGGAGAGCGCCCCCGGGTACTTGCTCTCGGGCGGATCCACTTCGAGGAACACCTTCGTACCGGCTTTCAGTCGGGCAAAGAGTTGTGGGTATCCCGCCTTTCCGCCCTCGCAATAGTTGCGGATACCCACCACGGTCAATTCTACTTCCATACTACATTCATGCTTCAGTCTTTATACACGTTTTCTACACGCTTTTCAGGGACAAAGATAGCGCAAGCCGTGCGGAATACAAAATGAAAGCCGGCTTTTATTTCCGAGGTGCGGCCCCATCCTTCTTATTTGCCCCACAGACGGCACAGCCATTGGTCGTTGTGACAGTTGTGACAGTGTGACAATTAAAAAAACCGCCGCGGCGAAAAGCTGCGCTATATTGTTAATAAATATATATAATATAAAATATATATATAATAATATATAGGTATATACCTACTTCCTCAGCACCGCCGCAAGCCCGATAGGGGGCAGCAAGAAACCAACTGTCACACTGTCACAACTGTCACAGCCCCTC
>JBJEKS010000169.1:0-2611 GCA_051878755.1 Bacteroides sp. | reverse complement strand
GTTAAAGAGAGCAAATCCGGGAAGCGGCTCATTTCACATCGCCCTAATGAGCGGGATCCTTGCGCCACTCGTTCAGGGTTTCGATATCAGCCTCTTCAATATAGCCTGTGCGCAGGGCGACCTCCATCACAGCTTCGTAGTTGGTCAAGGTTACCAGGGGCACCTTGGCCTCCTTGAATGCCTTTTCAGCCACGGGGAAGCCGTAGGTATAGGCGGCCACCATGCCGATGACGTCACATCCGTCGCGGCGGATAGCCTCTACAGCCTTCAAGCTGCTGCCACCGGTTGAAATCAGATCTTCCACGACCACAACCTTCATGCCAGGACGCAATTCGCCTTCAATCAGGTTTTCCAATCCATGGTCCTTCGGGGTGGAGCGCACATAGACAAAGGGCAGGTTAAGCGCATCGGCCACGAGTGCCCCCTGAGGGATGGCACCAGTTGCCACGCCGGCAATGGCATCTACCTGACCATAACGTTCCAGAATCAGACGGGTGATTTCCGTCTTGACAAAACTACGCAAAGAAGGATATGACAACGTTTTACGGTTATCACAATAGAACGGAGACTTCCAGCCAGAGGCCCACGTGAAGGGGTTGGCAGGTTGAATCTTGATTGCCTTTATCTTCAGCAACTTCTCTGCAAACAATCTTTCTAAAGTTTTCATAGCAAAAACAACAGTATTTGATAATTTTGTTGCAAAAATAACGAAAGCGTTTGAATTGAGAAAAGAGAATGGGAGGAAATTTCACTCTTCTGGTTCATTTTCCTCAAAATTGGGTATAAAACGGCGTATCTCGTCCATTTCATACCCTCTTCCAAGAGCAAAACGGATTAATTTCGCCTTGCGCTCGTAGGCGTTGCGTCCACGGACTTCGCGTTGCTTGGCTTCGAGAAGCCTTCGGAGTTGTTCGAGATACTCCTCCTGGTCGATATCGTCGAGCAACGGAGCGTACAGGGAGGAGGAAATCCGCTTCTGCCGCAAGGCCTGGGCTATCTTCACACGACCCCAGCGGGCAAAGCGTACCTTGTCGTTGATGAAAGCCCGACTATAGCGCACCTCGTTGACGTAGCCTTCATCCAGAAGCCGTTGCACAAGCGCCTCAGCCTCATCAGCCGCCACATTCCACCTGCGGAGCCGCTCCTTCACCTCCGAAAGGCAATGCTCTCCCGCCGCACAGAAGGCCGTCAGCCGGCCATAAGCCTCAAGGGCACTCATCTGCTCCATAATCACTTATCATTAAACACTAATCACTAAACACTAAATAGCCCCCTTCACCATACGCGGATTGCCTTCAAGGTCCTGCAGCAAAGCTACCTCGCCATAGCCCAATGTCTTCAGCAAATCCACCACCTCGTTGCCATAGGCACGGTTAATCTCAAAGTAGATGTGCCCTCCCTCGCAGAGCAATTGCCTGCCCAACGTGGCAATACGTCGGTAGAAGCGCAAAGGGTCATCATCGGGTACGAAGAGGGCCAACCCGGGCTCCCAGTCGAGGACGTTGCGTTCCATCTGCTGCGCCTCGTGGCGGCAGATATAGGGCGGATTGCTCACCACGGCTGCATAACGTCCCTGTTCCTCGACAGAGGGAGTGTATGTCAAGACATCACGTTGCCTAAAGTCCACCTTGCAACCCATGCGCAAAGCATTCTCGCGAGCCACAGCCAAGGCCTCAGGGGATATATCCCAGGCCTCCACCTCCGCCGAAGGGAGCAGACGGGCCAGCGTGACCGCTATGCATCCACTCCCCGTGCCAACATCAAGCAAACGCAGAGGTGTCCCTTTCCGCTCCTCGACCTTCACCTCATCCACCACCAGCTGCACCAACTCGGCCGTCTCAGGACGGGGAATCAGCACGTCGGCATTCACCTTAAAGCGCTCTCCCATGAAGGGTGCCTCGCCCTGAATGTACTGGATTGGCTCAAAATGGAGCAGACGTTGAATAATGTCTTCCACTTTTTTGTGCTCGTTTTCGGATAAAACCGTATCTTTGCCGACGAAAAAGTCCACGTCGCTCTGCCCGAGCACCTCGCAACAGAGGATTCGGGCCAGAGCCCTGGCCTCGCGCTGCGGATAGCAAGCCGAAAGGCGGGTCGTGATGGATTGAGCCAAAGGATTCATTTGATAATATATAATATAATAAGGTATAGGGAGCCGCGACCTTGCGACCCACTTACCGACTGCAAAAATAGTGACTATTTTTGAATTGACGAAGATGGAAATAGAAGAAATATACATGCGCCGATGCATTGAGCTGGCGCGCAACGGCTGCTGCTATGCTGCTCCCAACCCCATGGTGGGAGCTGTGGTGGTATGCAACGGACGGATTATCGGCGAAGGCTACCATGCCCGCTGTGGAGAGGCCCATGCCGAAGTGAACGCCATTCGCTCGGTTCGCGAACCCCATTTGCTCCGCTCGGCTACGCTGTACGTAAGCCTCGAGCCCTGCTCACACTACGGCAAGACACCTCCCTGTGCCGACCTGATTATCGAGAAACAGATACCGCGCGTGGTGGTGGGTTGCCTCGACCCCTTCATCAAGGTGGCTGGCCGAGGTATCGAGAAGCTGCGAGCCGCTGGTGTAGAGGTGGCTACCGGTGTGCTGGAGGA
>JBJEKS010000168.1:0-2629 GCA_051878755.1 Bacteroides sp. | reverse complement strand
AGTATCATCAGGGGCAGTACTACCAGACCATGGGCTGCACGTTCGACCAAAGCATGATTCAGGAGAATTTCACAGACCTGCTCAAGGCAGCCGAGATATTGAAGATAAAGGATTCGTTCCTCGACACCGTCAGGGCCCAGCTGCCCAGGTTGGATGCCATCCAGGTGGGTGCTTCAGGTCAGATTAAGGAGTACCGCGAGGAGCAGCGCTACGGCGAGATAGGTGACCCGCGTCACCGACGAGCATGGCCGCCGCGTCAAGGTGAAGTCAGAGGGTGAAGACCAGATACGCTTCGCCACCAAGCCCCAAGGACGCTACTTCATCGCTTTCTGAAGCATCAGTGGTTCTGTCCATGGCATCCAGCAGGGGCATCTCCAGCTGCTGGATAGAGACCTTCAGGAGCTGGAGGCCATCAGCCGTGTCACCGATAAGCGGTAACCACCCATCCCAAGCAGAACCGATTACAACAATTCCGTCATATACAACGGCAGATAAAGTTTCCCATCTTCCTGTTTGAGGTCTGACGAGTGAAGTATAATCGGTTCTGCTATGGCAGTAGCATATTTTGAAGCGAACCTATTGAGCGAAGTCAAGGCATAGCGCGATGTGGACTTCACCTCTATGGGATGAATATTGTGACGATTGCTGATTACCGCCTTAGGTATAAGAAAATCAATTTCGATACGGTCGTTAGCATCAGTCTTGCTGTAGGAAGAGAAGAAGTATAGCCTATGTCCACCCACTCGAAGCATTTGTGCCACAATATTCTCCACAAGCATACCTTTGTTAAGTTCAATTTTATCCTGCATAATTTTTCGGTACAACTCCTCCGCCCTGATTTTTGCTTCGCTGAAGGCATGGGAAATGAGCAATCCTGTATCGGCCATATATATTTTCCTAGCCGACTCATCCAGTCGCATTTCCAAACCAACAGTAGGCTCTGTAGCTGCCAGGCAGACATTGACTACGCGCGACTCTTCTAGCCAGAAGAAGGCGTTGTCAACGCTTCTGCTCCTGACACCGGTTCCAATGGCAGAGAGCCGGAACTTCTTCTCATGTTTTTGCAATTGAGAGGGGATGGTGTCAAATATCCTGGTCACCTTGCTCTCCTGTCCGCTGGCATACTTGCTGATATCTGCGCGATAGAGCGAAAGGATATTGCGTTTAGTGCAGTCCACTTCATCAAAATCTTTCGTCTCCACCCACTCGTTCACTGCCTGTGGCATTCCTCCGACAATCATGTAAAGGCGAAAGTATTCCATCATTTTTCTGTGCAGAGACTGTCCTAGAGGCTTCTTCATGGCAAAACACTCCCTGACATAATCCATCATCATATTGTCCCCCAATGCCCAAAGAAACTCCTCAAAGTCCATAGGGAACATATCAATTCTATGTTCTTCACTCGGAATATTAATCCCCTTAACGTTTGCATTAATGCTCATCAGCGACCCCGTTTCTATGTAGTCATATCTTCCATCCTTCACAAGATATTTAATAGATTCGCGAGCTTTAGGGCAATTCTGAATCTCGTCAAAGATGATGAGCGATTTTCGCTTGAACAGTTTCACTCCAGTCTCCAACATAAGATGCAAGAAGAAAGAATCAAGCTGCCCCTCATAGTCAATGAACAGCTTCCGTATGGCTTGTGTGGTATGGGAAAAGTCGATAAGGATATAGGATTCGTATTCATTTTTTGCGAACTCTTCAACAATCCAACTTTTTCCTACACGTCTAGCTCCATCAATAAGGAGTGCCTCTTTGCAGCTTCTTTTCTCCTTCCATTCGAGCATCTCCTGGTATATTTTTCTTTTCATAATATGAGTAATTTAGTTATTATGCACCATTCCAAGACTTGGGAATCGCCAAAATCACACCATTCCAAGGCATCGCATAAGCTCAATTTTGCACCATTCCAAGGTTTACACTGTGCAAATATAGAGAAAAAGTTAGAAAACACATGCAAAAACTAGAATATATTTTGTCCCGTTTCTGTCCCGACTGAAAATAAAAATTGCCGTCAAGAATTGAAAATCAAATCTTTAACGGCAACTCGTCGGAATGAGGCGACTCGAACGCCCGACCCCTACGTCCCGAACGTAGTGCGCTACCAACTGCGCTACATTCCGATGGCCTTGCGGCTCAACCTCTTATAGCCTTGCGGCTCGCTCTCTTTAAAAAAGTGGTGTCACCAGGAATCGAACCGGGGACACAAGGATTTTCAGTCCTTTGCTCTACCAACTGAGCTATGACACCATCTCTCGTTTGCGGGTGCAAAGGTAAGCACTATTTTTGAATGGTGCAAACTTTTTGCCAACTTTTATTTGCTTTCCTCTGCAAAGCCTCCCTTTACCCGCTCCCGCAGCCCTCGCTGCGAGCGATTCCCCTTCCTTCAGGTCCCAGAGTATCTCACCCACTTGTCCATGCCGAGAGTCCTCGCTGTTCCCTGACGGTCTGCAGGCCTTGCATGTACCATCACTCTTTTTACTACGGCTCCTCCCGCTTGCGGAGGCCTGTTTTTTCGCTCCTCAACCATTTATCTGGTCCAGTTTGAGCAGGTCGTAGCCTTTGATTTGAGCGATGATGAGGTGCAGCTCGGTGCCTTCGGTCATGGCTCTGACGATGCGGCCTT
>JBJEKS010000167.1:0-2645 GCA_051878755.1 Bacteroides sp. | reverse complement strand
TCTCCAGCTTGATTCATTCGGCCAACAGCTACATGAAGAGCCTCACCGACCGCTACACGCTGAAGGTCAACCCCGGCACCTTTGTCATCTCGCTGGAAGATGCTTATCAAGGATTCGTCACACGTGCCGCGAGCACCATCTCGGGTGGCGAGAGCTTCCTCGTCTCCCTCTCCTTGGCATTGGCCTTGAGCGACATCGGCCAGCAATGGCAGGTCGATACCCTCTTTATCGACGAGGGTTTCGGCACGCTCAGCGGCGAACCGCTCCAGAAGGCCATCGAGACCCTCCGCTCGCTCCACTCCAAGTCGGGTCGTCACGTGGGCATCATCAGCCACGTAGAGGAGCTGAGGGAGCGCATCCCTGTGCAGATACAGGTGCAGCAGGAGGGCAATAACTCCAGCAGCCAGGTGTGCGTTATTTGACGGAATACTTTTATAGCGAAGAATTTTGCTTAATTATTTGGATAATAATGGGGATAGGACTATCTTTGCAAACGAGATTTGAACATTTTGTAAATGAGAATTGAACATTTTGTAGCTTAGAATTGAACATTTTGTATGATGGAATAGTGCATTTAGTAAACGTAAGCTTATGGCAGGATATATACGGAGTCAGTATCAGATACTGAAGGAAAGGATAGAAGAGCCAAGAAGGTTCATCCAAGTGCTGGCAGGCCCTCGTCAGGTGGGGAAGTCCACCCTCGTGGGGCAGGTGCTGCAAGCTATTCGCATACCCTATACTCAGGAGAATGCAGATGGTGTGGCCGCTACGGATGCCGGCTGGATACATAGCGTATGGGAATCGGCAAGGGCCAGGATGCTGCTGCGGCATGAGGAGGAGCACCTGCTCGTGATGGACGAAATCCAGAAGATAGACAACTGGAGTGAGGCCGTTAAGGCGGAGTGGGACAGGGATTGCCGTGAGGGACGCAACCTCAAGGTTGTCCTCCTGGGCAGTTCGCGCCTGCTCATCAAGAAGGGGCTCTCCGAGTCCTTGGCAGGTCGCTATGAGTTGATTCGGCTGACCCACTGGAGCTACGCAGAGATGCGCGATGCCTTCGGTTATACACTCGACCAGTATCTCTACTTCGGCGGTTATCCAGGTCCGGCCACCCTGATTGGCGATGAGAGGCGGTGGAAGCGCTACGTCAAGGATGCCCTCGTGGCACCCTCCATCGAGAAGGACGTCATCATGACGGCCAACATCTACAAGCCGGCCTTGATGAAACAAGCCTTTGAGGTGGGTTGCTCTTACTCCGGCGAACTGCTCTCCCTCACCAAGATGATTGGTCAGCTCCAGGATGCCGGCAACGTGACCACCGTGGCGGGATATATTGACATCCTCGCCCAGTGTGGCCTCTTGACTGGATTGCAGAAGTATGCACGCGATGAGGCCAGGAAGTACAACTCGGTGCCCAAATTCCAGGTGTTCAACAACGCCTTGCTGACAGCTTACAAGGGGCGGACGCTGGAGAAGGACCGCACGGACAGCGAGGCTTGGGGACGCTGGGTGGAGAGTGGCATAGGTGCGCACTTGGTTTGTCAAGCCGAAGAGCTGGATTACAAGCTCTACTACTGGAGGGAGAGAGACCAGGAGGTGGATTACGTCATCGTCTCCTCCCGTGCCACCATCGCCATCGAGGTGAAGAGTGGCAGGCGTGGGATGAACAGCGGACTTCCCCTGTTTCAGCGCACGTTTCACCCCACGCGAGCGTTCGTAGTGGGCACGGGCGGCATCCCCGTTGAGGAGTTCCTCAGTGCCAATATAGAAGATATTCTGCTCTGAGCATGATTCGCTGTTTTTTTTCGCCTTGCTTCCTCCTATATGCCTCCTAATTGCTCCTTATCAGTTTTACGTGCCCCTTTCACCGCCCACCTGGGGTCGCGATGGCAATTGATGCAGTCACGATAGTCAACAGTCATTAGTCATTAAGGAAAATCGATTTTAGGTTCAAAATACGATTCCACTCTTCTTAATGACTAATGACTATTGACCATAATGACCAGATGGGATGCACGACTCGCCATCTGCAGCCAGCCGTGCACCCTGTTCCGTTGCCATCAGCTTAGGGTTAGGCCTTATCCCTACTCGGCCTAAATCCAGACGGTCAGCATCAAAGCAGACATCTATGGTTGGATCTCCTGTTCGGCGCTCAGTGGTATGGTATCGGCAGGCTTTCTCCAACAAGATTACCTCCTCATCATTCAGCTCCCTCAGTATCGTGGCGCGTATGGTTGGTATCATATCTGCAGCCCTGCTTCCATGCTTCAAATCTTTGCCATTATTCAAGCGGCATTTATCATGCAGATAAGCAAAGTAGCGAACCACCTTTATATTTATATCATCTCGTATGCGGCCATTTTGTAGGCTCAGCAGGATTCCGTTGCGTTCCACTCTTTGCCAATGGGGCAGGCCATGAGTCTCCCCAAGCTCCCAACCGTTCAAGGCAAACTCTTTCACTTCGTGTATGTCTGGAAGCATAGGCAATTGTAGTACAGTTTCTGCCTTGTTTGACTTATCTTTGTGCAGTCTTCTATGTAGCATACCTGCCACTTTTTTGGGTAGTGATGAAATGATATTCATATTTCAATCAATAGTTATCGATAATAGATGCATTTAGTATCTGTCCAACAGATGCGGAAATT
>JBJEKS010000166.1:0-2645 GCA_051878755.1 Bacteroides sp. | reverse complement strand
ATACGTTGATGAAGCAGGCCACACAGGCCAAGCTGGCCTTCTTCACCAACGTGAGCCATGACTTCCGCACACCGCTCACGCTGATAGCCGACCCTGTGGAACAACTTATGACCGAAGAGGGGCTCAACGAGAAACAGCGGTTCCTGCTCACGACCATACGTCGTAACGTAACCGTCCTCTTGCGCCTGATTAACCAGACGCTCGACTTCCGCAAGTGGGAGAGTGGCAAGCTAACTATGCGCCTGCAGGAGTTTGACCTGTCTCTGGGTATCCGCGAGTGGAGCGAGGTGTTCAAGGTGTTGGCTGAGCAGCGTCACATCCGCTTCCTCATCGAGACGGGTGATGAGCCGCTGCAGATGATTGCCGACCGCGAGAAGATGGAACGCATCCTCTACAACCTGCTTTCCAATGCTTTCAAGTTTACACCCGATGGCGGAGAGGTCAAGGTACAGTTGCGCTCCCAAGGCAATGAGGTGCAACTCTGTGTCAGTGATACGGGCATAGGGATGCCAGCTGCGCACGTGGCGCATATCTTCGAAAATTTCTATCAGGTGGATGTACACCACTCCGGTTCAGGTATCGGATTGGCTTTGGTCAAAGCCTTTGTAGAGATGCACCATGGCACCATCACCGTGGAAAGCCACGAAGGGGAAGGCACCTGCTTTACGATGCGGATGCCGCTGCGTCAGGCAGGTACGCTTGATGAGGCTGTGCAGCACAATATCGCTTTGGAGGTTATGCGGCAAGGTGCTTTGGTGGAGGCCTCATCATCCCAGAGGGGGGCTTTGCAGCCCAGCGGGCAGGAGGGTGATAAGCCTGTTGTACTCGTGATAGACGACAACAGCGAGGTGCGCACCTACATACGCTACCTGCTTCAGGAAGAGTACAGCGTGATGGAGGCGTCGGATGGTCAGGAGGGCTTGAATCTGGCCGTTGCACAAGTGCCCGATGCAGTAATTTGTGATGTGATGATGCCTGTCATGGATGGCATGGCTTGCTGTCGTGCTTTGAAGGGTGACCTTCATACCAGCCACATCCCCGTGATGATGCTCACGGCCTATGCCATGGACGAGCAGAAGATTGAGGGGTATGACTGTGGGGCCGACTCCTATATCGCCAAGCCCTTCAGTGCTCCGCTGCTCAAGTCGCGCCTGCGTAACCTGCTCGAAGGACGCCGCAAGCTGCAGCAGTTCTATGCCGCTACATTTACGGCATCTCCCTTACCATCCCCCGCGCTTTCTGTTAGCAGTCGTGCAGCCTCCGAACAGCCTGCTGCGGGAGAGCCTTCAGCCAATCAGCCGGAGGCTGCCTCCATGACGCAGCGCGACCAGGAATTCTTAGACCGGTTGCGTAGCCTGATTGATGAGCGAATGTCCGACAGCGACCTCAATGTCGAGATGTTGGGCAGCGAGATGGGGTTAAGCAGGGTGCAGCTCTACCGCAAACTGAAGGCACTGACCGGCAGCTCCCCCGTAGAACTGTTGCGCACCATGCGTCTGCACCGGGCGCAGGAGCTGCTCTCCTCCTCAGGCAAGAGCATCTCCGAAGTGGCTTACGAAGTGGGCTTCTCCTCACCATCCTATTTCACGAAATGCTACAAAGAAGCCTTCGGGACCACCCCGACATCCAAGAAGAATTAGTCTGAAAACAGCTAAATCTCGCTTTTTTGATGAGATTTAGCTGTTTTCGTACCTCGCGAAATCAGCTAAATCTTGCTTTTTTTGCCACTTTTAGCTGATTTCAGATTAAAATATTTGGCTTAGAATCTCATTTTTTTATCTACGTATAATAAATAAAGTATTGATATAGACAATGTTAAAAATATAATATGTAAAATAGAAACGCTGCTAAGGTGCTGTATGCAGAATAAGTTAAAATTTGTATTTCTAAATGGAAAGTAGAGCGTAGGTCAGACCTCTTATATGAATATTGTTCTCGAAGGTAATTTTTATCACCACCTTCGGGGTGAAGGCCAATATACATTCTGGAATCGTACAAAATGAAGTCTGCCTGGATCAACTGTTTGTTTGATGGCTTTTGAGTAGTATTTTTCGTTCAAAACCTATCAGAAATGTTACATGCAACAAAACTGCTGATGAATGAAACATTCGTAACAGCCTGAAAATCCGATGTGCTCTACTTTTGCACTGTCCTTCCGACGATGAGGCAAGGTTCTCTCCTCGCTAGCGCTGGCGACAGGAACAGGCCCAGGACCTCGTCTGGTAGAAGGGAAAGTAACTGGAGTTATCAACTTAATAAATGCCATGAGGATGAACCATACCATGAGCTTAAAAAGATTCTGCACGTTCTTCGTGCTCCTGTGTGGCGCGGTGCTGACTGCCCTAGCGCAACAGATACAAGTAAAAGGTACAGTGCTCGACAAGAAGTTGGGCGAAACCATCATCGGGGCCTCTGTAGTCGAACTGGGTACAGATAGCAACGGTACCATCACCGATTTTGATGGACACTTTACCTTGAGTGTGAATAGTGGAGCCACGCTCCAAGTGTCGTACGTGGGCTACAAGACCCTGACTGTAAAAGCCGCCCCCTCGCTTCAGATAGAGATGGAGGAGGATTCGCAGATGCTGGGTGAAGTAGTTGTAACAGGTTATCAGGTACAGCGCAAGGCAGACTTGACGGGTGCT
>JBJEKS010000165.1:0-14971 GCA_051878755.1 Bacteroides sp. | reverse complement strand
GCCATCGAGATGAGCATGCCACGGGTGGCGGTGGCCCCAATGTAGATGCCATCCCAGATGAAGGCGGCCAGCCCGCAGAGGGGGATGAGGAGCGCCCAGGGAAAGTAGGTGGCCGAGGCGGCGATGACCTCCTCCTCGGAGGTGAGCAGCCGCAGGAAGGCTTCCCCACCCAGGGCGTAGGTGAGCGTGAAAAGCAGGGCCATCGCTCCTCCCCAGCCGAAGAGGCGGCGCACCGTGCTGAAGAAGGCTTCGGCATGACGGGCCCCGATGTAGCGTCCGCTCAGGGCCTCGCCGGCAAAGGCAAAGCCGTCCATGATGTAGGAGTAGAGGGTGAAGAGCTGCATCAGCAGGGTGTTGACCGCCAGGACAATCTCGCCCTGTGCCGCACCTGCGGAGGTGAAGAAGAGGGTGACGGAGACAAGGCAGAGGGTACGCAGGAAAATGTTGCGGTTCACGCTGAAAAAGCGGGACATGGCCTTGCGGTTCCAGAGGTTCTGAAGGGCCTCGGAGGAGAGGAATCGTTGCGGCAGGTAGTGCATCAGGCGCCGGTAGTAACGCAGCAGGAGGAAGAGGGCGGTCAGGAACCCGGCATACTGGGCGATGAGGGTACCCAGGGCCACGCCCTCCACCTTCATGCCGAAGCCATAGACCAGCAGCAGGCTGCAGGCGATGTTGACCACGTTCTGCACGATGGCCACCCACATGGGCGAGCGTGAGTTCTGCATCCCCAGGAACCATCCCGTCAATCCGTAGAGCCCCAACATGGCCGGGGCACCGTAGATGCAGATATTGAAGTAGGTGCGCGTCAATGCGGCCACTTCAGCCGTAGGTGGTGCTATCAGGTAGAGGGCCAGCTCGCGCAGGGGGACCTGCAGGAGGATGAAGAGCAGGCCAAGTCCCATGCCCAGCAGCACCGACCGGAGCAGCAGGCGCATCACCTCGGGCAGGTTGCGCGCACCGAAGGCCTGCGAGGTCATCCCACCCGTACCCATCCGCAGGAAGGCGAAGAGCCAGTAGATGATGTTGAAGAGCATCCCTCCCACGGCAATCGCGCCGATGTAGGCGGCTGCTCCCAGGTGGCCCACGATGGTCACATCGACCAGGCCCAGCAGGGGTACCGTGATGTTACTCACGATGCTGGGCAGGGCAATCTTCAGAATCTGTCGGTCGCGCGGATGCATGGTCAGGAATGAACAGCTGGACGACTAAATCACGTATTGCACCTCCTTGAACAGGTACTCGCGCTCCTTGCCCGCCTCATCCTCGAGCACAAAGCGTCCGTCGGCCTCCACGCGCAGCAGGCGGGCACGGAAGCTGCCGTTGGCATCTTCGTAGGGATGGAACCCTCGGCGTCGGAAGAGTGAGCGGCCGTAGCGCACGGAAATCTCTTCCGAGTAGGAGGCGTAAGGCTCCACTTCAGCCCCTTGGAAATAGAGCTGAATGCGCTTCATGATATCCATCAGCAGGGCATGGCGGTCCTGCTCCTGACCCGTAATCTGCTGGAGCGAGACGGGGTTGGGGGCATCGCTCACGAAGGCGGTCTGGTTGACGTTGAGGCCGATGCCGCAGATGCAGCGTCCGATGCGGTTGCCGCACAGGTCGTTTTCAATCAGGATGCCACAGATTTTCTTCTCCCTCCAGTAGATGTCGTTGGGCCACTTGATGGTGAAGTCGTCGCTCCAGCGGCTCAGTGCCTCCTTGATGGCCAGCGACACCATCTGCGAGAGGAGGAATTGATGACGTGCTTCAAGGGACGTGGGATAGACCACGAAGCTGAACAGCAGGTTCTTCCCTTCAGCAGACTCCCATGAGTTGCCTCGCTGTCCCTTACCTGCATGTTGATACTCCGCACTGACGGTCGTAAAGGGAGCCAGCGCCTCGCCCTCACATCGGCAGAGCTGGCTAAGGTAGAGGTTAGTCGATTCAGTAGCCTCCAAAGCAATGAGAGGAAAAGTCAATTCAGTAGTCATAATCAAATAGTATTACTTGTAGCTAAATAAGTAGCTCGTAGCTGTCAAAACCTAGGCGGGAAGAAGGCCTCGCGCAGGTGCTCGATATGGAAGTGGCCCGGCTCTCCCACCAGGGTGATAATGTCAAAACGGAGGGGAAGGGTGAGTTTGAAGCACTTCACGTAGGTGTCGGCTGCTATCACCAGGCGGCGAATCTTCTGTGGGGTGACTGCCTCCTCGGGTTGGGTGAAGTCGGTATTGCTCCGGGTTTTTACCTCCACGACGACCAGCTCTTCGCCATCTGTTGCCACGATGTCCAGCTCCAGGTGGCTCTTGTGCCAGTTGCGGTGGCGGATGGTGTAGCCCTCGCCTTCAAGGTAGGCCACCGCCGCCTCCTCACCCGCCTTACCCAGTAGGTTGTGTCCAGCCATGGCTTCAGCTTACTCCTCCCAACGTGTTATCATACCGCGTTCGCTCCGGGCAGGGAGGGGGAGGAGAGCAAGCTGCTTCAGGGCAGGAGCACCCAATCCGCGGGTCTCAGCCGTCGGACGCTTCACGATGGTCTCGCCTGTAATCTGCTCCAGGGCAAAGCCGTAGAGGTACTCCTTCTGTGAGCCCAAGGGGCGATAGACCGTAATCATATTCTCTTGATTGAAGGCGTTGATTTCGTCCACTTCCAGGTTGGGCTCGAAGCCCTTCTCGTAGTCACCGAACCCTTTGGCATTGTAGGTCTGGAAGGTGATGGGGGCTATCTCGTAGGTCTTCTTCAGCTCTTTGCCCGTGCTCTGTCCCTTGCCCACGGTGATAATCTCCATGCCCACGTTCTTGCCTCGGGTGGTGGTGCCAATCAGGAAGACGTTGAGGTCTATGCCCTCCAGGGAGTTGATGACCAGCTCGCTGGAAGAGGCGGTCTCATCGCTTACCAGCACGTAGAGATTGCTCAGGTTGAGTTGCGCATCGGCCAGCTGACTCTTGAGTGCGTCGTCAGAGAGCTTCTCGCCGAAGAGCTCCACTTTCCGCTTGTTGCCCAGGGCCTTCATACGGGTGTCGTTGAAGCGGTATTCGGCAAACGACTTTCCTTCGCAGGCCGCACCGGCTATGCAGGTGGAGAGCAGGTTGGCTGATACCACGTGGCCACCCAGGTTGTAGCGCAGGTCGAGCACCAGGTCGGTAATGCCCTCCTGCTTGAACTTCTTCAGCTCAGCCAGCAGCTCCTCGTCGTAGCCACCATCAAAGACGTAGTAAAACAGGTAGCCCACCTTGTGGCCGCTCACCGTCTCCACCTGCGCCTTGATGACGGGGTTGAGGTAGAGGGGACTGCAGGAGATGGTCTTGCTGGTGAGGTCGGTCAGCGTGTTGTCGCTTTGGATATTACGGGTCCCCAGGGTATGGGATGCAGCCTCTGTGGGGCTCATCAGGGCGTAGTAGTATTTTTCCCAGTTGCTGACGCGGATATCCTTGCCGTCAATTTGATCGATGAAGTGACCTCGTTCTATTCCCGCCTTATCGGCAGGTGAGTCGGGATAGACACCTTTTACCATGAAGCGAACAAAGTGGTTTTTTTCGTTAGGGTTGGTATCGGCCTTGTAAGCATAGGGCAAGAGTCCTAGCAGTCCGTAGCTCATCTCCTTCTCCTTTTTATAAAGATTGTTGCCGGTGGCGCGCGTTGAGGTATAGTCGGGTACCTCCTCGATGTAGGAGAAGAGGGTGTACCCTGTCTTTGTTGCGCCGTTTTCATCCTTATAGGTGTAGGCGCGTCGGTCCAGGGTGTTGCTCTTCAGGCTCATCAGCGCGTCATAGAAGAAGCTTTGGTAATCCTTTGTGTAGTCGAAGGTCAGTGCTTTGTACTCGTCGTTCCACAGGTAGTAGCTGCCCAGGAATTCATGGACAATCTTGTTCAGCTGCTCGTCGTCCGAGGCTGTCGTCTCACCCGGGTCTTCGTTTTCGGGCTCGTCATCTACGTTCTCCGGCTCGTCATCCACGGGGTCATCATTGCTGTCGCTGCAGGCAGGCATCAGCGTGAGGCAGCCCAGGAGGCCCAGCAGGTAGAAATAAGTATAAAAGTGTTTCATCGTTCCACTTGTTAATGAGTTAGTATTTTCATGGGCAAAAATATCTATTTATTTTGCTTTGCGCAACTTTTGCCTCAAGAAACCCCATTTTTTCTTCAAAAACTTCCCCTTTTTGCTTGCATGATGAAAAAAAAGATCGTTTTCGTTTGTGGATTGCCACAGTAACTGTAATTTTGCAGCAGAAGCTAACCCGCAAACGCTGCCGTACGTATGAAAAAAAACAGTTCCTTTTCCGCTCGGGATCATCACGACGAGCTCAAACGTCCTCATCGCCTGGTCTGCCTGATGAGTGAGGAGGAGTTTCGTCTGGTGAACCGTTACCTCAAGAAATACAAGATTTCCAACAAGTCGCGCTGGATGCGCGAAAACCTGCTCCACTTCATCCACCGCAACATGGAGGAGGATTATCCCACGCTCTTCGAGGAGCACGAAATGCGCCGCTGACCTATGGATGATGTCTATTACATGAAGCAGGCCCTGGCCGAGGCACGCGAGGCGGCACGGCGGGGCGAGGTGCCCGTAGGCGCGGTGGTGGTATGCCGCGACCGCATCATAGCGCGCGGACATAACCTGACGGAGACCCTGGTGGATGTGACGGCTCATGCCGAGATGCAGGCCTTGACGGCAGCGGCCTCTTCGCTAGGAGGAAAGTACCTGGCCGACTGTACGCTCTACGTCACCGTTGAGCCTTGCGTGATGTGTGCGGGGGCTATCGGTTGGTCGCAGCTTGGCCGCCTGGTCTATGGTGCTCCCGACGAGAAGCGCGGTTACCGGCGCTACGCACCCGAGGCGCTCCATCCCAAGACGGTGGTAGAGAGCGGCGTGATGCAGGAGGTGTGTGCTGCCTTGATGAAGGAGTTCTTCCAGAAGCGGCGATAGGTGTCTATTGCTTCTTGCTTCTAACCTCGGCGATGAGCGAGAGCAGGATATACCATAATATAATAGGAACGAAAGCCTGCATCTGGAAGAGGGCAAAGAGGGGAATGCAACCGATGAAGAAGTAGGTGGCCACGCGGTTGCCTTTCATCTTCTTGAGCGAGAACATGGGAATTTCGCTCACCAGCAACCAGGAGAAGAGCAGGACCAATACCAGCGTGAAGAGGGCTACAGGGAAGGCCCAGTTCCACAGGAACTCGTCGCCCAGGTCTTGCAGGAGCAGCACGTACGAGGCCCAGAAAAGGGCGTTGGCCGGCACGGGCAGACCGATGAACGAGGTGGCCTGACGTGCGTCGTTGTTGAACTTGGCCAGACGGAGCGCCGAGAAGACTGCAATCAGGAAGGCCACATAGGGCAGGTAAGCCCGTGCGCCACCCCACTCCTGTCCCTCAGCCAGCTGCATCAACAGGTTGAAGAGCATCGAGGCCGGAGCCACACCGAAGCTGATGTCATCGGCCAGCGAGTCGAGGTCCTTGCCGATAGGAGAATGGGCATGGAGGGCGCGAGCGGCCAAGCCGTCGAAGAAGTCGAACAGGGCGCTGAGCAGGATAAATCCAAATGCCGCTGAATAGTGATGACCGAACGCCATGACTACCGACAGGCAGCCACAGAACAGATTCATGCAGGTCAAGGTGTTGGGAATATGGCGTTTCATTTGGCTTAATCTATAATTAAATGGGTTATTTCAGTTTGGCTATGATGGTTTGGTTGCCCGTGGTGAGCTGACCCAGGGTCACCTTCACCTCGGTGCCCAGTGGCAGATAGACATCCACGCGCGAACCGAACTTGATGAATCCCATGTGCTCGTCGATGTAGCACTCTTCGCCCGGCTCGGCATAGGTGACGATGCGGCGTGCCATGGCTCCGGCTATCTGACGGGCCATCACCTCCACCCCTTCGGGTGTCTCGATGATGACGGCCGAACGCTCGTTGTCGGTGCTTGCCTTGGGCAGCCAGGCCTTCATGAAGCGGCCGTCCTGATGCCACACCTTCTTCACTACGCCATCCACGGGATACCAGTTGGCATGGACGTTGACCAGGCTCATGAAGATGGAGATCATCAACCGGCGGTCGTGGAAGTACTCATTCTCATCCACCTCCTCGATGACCACCACCTTGCCGTCGGCAGGGGCTACCACCACCTTCTCCGTGTCTTGCCCGAAGAGGCGGATAGGACAGCGGAAGAAGTTGACCATAATACCATATACAATCAGACTGACAGCTGCCATGATGTAGAAAGGCACCTTGTTGTCGATGCCGAAATAGAGGGCGCTGTTCACCAGCAGAAGGAGCAACAAGCCACCCCAAAGGGTGTGTGTGCCTTCACGGTGCAGTCTTATTTTTTTCAGTCTTTTTAATCTACTCATTGAAGTTGGTTCGTTTGATGGGTATAAAATTATCTGCAAAAATAGGTTTTATTTGATAAATCGGCAAACATTTTGGCAGAGAATTGCATCAAGACATTATTTTTTCTTGTTTTTGTTGCCTGTTTTAGGGGGAGAGTGTATCTTTATGCGCTCAAAACAGGCTTAAATCACCAAAAGATGCAAGATTTTATACACTTACATGTACATACTCAATACTCCCTGCTCGATGGGCAGGCCAGCGTGGCACGCCTGGTCGATAAGGCCATGAAGGATGGCATGCGCGGCATTGCCGTGACCGACCATGGAAACATGTTTGGCATCAAGGAGTTCACCAACTACGTCAACAAGAAGAACAGCGGTCCCAAAGGGGAAATCAAAGACCTGAAGAAGCGGATTGCCGCACTGGAGAGTGGCGATGAGGCTTCCGACGACCCGCAGGCGGCCATTGCCGAGTGCCGTGACAAGATAGCCGAGGCCGAGGCGCGCATCTTCAAGCCCATCATTGGCTGCGAGATGTATGTGGCTCGTCGCACCATGGCTCACCGCGAAGGTAAGCAGGACCAGAGTGGCTACCACCTCGTGGTGCTGGCCAAGAACGAGAAGGGGTATCACAACCTCATCAAACTCGTTTCGCGCGCATGGACAAAGGGTTACTACATGCGTCCACGTACCGACCGCAGTGAGCTTGAGAAGTACCACGAGGGACTGATTGTCTGCTCTGCCTGCATTGCCGGCGAGGTGCCCCGTGCCCTTATCAACGACCAGCTCGACAAGGCCGAGGAGGCCATCCAATGGTATAAGAACCTCTTTGGCGACGACTACTACCTGGAGCTGCAGCGCCACGAGGTGACCAACCCCAACATCCGCGCCAACCGCGAGGCCTTCCCCCTGGAGCAGAAGGCCAACGCCATGATGCTCGAGCTGGCCAAGAAATATAACATTAAGGTAATCTGCACGAACGACGTCCACTTCGTGGATGAGGAGAATGCCGAGGCGCACGACCGCCTCATCTGCCTCAGCACGGGCAAGGACCTCGACGACCCCACCCGTATGGTCTATACCAAGCAGGAGTGGATGAAGACCAAGGCGGAGATGAACGCCATCTTTGCCGACATTCCCGAGGCGCTCAGCAACACCCTCGAGATACTCGATAAGGTGGAGATGTACTCCATCGACCATCCCCCCATCATGCCCACCTTCGCCATCCCCGAGGAGTTTGGCACCGAGGCGGAGTACCGCCAGCGCCTCACGGAGAAGGACCTCTTCGATGAGTTCACCCAGGACGAGAACGGCAACGTGGTGCTGAGCGAGGAGGCGGCCAATGCCAAGATTAAACGCCTGGGTGGCTACGAGAAGCTCTACCGCATCAAGCTGGAGGCCGACTACCTGGCCAAGCTGGCTTTTGATGGGGCCAAGAAGCGCTACGGCGACCCGCTGAGCGAGGAGGTGCAGGAGCGGCTCAAGTTTGAGCTCTACATCATGAAGACCATGGGTTTCCCGGGCTACTTCCTCATCGTGCAGGACTTCATCAACGCAGCCCGCACGCAGCTCGGTGTCTCCGTGGGACCAGGCCGTGGTTCGGCTGCCGGTTCGGCGGTGGCCTACTGCCTGGGCATCACCAAGATTGACCCCATACAGTATGACCTGCTGTTTGAGCGTTTCCTCAACCCCGACCGTATCTCCCTGCCCGATATCGATGTCGATTTCGATGACGATGGCCGTGGCGAGGTGCTTCGTTGGGTGACGGAGAAGTATGGCCAGGAGAAGGTGGCCCATATCATCACCTACGGCACCATGGCCACGAAGATGGCCATCAAGGATGTGGCCCGTGTGCAGAAACTCCCCCTCTCGGAGAGCGACCGCCTCTGCAAGCTGGTGCCCGATAAGATTCCCGACAAGAAGCTCAACCTGCCTAATGCGATTGCCTACGTGCCCGAGCTGCAGGCGGCCGAGGCCTCGCCCGACCCCCTGGTGCGCGACACGATGAAGTACGCCAAGATGCTGGAGGGCAACGTGCGCGGCACGGGTGTCCATGCTTGCGGCACCATCATCTGCCGTGATGACATCACCGACTGGGTACCCGTCAGCACGGCCGACGACAAGGAGACGGGCGAGAAGATGCTTGTCACCCAGTATGAAGGCAGCGTGATTGAAGATACGGGCCTCATCAAGATGGACTTCCTGGGCCTGAAGACCCTCTCCATCATCAAGGAGGCCGTGGAGAACGTGCGGCTCCATACGGGGCAGGTGATTGATATCGACACCATTGCCATTGACGACCCCAAGACTTATCAGCTCTACTGTGAGGGACGTACCATTGGCACATTCCAGTTTGAGTCGGCCGGTATGCAGAAGTACCTGCGCGAGCTGCAGCCCGGCACCTTCGAGGACCTCATCGCCATGAACGCCCTCTACCGCCCCGGTCCTATGGATTACATCCCCGATTTCATCGACCGTAAGTGGGGCCGCAAGCCCATCGAGTACGACATCCCCATCATGGAGAAGTACCTCAAGGATACCTACGGCATTACCGTCTATCAGGAGCAGGTGATGCTTCTCTCACGCCTCCTGGCCGACTTCACCCGCGGCGAGAGCGATGCCCTGCGTAAGGCCATGGGTAAGAAGCTGCGCGACAAGCTGGACCACATGAAGCCTAAGTTCATCTCCGGTGGCCAGAAGAACGGCCACGACCCCAAGGTGCTGGAGAAAATCTGGGCCGACTGGGAGAAGTTCGCATCCTACGCCTTCAACAAGAGCCATGCCACCTGCTACTCCTGGGTGGCCTACCAGACTGCCTATCTCAAGGCCAACTTCCCCTCGGAGTACATGGCCGCCGTGATGAGCCGAAGCCTCTCAGACATCACTACCATCACCAAGCTGATGGATGAGTGCAAGTCGATGGGCATCAAGGTGCTCGGCCCCGACGTGAACGAGAGTAACCTGAAGTTTACCGTCAATCACGAGGGGAACATCCGCTTCGGCCTGGGCGCTGTGAAGGGAGTGGGCGAGGGAGCGGTGCAGAGCATCGTCTCCGAGCGCGAGAAGAACGGCCCCTATAAAAACATCTTCGACTTCACCCAGCGCGTCAACCTGGCCGCTTGCAACCGCAAGAACTTCGAGAACCTGGCCCTGGCCGGCGGCTTCGACAGCTTCAGCGAGATTAAGCGTGAGCAGTTCTTTGCCGTCAATGCCCGGGGTGAAACTTTCCTCGATACCCTGTTGCGCTATGGCAACCGTTACCAGGCCGACCAGGCTGCGGCACTCAACTCCCTCTTTGGTGGGGAGAACATGGTGGAGATAGCCACCCCCGAGATACCTGCGGCCGAGCGTTGGAGCGACCTGGAGCGGCTCAACAAGGAGCGCGACCTGGTGGGCATCTACCTCTCTGCACATCCGCTGGACGAGTACTCCGTGGTGCTGGAGCATGTCTGCAACACCCACATGGCCGAGCTGGAGAACAAGGAGCAGCTGGCCAACCGCGACATCACCATGGGAGGCATCGTGACCGCTGTGCGCAAGGGTACCTCGAAGAATGGCAACCCCTATGGTATCGCCAAGATAGAGGACTATTCCGGCTCGGCCGAGATTCCCTTCTTCGGAGCCGACTGGGTGACCTGGCAGGGCTTCCTGGGCGAGCGTACCTTTTTATATATAAAGGCGCGCTGTCAACCCAAGCAATGGCGCCCCAACGAACTGGAGCTGAAAATCACCTCCATGGAGCTGTTGCCCGATGTCAAGGAGAAGCTGATAGAGAAGATTACCCTCCAGATACCCCTCACGGAGCTCAACGGTGTGTTGGTCAACGACCTGGCCGAGCTTTCCCGTCAGCATCCAGGCACCACCCTGCTTCAGTTCCGCGTGGTCGATAAGGAGGAGAAGATGCAGCTCGACTTCATCTCCCGCCAGATGAAGGTCTCCGTGGGGCGTGAGTTTATCGACTACCTCAAGAGCCGTCCCGAGCTGGCCTTCAAGATTAATTAGCTAAAATAAAGTCTGATTTCTTTGGGTAGTTTCGAGGCAAACGCTATCTTTGCCCCCGTAAACTTGAAAAACCTAATAACTTAAAAACTCAAAAACTTAAAATAGTATGGCATTACAAATTACAGACAGCAATTTCAAAGAGATTCTGGCTCAAGGCAAGCCGGTAGTTATAGACTTTTGGGCACCCTGGTGCGGCCCCTGCAAGATGGTGAGCCCCATCATCGACGAACTGGCCGAGGCTTACGAGGGCCGTGTTATCATTGGCAAGTGCGACGTGGATGAGAACAACGACGTAGCCATGGAGTTCGGTATCCGCAACATCCCTACCGTACTCTTCTTCAAGGATGGTGTACAGGTGGATAAGCAGGTAGGCTCAGCAGCCAAACCGCAGTATGTGGCCAAGATTGAGGCCCTGCTGAAGTAATCCTTCATACATTAATCCCGTAAACTCAACCGCTATGGCTGACCAGGAATTCCTCAACGAGGACCTCGATGACGAGAAGACCATCGAGTTTATCAAGAACTACCTGCCCCAGGATCTGAAGGAGAAGTTCAGCGACGACGAGCTCTACTACTTCCTCGACCTGATTGATGAGTACTACACGGAGAGCGGCGTGCTTGATGCACAGCCCGATGCCGATGGCTGTGTGGAAATCGACCTCGAAAAGGTGGCCGACTTCATCGTGAAGGAGGCCCGTAAGGACGAGATGGGTGACTACAACGCCGAGGAGATTTTCTTCGTGGTGCAGGGTGAGATGGAGTATGCCGAGAGCCTCGGCTGATTCCCCTCTCCCGATGAAGAGAAATAAGCCGCCCCTGTTGCGATATCCCATCGCAGCAGGGGCGGCTTCTCTATGCGTCAGGCCAAAGAGAAAAATGGTTTACGTAATTATGACTAACTAATTCATCTGTTTCTGGCTGCAAAGGTACAGCCTTCCCACCTTACGCACAATCCCTAAAACTGGGTATTCTTTTGGGCTCATTCATTTGCTTGGACTTTGTACAAAAATGAATACTAGCAGGTATATGTTAATTAACGTGAGTTTGATGAATTCAAAACAATTGGAAAGTTGTATGCCCGGTTTTCCTTTCTGCTTATAATTCCAGAGCCTGGGGCTGTGTGAGGAAGTCCTTCAGGCATATTGTAGTGATACCATGGTCATCGCGGTGTACCAGTTGGTCGTCCGCCACAATGACGATTTTCTTGAACGAGTCATCGACTTTTGAAAGTGACAGACATTCCTGCCTTCTTTTCTCGTCTGTATCCATCTTATAGGCCGACTGGATGTAATATCTCTTTGATCCCTGGTTGCATACGAAATCTATCTCCAACTGTACCTTCTGCCGTTTTCCTTCTGTTGATGACGTTTCTGTGGTTACCACTCCGACATCTACTTTAAATCCCCTATAAATCAACTCGTTATAAATCAAGTTTTCCATCAGAAGGGTTTTCTCGTTCTGACGAAAATTCAGCCTTGCGTTCCTCAGCCCAAGGTCTGAAAAATAGTATTTTGAAGGAGTATCGATGTAGCGTCTGCCCTTAACGTCATAGCGCATGGAACGTGACACGAGAAAAGAGTCACAAAGATAGTCGAGCCATTTCTTCACCGTGTCATTGCTAATTTTCACGTTTTTTACTGTGGAAAACGTGTTGACTATCTTGGTGGGATTTGTCAGACTACCCACTGCCGAAGCTACGATATTGACTAACTCGCCCAACTCCTCCTCATGCTTCACGTTATAGCGTCCGACAATGTCAGAGATATAAGTCTTGGTGAACAGGTTTTTCAGATAATCTACTTTTTGCTTTTCGGTTTTATATGAAAGTATTTGCGGAAGCCCCCCGTAAGTGAGATACTCATCCAGAGCCAACTTGTAATCACCTTCATATACAGAAAAGAACTCTCCGAATGATAAGGGAAGCATGTGGATTTCATCTCCTCGGCCACGAAACTCGGTGATTACGTCATTTGACAGAAACCTTGCGTTTGAACCAGTCACATACACATCGGCATTGGTAACATTGAGATAGGAGTTCAGAACATCCTCAAACTCATCCACCAACTGTATCTCATCGAGCAGAATATAATACATTCTATTGTCGGTCATCTTTCCGTCTATATACGCAAGCAAGATGTCCGGATCTCGAAGAGACTTGTTCCTTCGGTCTTCCAGATTTACCTTTATTATGTGGTCTTCCGAAATGCCCTCTGCAAGGAGCCATTCGGTGAATAAATGAAACAGCAGGTATGACTTGCCGCATCTTCGCACTCCGGTAATCACTTTTATCATGTGATTATGCCTGCTGTCAATTTTGTATATAGATATCTCTGTTGATGTTCATGTCTTATTCGATTTTTCGGTGGGTTTCCACCTGCTTTTCGAGTGCAAAGGTAATGCTGCTTGATTAATTATGCAAATCTTACATTATTTTTCTGCTTGTATTGGCATTATTCTTAAGCCATTGGCACTATTGATTTTGTTCTTGGAATTTTCAGAGAGACAAATCTTTTTGACTCTGACCTAAAGCACAGAAACTTCATACAAGCGTATGACCGTGGATGAAATTGCGCAACGAAGTCCCATAGCTATTCGAACGGCGGTGTGAGATATCGGTAAAGATGAAAGTAAGAGATAAACGCCTACGATTAACGTTTATCTCTTACTCGATTAACTAAAACTAAGTATTTTAGAAACTGAGGCGGTAGTAGATGTTCGGGAAGGAGAGGCCGCCGTCGTAGTTGACCACGGAGTTCTTCTTCCAGTTGTAGTAGTCGATGTAGGGTGGCTTCTCACCGGTCAGGTTCAGGGCCTCTACGGCGATGGTGTGGTCGCAATGCTTGCCGGCTATCTTGTAGCTCACGGTCAAATCGATAATCACCATCGGGTCATACTGCTCGGTGAAGGCCTTGTCATCCTGGTACTCCACGTCGGGCAGGCCTGCCTCAAACAGCAGTTTGGAGCCTTCCACGTCGGCAGGTGTGTAGCGGTTGCCGCCCTGCAGGGTCAGCTTGGCATTCACGCTCAGCACGTTCTGCTTGCGCTTACCCATCAGCCACTCCTTACCACCCAGAATCTTGGCCATATAGGTGTTGTTGTAGCGGGTGTCATGCCAGCGCTTGGAGGCATCGCGGTATTCGGCCTTGAAGAGAGAACCATTGATCATGCCGTACCAGCCGTTCTTCATGTAGCGCTCCAGGGTGATGTCGATACCGTAGTTGCGTCCCTTGCCTTCATTGTTGAGGGCGCGATCCACGTAGGATTCGCGGCGGTTGATGACGCTGTAGCTCGAGCCGTCGGCAGCCACGGGCAGGTCGAAGAGGCTCTGGTAGTAAAGCTCGGTGCGCAGGTTCAGCTGGTCGTTGAAGCGATACATCCACGACAGCAGCAGGTGGTGGGCCTTGCTCAGGTCAAGCCCCTTGTTGACGTACTTGCCCTGCTCGTCCTTCACGAAATAGACATCCATCTTCTCCATCTTGCTGTGCAAGCCATAGCCCAGTGAGAGGGTGTTCTTTGTGTTGGGTGACCATTGGACGGCGGCACGCGGCTCCACGGTGGCATCCTTGTTAAGGCGGAAGTATTGCGAGGTCAGACCGAAGTTGAAGGTCACGTAGGGGCTCATCTTCCAGGAGTTGGCCAGGTAGCCCGTGAAGAGTCCGGTATGGCTGTCAGCCTCATAGACATAGTCCGCAGGCATGGGGGCACCCAGGCTTTCGGCCATCTTGAGGTTGAAGTCGAAGTAGTATTCAGAGTAGGTGGCACCCAGTTTGGAGGTGAAGCGTTCGCTGAAGCGCTTCTGGAACGAGGTGGTGGCGGTGAACTGCGAATTCTTCTGGCGCATCAGCGTGTAGGGGTTCCTCTCGCCGAAGGGCTTGCCGTTCTGCTCGTCCACGCTGTTGACATCGTAGAAGTAGTCATCGCCGTTGTTCTTGAAGTAGGAGCCCATCAGCACGGTGTTCCAGTTCCATCCCTTGCCGAGATAGACGCGATGCGAGAGTCCGCCGATGAACATGGTCTGGTCTGACTCCATGTATTCCGAGTCGTAGAGGGTCTCCCAGGTGCTGGGTGCATCGGGGTCGTCGAGCCAGTACTTATCCTTCATGCCCACTCCGAAGATGGAGAAGGTACCTGCGTGCTTGGTGGGGAAGTTGAACTTGAAGTTGAGGTCCTGGAAGTCAGCCTGGTCGCCGTCCAGCTCCATCAGTCCTATTTCGCGGCTCAGCGTGGTGAGGGCATAGCGGTAATTGATAAGGTAGGAGGAGCCGGCCTTCTTGCTGATGGGACCTTCACTGATACCTTCCACACCCAGTGTACCTACTTGTACAGCATGTTGGAACGACTGGTTGTTGCCGGCACGCATCTTCATGTCCATCACGCCCGAGAGGGCGTTGCCATATTCCGCTGTCATGGCTCCGCTGTAGAAGTCGGAGTTACCCAGCACGTTGGAGTTGAGTCCGCTCACCACGCCCGCCCCCATGTTGAAGGCATCGGAGAAGTGGTTGGGGCTGTTGATTTCTACGCCCTCCAGTCGCCAGGAGAGGCTTTGGGGTGCATTACCGTGTACTGATACGCCGTTGTCGCTCGGGCTGTTGGCCACGCCGGCAAAGGCGGTGACCAGTCGGGCGGGGTCGCTGTAGCCACCGGCATAACGGCTGGCCTCCTCCAT
>JBJEKS010000164.1:0-2650 GCA_051878755.1 Bacteroides sp. | reverse complement strand
GCCAGGCCGGTGTTGTTCACGCCGAAGCCCTTGTCGCAGCGCTCCTTGGCGGCACGGCTGGCCACGTCGCGGGGCACGAGGTTACCGAAGGCCGGATAGCGGCGCTCCAGGTAGTAGTCGCGGTCCTCTTCGGGGATATCCTTACCCTGCAGCGTGCCCTCTTGCAGCTTCTTGGCATCCTCCAGCTTCTTGGGTACCCAGATACGGCCGTCGTTACGCAGAGACTCTGACATCAGCGTCAGCTTCGACTGCTTGTCGCCGTGTACGGGGATACAGGTGGGGTGAATCTGCACGTAGGCGGGGTTGGCAAACCATGCACCCTTGCGGTAGCAAGCCATTGCGGCCGAGCAGTTGCAGGCCATGGCGTTGGTAGAGAGGAAGTAGGCGTTACCGTAACCACCCGTAGCGATAACCACGGCATGGGCGGCGAAGCGCTCCAGCTTACCGGTCACGAGGTTCTTGGCGATGATACCACGGGCGCGGCCGTCAACCAATACCACGTCTTCCATCTCGTAGCGCGTGTAGAGCTTCACGGTGCCTGCAGCTACCTGGCAGCTCAGGGCGGAGTAGGCGCCGAGCAGCAGCTGCTGACCCGTCTGACCCTTGGCATAGAAGGTACGTGATACCTGTGCACCACCGAATGAGCGGTTGGCCAGCGTACCACCATATTCGCGGGCAAAGGGAACACCCTGAGCCACACATTGGTCGATGATGTTGTTGGAAACTTCAGCCAGACGATATACGTTGGCTTCGCGGGCACGGTAGTCACCACCCTTCACGGTATCGTAGAAGAGGCGATAAACCGAGTCACCGTCGTTCTGGTAATTCTTGGCTGCGTTGATACCACCCTGTGCGGCGATGGAGTGAGCGCGACGGGGAGAATCCTGGATGCAGAAGTTGAATACTCTGAAGCCCATCTCGCCGAGTGAGGCGGCGGCGCTGGCACCAGCCAGACCTGTACCTACCACGATGATGTCCAGACGACGCTTGTTGGCAGGGTTAACCAGTTTTTGGTGAGCTTTATAGTTGGTCCATTTCTCAGCTACCGGTCCTTCCGGTATTCTTGAATCTATCTTAGTCATAATCAATGTCTGTTTAAGAAAGTTTTAATAAATTAGCAGCAAGCGCCGCAGCCCATCATCCCTTTAATGCAGAAAATCACGACAACCAGCGCAAAGCCAATCACGATGATGGTGGAATAGACGTTAGATACGCATTTCCAGCGCTCAATCCAGGTCTTGTTGTTCCAACCCAGGGTCTGCATGGCACTCCAGAAACCGTGGGTCAGGTGGAACCAGATGGCAGCCAGCCAGATGAGGTAGAGCACCGAGAAGACGGGGCAGCTGAAGGTCTGCTGGATGTGATGTACGCCGTTGGCAGCCAGGGCCAGCGTCATCATGTCAGCATGTCCACCCATGTTGTGAACCAGTTCGGGGAGCTGCATCTTCGACCAGAAGTTGACCAGGTGCAAGCCGAGGCCTACGATAACGATGATGCCCAGCACCAGCATGTTCTGTGAAGCCCACTCCACGTTTTTAGGTTTCTCTACTACCGCATAGCGCTCGCTACCGCGGGCCTTGCGGTTCTGCATCGTCAGCCAGAAGGCGTAGATGATGTGAATCACGAACAGCGCTGCCAGGCCCAGCGTGCCTACCAGTGCATACCAGTTTGCTCCCAGGAACTCACAAATCATGTTGTACCCATTCGTAGAGATGAGTGCCACCAGATTCATCGCCATGTGAAACGTCAGAAACAGGACAAGGGCGATGCCTGTAACGCTCATCACCACTTTCCTTCCTACAGATGAATTAGTTAACCACATAAATGATTGAATTTAAGTTATTTAATAGTTAGAAAATTAGTTCGTTGCTCGTTAAATGCTTAATTCCTTGCAAAAATAGGTAAAAGCCTTTGATAAAACAAACAATTATGAAAATAATTCCATAAATATGTTGTGTTGAGGGTGGCTCGGGGGGGGTGGTTACTCCTCCTCTTCCTCTTCGGCCTCGTTGCCGTTCCGCTTGCCGCCCTCCTTGTCGCGGCAGATAATCTCGATGGTCTCGCCGGCTGCTGCCCGCTTGCGCAGGTTGCGTGGGGCGTCGCCAAACGAGTCCCTGCAGAAATGGGAGAAGTGGGAGAGCTTGTCGAAGCCGTAGCGCTGGCTGATGGTGCCGATGCTGTCGTCGGTCTGCAGCAGGTCGTGGAGGATGCTCTCGCGGCGCTTGTTGAGTATCCACACATAGACGGGCATGCCGTAGAGGTTCCTGAAGAGGCGCCGGAAGGTGGTGGTCTTGTAGCCGCCCATGTGGGCAAACTCCTCGGTGGTGCGCACCTTGGCATAGTTCTGCTGCACGAAATACTGGAAGCTCTCGGTATAGATGCTGATGGGGAAGAAGAAGGTGCTGATGATGTGTTGCGGATAGTAGTTGGTCAATACGTAGATCAGCTCCTGTCCCTTCATGTCGAGATAGACGCGACAGGGTGACAACGGTTCGCTGAGGTAGCTCTTCAGGTCGTTGATGACGTGCTGCAGCTTCTCGTTGAAGGGCAGCGGCGTATAGGTGATGGGGTTGATGGAGATATCGACTATCTCGTGGAAGTTGTTCCGGCAGAACGTGGGGATGTCGTTGAAGCGGAACTCGATGCAATC
>JBJEKS010000163.1:0-14982 GCA_051878755.1 Bacteroides sp. | reverse complement strand
CCTGTCCTACGACTCGTAGCCAATAAAGAACTCGTAGCTAAAAAAAGATACAAATTATGAAGACCATACAGATAACCAATGAGGCCGAGATTACGGCCATCATCAACAAATGTCCCTACTGCATGTTGGGACTGACCGATTTAGAGGGCAATCCCTACGTTATACCCATGAACTTCGTGCGCGAAGGTGACATCATCTACCTGCACTCCGGAGCCGGAGGGAGCAAGGAGGCGATGGCCACGGCCCACCCAAGGGTCTGCATCACCTTCTGCGAAGGGCATGAGCTGGTCTATATGCACCAGCAGATAGCCTGCAGCTACAGCATGAAGAGCCGCAGTGTGGTGTGCCGTGGCACGGTGGAGCTGATTGACGACTATGAGGAGAAGGAGCGTGTCCTGCAGCTCCTGATGCGCCGCTACACAGACAACGACTGCCGCATGGCTCCCCCTGCGATACGCAATGTCCGCGTGTGGGCCGTCAAAGTCGATGAGCTGAGTTGCCGCTCCTTTGGCCTCCGTCCCTCGGAACTGAAGTAGAGTATCAGAACTTTAGCAGCTGCGTGCCTATTTGGAAAAAGGCTCTGTCACATTCGGGGTTCCATACCATCATGACATGGACAGGCAGTGTGAACCGGTCGGTGATGCGCAGCTGCCTAGTGGCTTGCAGCTGTACGTGGATAATGCCTGGATGGGCGCTGTAAAAGGTCGCATCATCCCCTCCACGATTTAGGGCAAAAGTGCCACCACAGCCCACATCAAACCGCCACACGTTATCCTCGAACAACGGATAGGAAGCGTAGATGAAGGTGGAGTACTTGTTGGCCGTATTGTCGGCGTTGCGGTCGCGGCCAAAGAGGATGGTGGACCAACTGAGGCTCAACGGAAACCGTGCTCCGCCTTGGTGTGAGAGGGTGGCATCGAGAAAGCGCCCTGTGGTTCGGGCTGAGTAGTTGAAAAACTCTTTGTTGTTGTAGTCAGCACCTGGAGAAAAGTTGTAGGTATCCCATAGCGCCAACTTCCATCCTTTGTGCTTGAATTCTGCAAAGTAATTAAACTCTTTGTAATTGCCCTGCGTATTGGTGCCTCCCCACAGGCCGAAGCGCAGGTGTTGGTGCTTGTCGTGTACAGCGATGGAAGAGGTCGTTACAAGGCCATCGCTCACCTCGATGCCGCGCCAGAGGTGATTGTTGGCAAGATTCAGTTCGAAATCAATGTACTGCTCCACCTTCTGTGCTGAAGCAAGAGTGGGGAGGAGGAGGGCTGCAAGCAGTATGCCTGCAGCCCTCCAGGTCAATCGGATGTTCATAAGGTGTATAAATGGTTTATTTCGGGCATGGCACCGTGTTGGGTACAAACGTATGCGGCCACTCTCACAGCGGTGAGGTGCGCTTCATGGATACTTTTCCCTTTGAGCAGTGAGCCTACAAATGAGCCAGTGAACGAATCACCCGCACCCACGGTGTCGGCCACTTCTACACGAGGAGTCTCTACAAACGAATAGGCTTTGTGGCTGAAGACAAAACTTCCTTTTGTGCCGCAGGTGTAGATGACCATCTTCAGGTTGTAGCGCGTCAGTAGTGCTTGACATTGCTCAGTGCTCTCCTTGCCGTCCAGGTTGAGCATGGTGGCGACGAGAGGCAGTTCGTCATCATTGAGCTTCAATACGTTGCAGCGCTCCAGTGATTCTTCAATCACGGTTTTGCTGTAATAGTGCTGCCGCAGGTTGATATCGAAGATTTTCAGTGTCTCACTCGTGTTAGGCATGGTGTCCAGGAATCGGTAGATGGTGTTGCGCGACGTAGCGTTGCGTTGTGCCAGTGAGCCGAAGCATACCGCTGTAGTTCTGCGGGCAATCTCTTCCATCTCCGTTGTGAAAGGTATATAGTCCCAAGCCACCTGTTGGCAGATATTATATTGAGGTATGCCTTTTGCGTCAAGCGTTACTTTTACAGTGCCCGTGGGATAGGCGGTAAGTGGCATGATGAGTTTCATCCCTTTCTGTTGGAGTTGGTTGGCAAACTCCTGACCAAGGGTATCTTGCCCCAATGCGCTGATGGCGTAGGCCTCGTGGCCTGTCTGTGCGGCGTGGTAGGCAAAGTTTATCGGAGCGCCGCCAATCTGTTTCCCTTGGGGAAGCATGTCCCATAATGCTTCACCCAGTCCTACGATTGTTTTCATGTTGCCGGGGGATTATTTGTCGAGGTCAATGATTACTTTCATGGTTGTTTCGCGGTGGCTGTCGATGTATTGATAGGCTTCATCGTACTGCTCAAAGGGGAAGCGGTTGCTGATGAGTGGCTCGAGGTGGATGATACCTCGGTTCACGAAGTCGATGGCCGTCTGGTAGTCCTCATGGCGATACATCATGGAGCCAATCAGGCGTAGTTCGTGTTCACCCAGGTAGAACATGCTCAGTGCAGGGTCTTTGGCAAAGACGGCTACCACCACCAGGTCACTGCCCTTCTCCATGCACTCCATCAGCGAACGGATGGAGGACTCCACGCCTGCCACTTCAAATCCTACCTGAAAACCCTCTTCACCAAATATCTCCTTGACAGCCTCTTTGAGCGGTTGCTTGGTCACGTTCAGTGTATAGGGTATGCCACATTCGCGGGCTTTGGCCAGTCGGAGGTCGCTGACATCCGAAATCAGCACCTTGGCCGCTCCACGGGCCAGGCAGAACTGGGCCACGAGGTTGCCGATGGCTCCGGCTCCACTCACTACGACATTTTTTCCTTTTACATCGGTGCGTTGTGTGGCATGGGCACCTACAGCCGAGGGCTCAATCATGGCACCCAGGTCCAGGCTCATCCCATCGGGAAGCTTTACCGCGCGCTCTTCATCGATGACGAAGTAGTCCTGTGCAGCTCCATCGGCCTGGAAGGCTTGTACTCTGAGGTGTTCGCACACATTGTATTGGCCGCGCTTGCAGGGATTACACTCGCCGCAGACCAGTTGCGGGCGTGCTGTGATGTTGTCTCCCGGCTTGCAGAGCGTTACTTCGCTGCCGCAGGCCACGACTGTGCCAGCGTATTCATGTCCTTGCACTACGGGATAGAAGGTAGCAGGGTGCAATCCGTGGTAAGAGTGGATTTCGCTGCCGCAGATACCGATGCGCTTGATGTTGACTAGTATTTGATGTGCGCCGAGTTGGTCGGCCTGAGGAGCCTCTACGTTTTTGAATTCGATATGACGGGGGGCGGTAAGAATTGCTTGTCTCATAATAATTGTTGTCTGAATAGGGTTATTTGAATTAAAGAGAATTATGCAGCTTGTTTTTTTTGGTTGAGATCGTTCACGATGCGGTTGTAAGTCTGCTTGTTGAGCCGGTAGAAGAGGAGGACTGCAGCGGTTACAATCCACAGGGCACCCGGTATAGTGGAGAAGGCGTGGTGCATGATGTCGAGAACCTCCTGGTTTTGTACGGCATTGCTTACGTAGCCAGCCTCGCCCAGGGTGAGGGCCAGCAGTGAGGTGCCCAGCGCCATACCAATCTTGTTACCCAGCGAGACGAAGGCGTATTGGAATCCATCGTTGCGTACGCCGGTTTTCCATTCACCATACTCCACGCAGTCGGGGATGATGGCGTAGATGGCGGTGTTGAAGCCTGAGAAGAAGAACTGGGAGAGGGCAGCCAGCAAGTAGAAGGGGATGGCACTTCCGTTGGGGCTGAAGAAATAGAGTCCCATCATGCTGATTCCCGTCAGCAGGGCGAAGATGGAGGCGGCCCAGCCCTTGTTTTCCGTCCAGCGGAACACCATGGGGAAGCAGGCTGCACCGATGATGGAGGGCACGATGATGGCTAGCGAGTAGAACGAGAAGAGGTTGGCCGAGCCTTCTACGTAGGTGAAATAGTAGAGCATGTCGGCATTGCGGCCGTAGAGGATGAAGCCGAAGAGCAGTTGTCCGAGCAGGGCCAGCAGGTAGGGTTTGTTCTTCAAGGCGGCCCGCAGCTGGATGCGCAACGAGAGTTTCTGGCGGGCAGGGAGCTCCACGACTTCGCGCGTTTTGTGGAAGCAGAAGAGGTGACATGCTGCAAAGATGATGCCGTAGAGCACAGCTACGGCCAGGTAGCCATATTGCGCATTGCCTCCACCAAACCATTCTATTAGGGGCACAGTGACGATGTTGATGACACCGATAGCCACCATGGCACTGACCGAACGGCTCGTGTTTAGCGAGGCCCGTTCATCGATGTCCTGCGTCATAGCGCCGCACAGGGTGCCGTAGGGCAGGTTCACGCAGGTATAGCCCAGCACGAGAATGCAGTAGGTCACGGCCATGTAGATGATTTTGGCCGTCTGACTCCATTCTGGGTGAGCCCAGAAGGTGAGCACCAGGACCAAAGCAGTCAGCGGTGCGCCGAAGAGGAGCCAGGGGCGGAAGCGTCCCCAGCGGGTGTGGGTCTTGTCTGTCAATAGGCCAATAACGGGATCATTGATGGCATCCCAGAAGCGTGATACCAACATCAGGGTAGCCACAGCCCCCATGCCGATGCCGAACACGTCAGTGTAGAAGATCATGAGAAAGTTGCCTACGAACATCCAGCTGAAGTTACAGCCCACGTCGCCCATACCGTATGCCAGTTTGCTAATGAGCGATAGTTTTTCTTTGTTGACTTTTGAAGGTTCCATTTTTTAGGATTGTTTGGTGTTAGATTTATGAATACTCTTGTTGTTTTTGCCTTAAGACGTTGCAAAGATAAGGGGCTGATTCAATGCAGGAAAGAGTTTTTTTCAAATATTTCTTTGCAACCGTTCCCGCAACCGTTCCCTTTTTTCGCAACCGTTCCCATTTTTTGTTCCTTATCCTATTGCCGATTGAAAACTCTTTGCTAACTTTGCAGGCATCTATTCATCCTATTATATATGAAGGTTATGAAGCATGTCACCATCATCGACATTGCCCGTGAGGTTGGGGTGTCTAAATCCACGGTATCGCGTGCCTTAACGGGCGATGCGGGTATCAGTACGGAAACTATGCAGCGTATCATTGAGGTAGCTCGGCGCATGGGGTATCAGCGTAACGAACTGGCCGTGAACCTGCGCAAGCAGAGTACGCGCCATATCGGCATTGTGATTCCCGAAGTCACCACCTCCTTCTTTATGCACTTCATCCAGCATGCACAGCAGCTGTTGCGTACCGAGGGCTATCGCGTCATGATTGCCATCAGCAACGAAGACCCGGCACAAGAACGCGAGAACTTGCTCATGATGGAGCAGTGCCGTGTAGAGGGCATCTTGATGAGTGTCTGTCACAATGAGGCCAATCGCGACCTTTATGAACACCTGATGGAGACGGGGATACCAATCGTCTTCTTCGACCGCACGGTGGATGGGCTCAACGCTTCGCAGGTGATGATGGATGACTACATCATGGCTTTCTTTATGGTCGAGGCACTCATCCGTCAGGGGCGCAAGCAGATTGTCCATCTGGCTGGGCCTACCCATGTGCGCAACGGCTTTGCTCGTCAGCGGGGGTATCGTGATGCGTTGCAGAAGTTCAAGCTCCCATTCGACAAGCGCTACCTAGTATATGGCGGACTCAATGCTGATGAGGGTGGCCGTGCTATGGAAAATTTTCTTTCGCAAGGTTTGCCATTCGATGCCCTGTTCGGTTTCACAGAGACTTCTACTCTCGGTGCGAAGAGTGTATTGCAGAAGTTGAACTACCGCATCCCTGAGGATGTGGCCATCTGCTGCATCTCGGGCACGGAACTCTGCACCTTGGTACACCCTACCATTACGGCAGTAGAGCAACCCGTGCAGTTGATGGCTGAGACGGCTTGCCACCTTTTGTTTCACCGTATGACCGATGCACAGGCACCGCAAGAGGAGGTGGTACTCCGGGGAGAGATGATCTTCCGTGAATCGACCAAAGGATGAGTATAACTTCTTGAAGCATACAAAAATACCTATAAATGAACTAAAACGAAGAAATGATGAAACAGAGACATTTACTTCTGATGGGGTTGCTAGTGGCAGCTCCATCGCTGACCGCCAGCCTGCCTGATACCCAGGCAGCCACGGCGGTGCCTTCGACTGATGAGGCCCGCTTGCTGCGTTTCCCCGCTACCAATGGAGAGGTTGTAGTCTTCTCCTTTGCTGGCGATCTCTATTCTGCCCCGATAGCTGGTGGTGAGGCACGTCGCCTCACGGCCCATGTGGGTAATGAAATCTTTGCCCGCTTCTCGCCCGATGGGCGCACCGTGGCCTTCAGTGCGCAGTATGATGGCAATACCGAAGTCTATACCATCCCTGCCGAGGGAGGTGAGCCGCAACGTCTGACCTACACCCAGACCAACGGACGCGATGACCTGGGCGACCGCATGGGTCCCAACAACGTGGTGATGACCTGGAGCCCTGACGGTAAGCAGATTCTCTTCCGCAACCGTACGGGCGATGGCTTTATCGGACAGCTCTGGAGCGTATCTCCCCAGGGAGGAATGGCTACCGCACTCCCCTTGCCGGAGGGAGGCTTCTGCAGCTACTCGCCTGACGGCAAGCAGTTGGCTTACAACCGCGTGTTCCGCGAGTTCCGCACCTGGAAGTACTATCGTGGCGGTATGGCCGATGACATCTGGATTTATGACGCCAAGCAGAAGCAGGTGATTAACATCACGGAGAATATCGCGCAGGACATCTTCCCCATGTGGATTGGTGAGGAAATCTTCTTTGCCAGCGACCGCGACATGACGATGAACCTTTTCTGCTACAACACCCGCACCCGTCAGACGGAGAAGGTGACTCACTTCACCGACTACGACGTGAAGTTCCCCTCCACCAACGGACAGCTCATCGTCTTCGAGAAGGGTGGCTACCTCTATAAGTTCGACCCCAAGACGCGTCAGAGCGAGCAGATACACATCACGCTCCATGCCGACAACCTGCAGGCCCGTACGGAACGCATCTCGGTGGCTAACCGGTGGAGTGCTGCCGACTTGAGTGCCGATGGTCAGCGCCTCTATGTCACGGCTCGTGGTGAGGTGTTTGATGTTCCCGTCAAGGAGGGCATTACCCGTTGCCTGACCCGTACACCGGGAGCCCATGAGCGCGATGCCGTGGTCAGCCCCGACGGCAAGCAGATAGCTTACATCAGCGACCGCACCGGCGAGACGGAGCTGTGGCTGCAGGCTGCCGAAGGCGGTGAACCGCGTCAGCTGACGAAGGATAACGACACCTATATCCGCTCCATCCAGTGGACACCCGATGGCAAGTGGCTCATCTATACTGACCGCAAGAATCGCCTGGTGCGCGTCGATGCCGCCACGGCAACGAAAGAGGTACTGCTCACCTGTCCCGAGCAGGAGATCTGGGACGTCTATATTTCACCCGATAGCCGTTGGCTGAGCTACACCCGTCCAGCAGCCAATCAGATGTCGGTGGTCTATCTCTACGAACTGGCTACAAAGCGTGAGGTACCCGTCACTGAGCGCTGGTACAATGCCGGCTCTCCCGCCTTCAGCCAGGATGGGAAATACCTCATCTTCAGTGCTGACCGCGACTTTAATCCCAACTACGGTCGCCTGGAGTGGAACCACATCTACAACCGCATGGGCGGCATATATATCGCCATGCTGCAAGCCTCTACCCCCTCTCCGCTGCTTCCCCGCGACTCCGAAGTGAAGGGTGCAGTTGCCGATGAGGCTGCTCCTCAAGCAGCTCCAAAGGGTGGCAAGGGTCAAGCTGCAGGCAAGGGACAAGGTAAGGAGGCTGCAGAAGCAAAGAAAGCTCCTGCTGAGGTGAAGGTCGATGCCGAGGGTCTCACGGCCCGTATCGTCAAGCTCCCCTTGAGCGCTGGTTACTACGGCAACTTCTATTGCGAAGGCAAGCACCTCTGGTACAGCAGCGGTGGCACCAAGGTCTATGACTTTGAGAGCCGTGAGGAGACCAAGGTGTGCGATGCCCCGATGAGCGTCTGCGGCGAGCGTGCCCTCTTCTTCTCCCGTCGTGACAACAAAATCTACGTGGCCGACCGCATCCCTACGGGCAAGTTCAATGCTGACCGGGCCGTTGACCTCTCCCAGCTGATAGCTACCGTAGATTACCCGCAGGAGTGGGCACAGATTTTCGATGAGGCTTGGCGTGCCTTCCGTGACGGCTTCTACCTGGAGAACATGCATGGCCTCGACTGGAAGGCTATCAAGGAGAAGTATGCCGTGCTGCTGCCCTACGTCAAGAGCCGTCTCGATCTCAACTACGTCATCGGTGAGATGATATCCGAGCTGGCTTGCGGTCATGCCTACGTCAACCCAGGTCAGTATCCCAAGCCGCAGCGCATCTCGATGGGCCTGCTCGGTGCCGAGCTGCAAGCGGACAAGAGCGGTTACTTCCGCATCGGTCACATCCTGCAAGGTGCTCCCTACAGCGAGTCACTCCGCTCTCCGCTGGCTGAGCCGGGACTGGGCATTAGCGAGGGTGACTACATCACCGCCGTGGATGGCGTATCCACCCGCAGCGTGGATAACATCTACCAGCTACTCATCGGCAAGGCCGGTGTCTTGACCGAGCTGACTGTCAACAGCCGTGCTGCCGAGGGTGGCCGTAAGGTGGTCGTGAAGCCTACGGCTGATGAATACCCCTTGACCCACTACGAATGGATACAGCGCAACATCGCTACCGTGGAGAAGGCCTCTGGTGGTCGCATCGGCTACATCTACATCCCCGACATGGGTCCCGAGGGACTCAATGAGTTTGCCCGCTACTTCTATCCGCAGCTCGACAAGGAGGCCCTCATCATCGATGACCGTGCCAACGGTGGCGGCAATGTCTCCCCCATGATTATCGAGCGTCTGCTCCGCAAGCCCTACCGCCTCACCATGTCACGCACCTCTACGCAGATAGGCACCATCCCCGATGCCACGCACGTAGGTCCCAAGGTGTTGCTCATCAACAAGTATTCGGCCAGTGACGGCGACCTCTTCCCCTGGAGCTTCAAGGCCAACGAGCTGGGCACTGTCATCGGTACCCGCACGTGGGGAGGCATTGTGGGCATCAGCGGTTCACTCCCCTACATGGATGGCACCGATATCCGCGTCCCCTTCTTCACCAACTACGATGCCAAGACCGGCCAGTGGATTGTGGAGAACCACGGTGTGGATCCCGACATCCTGATAGACAACGACCCCATCCGTGAGGCCGCAGGCGAAGACCAGCAGCTCCTCAAGGCCATCGAGGTGGCTCTTCAGCAGCTCAAGGATCGCAAGCCCCTGCCCGGCGTACCCGCTCCGCGTACCTACAAGGACTTAGGCTTGTAGTCCTTGATTCTTTAGCATAGTCAAAGCCCGATGCGAAGTGCCTTGCTACACGCCGCATCGGGCTTTGTCTTATCATACGTGTCGAATAATATACGAAGGATATACGAATACTGTACGAAGCATGCACGAATACAGTATGTATGGTGGGGCTTCACGATGCGCTAGCCGGTCTTTGTAAAAAAAGTAGCCAAACACTTTTATAATCCTTCTTTTTTCTGTATGTTTGCGCCACCAAACCTCGAAACGAACGATGATGAACAGATTTTCTATTTGGTTGCTCCCACTGAGGCGCCTCTTTGTGCGCCTGCTCCGTTGGCCGAAGCGTTACGGCTTTGGGACTCACTCGCCCTTTGCCTATCGGATGATAACCGATGTGATCAGTGAGCATACGCCTTATTATGACTATAGTGCGCTTCGCAAGGAGGAGAAACGGTTCGATTCCTCTGCCCTGCCCAAAGGCTGCTGCCAGGAGACCCTTCAGATGAAGCGCCTGCTCTATCGCCTGGTCAACTTCGCGCAACCGCAGAACACCCTTAGTGTGGGTTGTCCCACTTCCTCTTGCCTCTATCTTTCAGCAGCCAAGCAGGGGATGAATTTCTGGCACGCCTCCAGCCTCGATGAACTATTCTTAGATGCTGGTGAGCCTGTGGATTTCCTCTATCTGCATGATGTAAACAACCCCGGGTTGCTGCGACAGGCCTTCAAGCTCTGTGCAGAGCGAACCACCCCCCAGTCACTTTTTGTGGTGCAAGGCATAGGTTACTGTCCTGCGATGAGAGCGCTTTGGCAAGAATTTCTGGATGACTCCCGTGTGGTGGTCACGTTCGACCTCTTTGACTTCGGGCTCCTCTTCTTTGACCCATCCAAGCAGCGGCAACACTACAAAGTTAGCTTATGAGCCAGCGCTATACGAATCCTCAATTAATACCTATATAATATAAAATGAAAAGCAATGTCTATACCCGTACCGGCGATGCCGGACAAACGTCATTGATTGGTGGTACACGTGTCTCCAAGACCGACCTCCGCCTGGAGGCCTATGGCACCGTGGATGAGCTGAATGCCCAGCTTGGCCTGCTGTTGACCTACTTCATTGAGCCTGTAGCCGATGAGTTCGTAGCGGCAGCCCATGCTGAGGATGCAGCACTGCTGCTCCGTGTGCAGCGCTGCCTCTTTACCGTAGGCGCAGCATTAGCCACCGATACCTCCAAGCTGCCCCCACGTCCCACAGCCATCGTCACTCCTGAGATGGTCAGTGAACTGGAGCAGGCCATCGACCGCATTGACAGTCAGCTGCCTCCGCTCCGCCTCTTCATACTTCCTGGAGGAGGACGGGCAGCAGCCGTAGCCCATGTCTGCCGTACCATTTGTCGCAGGGCTGAACGTCGCATCCTGGCCCTTGCTGAGCAGGCCGATGTCCCCCCCGAATTGCTTGCATACGTTAACCGTTTGTCCGATTATCTCTTCGTTTTGTCAAGAAAACTCAATGTAGATGAAAAAATAGAGGAAATAATATGGAATAAGCGCAATAAATAAGAGATTTTTTATACTTTTGCCGCAAAATTGAAAGACAGTAGGTTTTGTTCATTTTTTAAACTAGTCAGACTATGTATTGGACATTGGAACTGGCATCCAAACTGGAGGATGCCCCTTGGCCGGCAACCAAGGATGAATTGATAGATTATGCCATCCGTTCGGGCTCACCGCTCGAAGTCATAGAGAACCTGCAGGAGATGGAAGACGAGGGCGAGATATATGAAAGCATTGAAGACATCTGGCCCGACTATCCCAGCAAGGAAGACTTCTTCTTCAACGAGGAAGAGTATTGACCTGTGACGATCAGCTATGGAGTACGGACATTCCACAGTCATTGACAACGGGGAAGAAAACCGCTACACCCAGCAAGGGGCGCATTGGTTGTCTTCCCCGTTGTTTTCTGCCTATCCGCAGCAGTGCCGACCTGCTTTAGCACAGCTGCTGCAGGAGGTGTGGGGCTACACCTCGTGGCGCGACATGCTTTTCTATGCCGACCTTCGGGAGGATGTCCGTACGGTTTCTCTTTCACAGGGCACCATCGTGGAGCAGGTTGTCTATACAGCTGAACACTCCTGTCCCGTCAACCAACTGCTCACAGCACCTACCGGTGCGGGTAAGTCGCTTCTTTTCCAGCTGCCTGCCATCTATCTGGGGCGTGAGCATGGCCTGCTTACCCTCGTCATAGAGCCGCTCAAGGCGTTGATTCTCGATCAGGTGGAGAGCCTGCAATCCAAAGGGTACGACCGCGTGGCATACGCCTCGGGCGATCTCTCTCCTGAAGAGAAGGCGGAGGCTTACCGTCGTGTACATGATGGGGAAGCCGATATCCTCTACCTCTCTCCTGAGCTGCTGCTGGCTTACGATATCCACCGCTTCATCGGCAACCGCCGTATCGGCATGGTGGTGATTGATGAGGCGCATACCGTCACCACCTGGGGACGCGAGTTCCGTGTGGACTACTGGTTCCTGGGCCGTTACCTTGCCTCCCTCAAGCAGTCGCTCGGCTATCATTTCCCTCTCTTTGCCTTGACGGCTACCGCCGTATGGAGTCCCAAGCCCCATACCGACATGGTGATGGAGACGGTCAGCTCCCTGCAGATGGCCCCTTGTATGCTCTATATGGGTACGGCCCGACGGGAGAATATCCGCTTTGACATCCGTCCGCTCACCATCGAAGAGGGAGAGACCTACGACAAGGCCAAGCAACGGGCCATTGCAGCCCGCGTGGAGGAGTATGTGGCTCATCACAAGACCCTGCTCTACTTCCCCTTTGCCGGTAGTCTCGACATCCGGGCCAAGAGTTGGGTAGCTCCCCAAAGCTGGCCCTATGTGGCCACCTATTATGGCAAGAAGGAGAAGGAGCAGAAGGCGGCTATCGTGCGAGCCTTCCGTGAGGGGGAGAAGCGGCTCATCGTGGCAACCAAGGCATTCGGTATGGGAGTGGATATTCCCGACATCGACAGGGTCTATCATGTGGCTCCGTCGAGCACTTTCGTGGATTATGTGCAGGAGATAGGTCGTGCGGGTCGTGAGGCCGAGGTGAAGGCAGTGGCTGCCACCGACTTCCATGAGCGTGACTTCTACTACATGACCCGTCTGCATCAGGTGAGTGGCATCAGTGAGGAGCAGATGGAGATGATACTCTTCAAGCTCTGCGAACTCTACAGGATGAAGGGGCGGCCCGAGGAGATGCTCGTGCCCGTGAGCGACTTTGAGTATGTGGTCAAGTTGCCCCGGGCCAAGAACAAGCTGGAGTATGAAAGTGACCTGGGTCAGCTGGTCAAGAACGCCCTGCTCTGGATAGAGGAGGACCTGAAGCGTCGCTCGGGTGGGGCAGTGATTGAGGTGGCTCCTTGTCGTCTGCTCACCGATTGCTACCTGCAGGACAAGACAGGCGATGCCTTTGCCCGCCGTTATGCCTCTTATGTCACTCCTGTCAGCGGACAGTCATCGCTTTGGCGTCTGCAGACTGAAGCTCTCTGGGAGCATGAATACCCCGAGCTGGGCTATCGCGAGTTTAAGCAGAAGTTGATGAATGGTACACTCCTGGAGGGTGCCCGTGCCGTAGCCGTGGGGTGTCACGACGTGTTGCTCAAGGAGGATGCCCCACGGATTATCCAGCGCGTGGATGCCCTCTTTGCAGACCTCTCTGCCCTGCTTCGTGAGGCTTTGACCCGAACGAAGGGAAAGTTTGATGAATCGCGTCTCCGGACCCTCTTCGAGGCGCATCAACTCGATGTACGGAGTGCCAAGCGCTTCATCGGTCAGTTGCTGGAGAGCCGTGTGGAGGAGGGACGCAGTGTGAGCTACATCAGCAGCGCCCGCAAGAAGGAGAGCACCGAACTGCAGTTCACCGTGACTCGTGGCTTCGACCTCCTGTTGCAGCGCTACCGTAAGCTGATGCAGCAGTATATCGTAGGTTCGGTGGGCGAGGTCATTCGTTGTTTCTGCACCCCATTCTCCGACCTCAACCTGCTGCTCAACCTGCTCTCCATGCTCGGTTCGGTGGCATTCAGCGTAGAGGGAGGTGCATCCCCTTGTGTAGAGATTCGTTTCCTTAAGCCACAGGTCCTGGAGCAGTTAGCCCAGGAGGGGAGTTACCGCAATCAGGTACTGGAAGAAGAGGAGCAGCACTTCCTGCAGCAGATAGACCTTTACAACCGCTTCTTCGGCAACCAGCAACTCACCGATACCGAGCGGTGGAACTTTATTGAAGCCTACTTCACAGGTCGGCTTCCGCTCTTAGAATCTGAATCTTAAAAATACGCTACCCATATCATGAATATCCGTAAAGCCACCCCTTCCGACCTTCCCCGCATGATGGCGCTCTTTGATGCTGCCCGGGGCATCATGCGCAGCAGCGGTAACCTCAAGCAGTGGACTGGAGGCTATCCGTCGGAAACACAAATCCGCCAGGAGATAGCCGATGGCAACAGTTACGTCATCACCGATGCTGAGGGTGAGGTGATAGCCACCTTCGCCTTCATCCTTACGGGTGAACCCACCTATGCCCGTATCGATGGCGGAGCATGGCTGGACGATACCAAACCCTATGGAGTCATCCATCGCCTGGCCAGTGCCCCTGAGAGCCACGGCATCGCCCGCACCTGCTTCGACTGGTGCTTCCGCCAGATACCCAACCTGCGTGTGGATACCCATCGCGACAACCACATCATGCAGCATCTGATGGAGCAGAACGGTTTCTCTTACTGCGGCATCATCTACCTCCTCAACGGAGACGAGCGGCTGGCTTATCAGAAACTGTAGAGAAACTTGTAGATAACCAATAAAAGAACAAACGTATCATGATGAAACGAATCATAAATCCCTGGGAGGGCATGGACGGTTACAACTGCATAGGTTGCGCTCCCAATCATCCTTTCGGTTTTCACCTTCACTTCTACGAGGAGGGTGACGATATAGTCAGTCAGTGGAAGCCCACGCCCGACTATCAGGGCTGGGTCAATACACTCCACGGAGGTATTCAGGCCCTGCTGCTCGATGAGATATGCGGCTGGACCGTGACCCGCAAGTTGCAGACGGCAGGAGTTACCTCGCGTATGGAGACCAGGTACAAAAGTCCCGTTTCCACTTCCGACCCGCTACTCACCCTCCGTGCCCACATCGTGGAGCAGAAGCGCAATATCGTCCTCATCGAGGCCACCCTCTCTGACTCCACGGGACGTGTCTGTACTGAGGCCACCTGCACCTACTTCGTCTTCCCCAAGGAGAAGGCAGAGAAGGAGATGCACTTCAAGGAGTGCCGGACGGAGGAGTAACTCTAGAATCGAAAAATTGATGCCATGCTATAGGATAATCTGTCAGAAAAGTATTACCTTTGCCGCATGGATTAACCAATAGCACCAAAGCCTATGAGTACCTCTGCCCCACGCAAGCGCATCCCCTACGGGATCATGGATTTCACCCGTATGCTGGGTGATAACTGTTACTACGTCGATAAGACCCGCTTCATTGAAGAGATTGAGCAGGCCAACAGCTTCTTTTTCTATATCCGTCCGCGACGCTTCGGCAAGAGCCTGACGCTCTCCATGCTGCGCCACTACTACGACATCAAGGAGGCTGACCGCTTCAAGGACTGGTACGAAGGGCTCTACATCTACAGCCACCCCACGCCCGAAAGGGCCAGGTACCTGGTGATTTACCTCAACTTTGCGGAGGTCAATGCCGACC
>JBJEKS010000162.1:0-15015 GCA_051878755.1 Bacteroides sp. | reverse complement strand
GGACAAAGGTATAAATTAATTTAGAGATTACCGCACCTTTTGAGGATTTTTTTCAAATAGGTAGCAATTGTTTTTCGGCTGCTCAGGGCTTGAATTGTGCGAGATTTCTCAGCCAGCTATAGACTGACTGGGTATGCTCGGCATTGGTGGAGATGATGTGGACACGTCCCGTCTCAGAGAGGGTGAAGGTGGTGGTGCCGTCGTCAGCGATGGAGAGTACGCCTGTGCGTGTGCAGTTGAACGACTTTTCACCGAGTCCTGCGTGCATCATCACTTCTGCATCCCACCAGTATTGGCCTACGTCGCCGGAGCCCCATTCGTCGTAGCGGCTGTAAATCTGGTACATGGGGTTGTCGGGTTGCCAGGCGTAGTCGGCCAGTACTTCATCGTGGATGGAGGGGTATTTCATGCCCTCTTCCATGGGCAGCAGGCAGAGTTGCGTGGGCCAGTTCTCCAGCACCTTTTTCGCCATGGGGATGTCACTAATCACGTTGTATTCTACGGTCAAGAATTCTAACTTGCCATCTTCTGAAGGGTAGCGCAGCGGAACCGGCGTGAAGCATCCGCCCGTGGCCTCCAGTCGCTTCACCTTGCGGCTCACCAGTTCGCGTCCGCTCAAGGGCGAGTATGCATCGGGAGCGGAGTCGAGCAGCAGGCCCAGGTTGGTGTACATGCCTATACAGACGATGACCACACTCTCATCCTCGGCTTCGGCCAGCAGCTTGCGGTAGAGTTCACAGGCGGTCAGGCGCTGGCTCATGGGGATGTCTGTAGGCGGAAACAGGGGCGTGCCGTCAGCGCGGAGCGAATCCACCAGCTGATAATAGGGGGTTATCTCGAATAACGGCTCCTCGCCAGGCAGAATGCCCAGGGGTACGTCATCGGCCTTGTAGTAGTGGAGGAAGCAGTCGGCCAGTTGCCTGCATTTCTCTGATTTACAGTCGGTCATGAGGCCGATGACCTCACACAACCCTTGCTGCTGGAGCTGAAACAGCGCCTGCATGGCCAGGACATCGTCGGTGCAGTTACCCAGATCGGTGTCACAAATCACCGGAACGGGTTTGGGAGATGCGGGTATCTCCTGCATGATTTCATCGTCATGGCATGAGACCATGCCCATGCTGCAGAACAACAATCCATAGAACCATGTTGACTTCCTCATATATACTAAGTTTTACGATGAATACGGGTATTTATAATTTCTCTATTTCCTTCTCCACTTTGGCTCTCAGTTGGCCTTTCAGCGTCTCCGAAGCAAAGGCGGCATCGATGCTGTTTTCCAGAATCTGTTGTACCTCGTCCACGGTGAGGTGGAACGTGTTGTTCAGGAGCTGCCATTCGCGGATGACGTTGGTGGCGGAGACAGCCATGTTGTCTGAATTGATGGTGAACCGCACCTTATTACCCAGGAAGAGACGGAAGGGATATTGATCCAGGGAGGAGAAAACGGCGGTGTTGAGGTTGCTGGTGGGGCAACATTCCAGTGTGACCTCCTCGGCGGAGAGCAGCTGGAGCAGGGAGCTGTCTTCAGCGGAGCGTACGCCATGGCCGATGCGTTTGGCACCGAAGTCGAGGGCTTTTCTTACACTCTGTGGGCCGTCTGCCTCGCCGGCGTGGATGGTGAAGGGAATGCCCGTCTGCTTGGCCAGCTGGAACAGCTCTTCAAAGCCCGAGGTGGGATAGAGGGCTTCGGCCCCGGCCAGGTCGATGGCTCCCACACCCTTGTCCAGGTAGCGAGTTGCCAACTGTATCGTCTCCAGGTTCTGCTCCCTATTGTCGTCGCCTCTCATGCAGCAGAGGATAAGCGTGATGGGTATCGGGGCCTGCTTTGCCCCTTCGATGGAGGCCTCGATGACCTCCTGCTGGGTCAGTCCCTGCTGGCAATGCTTCTGAGGGGCATAGCGGATCTCGGCATAAATGTAGCCTAGCTCTTTCAGCTCTTCGGCCAGCAGCCGTACGCTGGCGGAGATGCCCTCCTTGGTCTGTAGCAGGGTGTTTGGGAAGGCGAATTTCTCCAGGTACTGGTTCAGGTCCTGGCAACCTTCGTCCACCTGCAGCTTCTGGCGTAGCTCTTCATCACTTAGGTTGAGCGTAATGTTTTGCAGCCGGGCCAGTTCCCTGGCGGCGGGTATGGGGAGCGAACCGTCGAGGTGTAGGTGCAGGTCGGTGTAGCAACCCAGCTCGGCCAACTGCTCGTTGGTGATGTAATTGTTGCTCTCCTTGGAAGAGTTATTGTCCTCTGAACAAGCGCAGAGGAGTAGTGCGAAATAAACAAATAATAATTTTTTGAACATGATGATTGATGTTTTTGAGTTATGTTGATTGAGTTAAATCGCGACAAAGATAATGAAGATATAGATAGTTTCTCCCATTTAAGCGACATTTTTTCCCGGCTGCTCCGTTTGCTTTCCGTTCAATTCCCGTTCGGTTTCCGTTAGATTCTCGTTAGATTTTCGCTTCTCTTTCGCTTCATCTTCGCTTGTTCCCCGTTTTGGAAGCGGACTCTAACGAACCTGTAACGAAGAAACAGCGGTGCAGATTAGCAGAGTGAAGCATTAGTTATCCATAAGATAGGGCCTTTGGATAAATAATTCCGTTAATCTGGTTCATCTTTGGGAAAAGTATTATTTTTGCGGCGTGAAATGGAATAATCAAATGAAATCGAACAATCGTCCTTTATGGGCTCATCTGAGTCTCTTTTTTGCGAGTGCCTTCTGGGGATTGATGGCTCCGTTAGGTAAGGATGCCATGACCCACGGGTTGACGGGCATCGATATGGTGACCTTCAGGGCCACGGGAGGGGCGTTACTCTTCTGGATTACCTCGCTTTTCCTGCCCAAAGAGCATGTGCCGAAGCGAGACCTGCTGAAGTTTGTCGGGGCAGCTGTTTTTGGCCTGGTGGCTAACCAGTGTTGCTACACCATTGGGCTGAGCATCACCTCTCCCATCAATTCCAGCATCGTTACCACCTCGATGCCTATCTTCGCCATGCTGTTGGCGGCCCTTATCCTTCACGAGCCCATCACGGGTAAGAAGGCATTGGGTGTAGGCGTGGGTTGCGCTGGAGCTGTCATCCTCGTTTCCACAAGTGCCGTGGCGGCCAACAGCCGGGTGGGTGACCTGCGGGGCGACTTGCTCTGCGTGGCGGCCCAGTTCTCGTTCGCCCTCTACCTGGCCCTGTTCAGCCCCTTGGTGAAGCGCTATTCGGTCTTCACGGTCAACAAGTGGATGTTTCTGTTCGCCTCGTTGCTGATAGTGCCCTTCACCTGGGGACACGTCTCGTCCATCGACTTTGCCCACGTGCCCTCCACGACCTGGTGGGAGACCGCCTTCGTGGTCTTTTTCGGCACCTACGTCAGCTACATCCTGATGATGATTGGTCAGCACACGCTTCGTCCCACGGTGGTCAGCATCTACAACTACGTGCAGCCCATGGTCTCCGTCAGCGTCAGTATCCTCACCGGTATCGGTCTCTTCAAGCCCAGTCAGGGGTTGGCCGTCCTCTTGGTCTTCCTGGGTGTATGGCTCGTCACGAAGTCCCGCTCCCGGGCAGATACAGAGCGTCAGCTCAAGGGCAATCCAAAGGAAACTCTAATGTAACTCTAAAGTAACTCTATAGTAAGTCTAAAGTAACACTAATCCAGGTCTAATCTCAGATTAGAGATTGATTAGACTTTGATTAGAGGATGATTAGACTTTGATTAGAGCTTTGGCTGAGGAACAAGGAACTTACTTCACCTTCGTCGCCTGCTTGTAGAGGAAATGGCTGGCAGCGCCGTGCTCGGCTTCGTAATCCATCCGCTCGGAGCGGATCTGTATCTCAATCCAGTTGCAGTCGGGGCCCATCACCGTGAGCTGCAGGGCCTTGTAGCCTGAGGGCTTGGGGTAGGTAATCCAGTCGCGTATGCGGTCGGGATGGATGCGGTAGAGCGAGCTGATGACGGTATAGATGCGCCAGCAGTAGAGCTTTTCGAGGTCCATTTGCTGGAGTGTCTGTGCTTTGATATCTGCCACGCCAGGGACGGCATCTATCGCGTTGGGCACGGCGATAGGAGCCACCTCCTCCTTGACCTTATAGACGATGCGGGTGGCAAAGAGGTCATATACGTCGTCAAACTCCCTGTGGGCGATGCGCATCTTGCGCCAGATGCTGTAGATGGACTTCATGCGGTACTTGAAGCTGTATTCGATGCCCAGGTCCTGGAGCAGCGAGTGGATGGGCAGGGCGAAGGTCTTGAAGACATTCTCGCACATGGCCTCCGACTCCAGCAGCAGGCGCTTCAGTTCACGGAAGTCATCGGGGTAACCCAGCTCCACGGCCAGGTCGAGCATCTCGTGCTGTTCGTGGCTCATGCCGAGCTGTTCGGCCAGCGGTCCCCACTTCTCCATGGCGGCATCGCAGGCGGGCAGCGCTTCGGCCGCTCCGACACCCTGCTGCTTCATTTCCTTGAGGAGGTTCAGATGGGCTATCACCTCCTGACTCTGTTGTATCCAATCTTTTTCTGTCATATATCCGTTTCATTTGGTTGGTTCTTCTGCAATTTAGTTGAAAGCCTGCCTCAGTTACTGGCCTCTGTCACTGTAGGGGCAGACCTATGTGTCTGCCCAGATACCTGCACTTCATCATACTCAGTTGCGGTTTTCAGGGCGGACACACAGGTCCGCCCCTACAGCAAAGGGAAATGCCTTCAACGAAATTGACAAAGGCCCTATTCAGTTTACTTGTTTCTTCAGCGTCAGCAGGTTCCTGTCTCCTTCGCGTCGGTACTCCACGGAGTCCATCAACTGGCGCACCAGGAAGATGCCCAGGCCTCCGATGGGGCGCTCCTCGGCTGGGAGTGAGGTGTCTGCTTCGGCCACCTGCGTGGGGTCGAAGGGTACCCCGCTGTCTTCAATGGTGAAGAGGAGGTCGGGCTTTTGCAGCTCTGCCGTCACCTGGAGTGTATGCTGCTCCTCGGGGGGATAGGCATACATGATGACGTTGGTGACGCACTCTTCGAGCGCCAGCTGGAGGTTGAACACCACCTCAGGCCCCAGCTGCCACTCCTCGCCACACTCCTCGATGAAGGCGGTGAGCGCAGGGAGTTCGCTTATCCGGTTTCCCAGGATGATTTGTTTTTTCATCATAGGGGTATCAAAGCTCAATTAGGCAAACTTGAAGAGGCTGAGGAAGCCGGTGAGGGCGAAGACCTGCTTCACCTCGTTGTTCATGCCCGTGATGGTCACGTCGCCATGGGCGGCGATGGTGGCCTTGCGCAGGGTGAGGAAGAGGCGCAGGCCGGAGGAGGAGATGAACTCCAGCCGGGTGCAATCCAGCAGGATATGTTTGTCGGCCCGGTCCATCAGGGGCTGCATGTCGGTAGCAAACTGTGAGGAAGCGGCCGTGTCGAGACGACCGATGAGGATGCCTTTCACTTCGGCTCCGTTGTCAATGATTTCTAGTTTCATAGCTTTACTATTTGTTTTTTAATAGAATGCGTTACTTGTAGTGGAACGACAGCATGGTGATGTCGTCCGACTGGGTGTAGCCGTCGGCATGGAGATGGACGGTGTTGAGGATGTGCTCCACGTCGAGCTGGGCACTCTGCTTCTTGCCGTTCATGCAGCCTAGCTCCTGCTTCAGGCGCTCGTCGCCATAGAGCTGATGCGCGATATTCTCCGCCTCGGTGATGCCATCGGTATAGAGGAACAACCGGAAACCGGGGTCAATCTTCATGGTGGTCTCTTCATATTCAAACCCTTCCACCACACCGATGGGGATATTGGTCGGGGGGAAGGTGATGAACTCCACTCCGTCGGTCGGAACGAGATGGGGCATCTCCTTGCCATCGAGCTGTACACCTCCTCTGGCCGTGGCGTTGGTGAGTGGGGCGTTGTGTCCGCAGTTGCAGAGGGTGAGAATCCCCTGCTTCAGGTCGAGCGTCCCGATGTACATGGTGACGAACATATTCTCCTTGTTGTCGGCGGCGATGGATTGGTTGAGTGCCTCAGCAATCTTGGCCGGAGAGTCTTCGCGGGCGATGATGCTGCGGTAGAGGGTGCGGGTGATGGCCATGAAGAGGCTGGCGGGCACTCCCTTGCCGCTCACGTCGCCGATGCAGAAGTGGAGCGTGTCGCCCCGGAGGGCAAAGTCATAGAGGTCACCACCCACATCCTTGGCAGGAATCAGGGTGGCATAGACGTCGATGTCGTCGCGGTCGGGATAGGCGGGAAACACCTTCTTCACCATGGCCATCTGGATGTTGTGGGCCATGGAGAGCTCGCGCTCGATGCCCGCCTTGTTCTCCACCACCTTGCGGATTTTGGAGAAGAGGAAGCCGCAGGCAGCCACCATGAGGAGCACTCCCAGCAGGCAGAGGTAGAACATGTGGCGCGCCATGGCATAGCTCTCCTTGAAGATGTCGGCCTTGAGGATGGAGAGGGCTACCGTCCATTCGGTCTGCCGGATGGGCGAATAGAACATCACCCCCTCGAAGCGGGTATTTTCGGCATAGGTGTCGTAGCCCTCCACCTTCTGCTTCATCCGCACCATGATGCTCTCGTTCTCCTCGTAGCCGTTGGCCTGTGTGATTTTCGCTACCTGGTCGGCCAGGGAGGTCATGATGAGGCTGTGGTCGGGATGGGCGATGAAGTCCAGCTCCTTGTCCAGCACCATGAACTCCGCATGTTCGTAGGGGTGTATCTCCTTGATTAGCTTCTCCGTGAAGTGGTCGAGCTGCATGTCCACGGCAATCACGCCGATGGGTTGCTCCTGGGCATCGAGCAGGGGGATGCAGTAGCAGGCGATGAGGGCATCCTTCACGTCGCGGAAGGGCTTGCACCAGAAGGGCTGCTGGGTGCGCATGGGGGTGACGAACCATTCCGATTGCTGATAGGTCCGGCCTGCTTCGAGCAGGTTGAAACGCTCTATCTGGTTACCATCGTTTCTCACGTAGGGGGCGAATCCCTCGCGACGAGTGGGAATCACATCGGGATTGTAGCCGATGGCGATGCCCCAAATCTCCGGGTTGGAGTTGATGAAGCGTTCCAGCAGGTCGTAGATTTGGTTCTCTTCGCGGTAGTGGCGGATGCGTGTGGAGCTGAGGTTCATGGCCGTGATTTCGATGGCCGTCAGGTGGCGCTCTACAATCTCACGTGCCTTCTCCACATTCAGGCGGGCCAGGCGGATGGAGCCGTCGAGCACACGGTCGCAGGCTTTCTGGTAGGAGAGGGCAAAGATGAGTCCCAGCACCACGATGCTGGCCCCCATCACCAGCATACAGATGCGCAGGATGGGGTCTTTCAGGATGTTGAGGTCGCGTATCTTCTTCATATTCTAAGCATGTTAGAGAGGGATAAGGAGGTTAGAGGGGGAACAGGATGCAACAAATCAGCACGTTGGCCGCCAGGATGATGAAGTTCATGGGCAGGCCGATGCGCATGAAGTCCGTAAAGCGGTAGCCACCGGGCACATAGACCATGAGGTGGGTGGGCGAGCCGATGGGTGTGGCAAAGCTGCTGGAGCAGGAGATCATCAGTCCCATGCAGAAGGTGAGCGGGTTGGCTCCCATCGAGAGGGCAATCTTGATGGCCACGGGGGCCATAATGGCTCCGCAAGCCGTGTTGGAGATAAACTCGGTGAGGAAGGTGCCCAGCACGCAGATGATGATGAAGGCCAGCAGGGCGTTGGAGCCGCAGAAATCGGTCATGTGGTTGGCCAACAGCTGGGCCAGTCCGGTGGCATCGATGGCCTTACCCAGGGTGACCGAGCAGGCAAAGACCATGAGCACATCCCAGTTGATGGCCTTCTTGGCCTGCTTGACGTTGCAGCAGCGGGTGACGAGCATCAGCAGGGCCGCGATGAAGCAGCTGGTGAGCAGGGGGAGCACCTTGAGGGCGGAGAGCAGCACCATGCCCAGCATGATGAGGGCGGAGAGGAGGGTGCGGTAGCTGCCCTGGGCGGGCACCTCTTCGTCCAGCTTGTCGCAGGCCATGCCGTAGCGTCGGCCCAGGCGGAGCACCTCTTCGCGCTTGCCGGTGAAGATGAGCACGTCGCCTCCCATCAGGAACTCGTCGGGCTCCACACGGTTCACCACCTCGCCGTCGAAGCGCACGATACCAATCAGCTCGCACTCCTTGCAGTCCTCAAACAGGTGGATGTCGGCCAGGGTCTGTCCGGGCAGGGCCGAATCGGCCGGCACATGGAGTTCGGTGGTCGAGGTGTGGAGGGCGTTCAGCTCCTCCTCGGGCGACTTGCGCACGGGCAACAGCTTCTGCATGGCGATGATGCTCAGTACGCCCACCCCCAGGCAGAACAGACCGGGCAACGTTGTGGAGAAGATGCCCAGTGTCTCGCCCGAGGCATCGGCATAGAATCCCGAGATAATCAGGTTGGGGGCTGTACCGATGAGCGTACACACTCCGCCCATGCCGGCGGCATAGCTCAAGGGAATCAGCAGCTTCGAGGGAGCTACTCCCAGCTTCTTGGCCCACATCTTCACCACGTTGATGAAGAGAGCCACCACGGTGGCGTTGGTCAGGAAGGCCGACAAGGCGGCCACAGGCAGCATCAGCCGCACGATGGCTTTCCAGTAGGACGAGGGCGTGCCCAGCAGGTTCTTCACCACCCAATGCAGTACGCCCGAGGCTTCCAGTCCGGCCACTACGATATAGAGGGTACCCACCACGACCACGGTCGTCGAAGAGAACCCTTTAAGTGCCTCATCAGCAGGCAGGCAGCCGCAGATGACCAACAACGCCATGACGGCCAGGAAGACCATATCTGCCGGAAGGCGGGTCTTCATCAGCGTGACAAACATGCCCACCACGAGCACAATCGTGGTCCAGGCCTGCCAGCTCAATCCCAGAAAAAGAAGCTCTGTATTCATCTTATGTGTATTGGATAATTTGTTGTAAATCAGTTGTTTTTCGTTTGATTTTCTAGTTTCATCCCAAGGAAATCGGTGGCAAGTTAAGGAATTTTTGGTAATGTTGCAAGAAAATGGGCTTTTTCTGTACTATTTTAACCAATGATGATACTTGATTTGCAAATGCTGTTTCTGCTCTTGCTTGGCTCGTTGGAATCGCTTACCTTTGACTGCTTTTTTTAACCAACATAATCATTGAACCATATGCAAGACAAGCAGTTCGGCTACTTTGATGATGCGCATCGTGAATACGTCATCACCAACCCACAGACCCCATGGCCCTGGATCAACTACCTGGGCAATGAGGATTTCTTCTCTTTGATTTCCAACACGGCAGGTGGCTACTCCTTCTATAAAGATGCCAAGTTCCGGCGCATCACGCGCTATCGCTACAACAGCGTGCCCATGGATAATGGCGGCCGCTACTTCTATATCCGCGAGGGGGAGAACCTCTGGAGCCCGGGATGGAAACCCTGCAAGACACCGCTCGACTTCTACGAGTGCCGCCACGGCATGAGCTACACCCGCATCACGGGCCGAAAGGAGGAGGTGGAGGCCTCGGTGCTCTTCTTCGTTCCGCTCGGCATGAAGGCCGAAGTGCAGAAGGTCACCCTCACCAACCGATCCCCGCGCCCGCGCCAGCTGCAGCTCTTCTCCTTCGTGGAGTGGTGCCTCTGGAATGCGGCTACCGACATGGAGAATTTCCAGCGCAACTTCTCCACCGGCGAGGTGGAGGTGGATGGCTCCGTCATCTACCACAAGACGGAGTACAAGGAGCGTCGCAACCACTATGCCTACTATAGCGTCAACACCTCCATCGCCGGGTTTGATACCGACCGCGAGGCGTTCATCGGTCTCTACAATGGCTTCGAGGCTCCCCAGTGTGTGGTGGCCGGTAAGCCCTCCAACAGCATAGCCCACGGCTGGAGCCCCATCGCTTCCCATTGCATCGAGGTGGAGCTGAAGCCCGGGGAGAGCCGTGATTACATCTTCGTACTTGGCTATGAGGAGAATACTCAGGAGGAGAAGTTTGCTCCGGCAGACAGCTCCCTGCTGCAGAGCACCCCCTCCTGCCCCGTGGTGAACAAGACCAAGGCGCGCCAGACGCTGGCTGCCCTCTCCACCGTGGAGCAGGTGGATGAGGCTTTCGCCGCCCTGAAGCGCTATTGGGATCGGCTGCTCAGCATCTTCAGCGTCCATACGGATGAAGAGAAGCTCAACCGCATGGTCAACATCTGGAACCAGTACCAGTGCATGGTGACCTTCAACATGAGTCGTTCGGCCTCCTTCTTCGAGAGTGGCATCGGCCGTGGCATGGGCTTCCGCGACAGCAACCAGGACCTCGTGGGCTTTGTGCATCAGATACCTGGGCGCGCACGCACGCGAATCATCGATATAGCTTCCACACAGTTCCCCGACGGAGGCTGCTACCACCAGTACCAGCCCCTCACCAAGCGGGGCAACAACGACATCGGCGGCGGATTCAACGACGACCCCATGTGGCTCATCTTCGGCACCACGGCCTACATCAAGGAGACGGGCGACTTCGCCATCCTCGACGAGCCCGTGCCCTTCGACAACCAACCCGGCTCGGAGGTGTCGCTTATGGAGCATCTGCGCGTGTCGTTCAACCACGTGGTGGAGAACCTGGGTCCTCACCGTCTGCCCCTCATCGGGCGTGCCGACTGGAACGACTGCCTCAACCTGAACTGCTTCTCCCTTGACCCCAACGAGTCCTTCCAGACCACCGAGAACAATACCGAAGGCTCGAAAGCCGAATCGCTCATGATAGCCGGCCTCTTCGTGGTGTGCGGACGCGAGTATGCCCGCCTTTGCCGCCGCATGGGGCTTGCCGAGGAGGCCACACGTGCCGAGGCCTGTGTGGCCGACATGGTCGAGGCGGTCAAGCAGCATGGCTGGGATGGCGACTGGTACCTGCGTGCCTACGACTTCTACGGCCGCAAGGTGGGCTCCAAGGAGAACAAGGAGGGGCAAATCTTCATCGAGAGCCAGGGCTGGTGCACCATGGCAGGCATCGGCCTGGAAGAGGGCCTCGTGGAGCGTGCGCTCGACTCCGTGAAGGAGCGCCTCGACAGCGAGCATGGCATCGTGCTCAACAATCCCCCCTTCACTACCTACGTGATGGAGTATGGCGAGATTTCTACCTATCCCGCCGGTTACAAGGAGAATGCCGGTATCTTCTGCCACAATAATCCCTGGGTCATTATCGGCGAGACCGTGGCCGGACGTGGCGACGATGCCTGGGAGCACTACCGCAAAATCTGTCCCTCCTATACCGAGGAGCACAGCGCCTTGCATAAGGTGGAGCCTTACGTCTGCTGCCAGATGGTGGCCGGTAAGGATGCCGCCCGTCCCGGCGAGGGCAAGAACAGCTGGCTCACGGGTACGGCTGCCTGGATGTGGTACACCATCACGCAGTTCATCCTTGGCATCAAGCCCACTTACGACGGGCTGGAGATAGACCCCTGCATCCCCTCCGGCTGGAAGGAGTTCCGCGTGAAGCGTCTCTTCCGCGGGGCCGAATACGACATCCAGGTGCGGAATCTGCATGGCGTTTGCCGGGGTGTGACATCCATCACCCTCGATGGTCAAGCGGTAGCAGGCAATCGGCTGCCCCTCTGCAACGGAGGCCAGCACCAGGTGGTCGTAACCCTGTAGCCGCCGCTGGCATCAGAACGACCATCGTATATCGTTCGAACAACAGTAATATATCGTCCATAGGACAATCATATACTGTCCTATGGACAATCATATACTGTGCGAACACCATTAGAATATCATCCGAACATCATTCAAATGTCATTCTCAGTTCCTAAAAATACAAGTGAACCCCTAAATAAGAACAAATAATCCCCTTGTGTAAGAAAAAAAAGGCCTACTTTTGTCGGCGAAGATTAATAAAACATACCCCATGGAAAACCAAAATTACATCTTGCATGAAATAACGCCACTCTCCGAGCGCGATTGTTTCTACATAGCTGACCGTACGAAGACGGAGTTTACCTACCCCATCCACAATCATGTGGAGTATGAACTCAACTTCATCGCCCATGGAGCGGGCGTGAGGCGCGTGGTGGGCGACTCGTCGGAGGTGATTGGCGACTACGACTTGGTGCTCATCACCGGCAAGGAGCTGGAGCACGTGTGGGAGCAGCATGAATGCAAGTCGCCCAAGATTCGCGAAATCACCATTCAGTTCTCTTCCGACTTCCTTCACGGCGACCTGCTGCAGAAGAACCAGTTCACCACCATCCGCAACATGCTCGACCGTGCCCAATGTGGATTGGCCTTTCCGATGGAGGCCATCTTCAAGGTGTATAATCGGCTTGATAGGCTGGCCACCGAGGAGCAGGGATTCATGGCCGTGATTGACTTCCTGACCATCCTCTATGAGCTCTCGCTCTTCACGGATGCGCGCCAGCTTTCCAGCTCGTCGTTCGCCAAGATAGAGACCGTCAATGAGTCGCGCCGTGTGCAGAAGGTCCAACGCTACATCAACGCCCACTACCAGGAGGAGATCCGCCTGAGTCAGCTGGCCGACCTGGTGGGCATGACCCCCGTGGCCTTCAGCCGCTTCTTCCGCCTGCGCACCGGCAAGACCCTCTCCGACTACATCATCGACATCCGCCTGGGCTATGCCACGCGCCTGCTGGTGGACTCCTCGCGCACCGTAGCCGAAATCTGTTACGACACGGGCTTCAACAACCTCTCCAACTTCAACCGCATGTTCAAGCGCAAGAAGGGATGCTCCCCCAAGGAGTTCCGCGAGAACTACCACAAGAAGAAGAACCTGGTGTAAGTAACTCTTCTGCAATTTGCTGAAGTGCTTTTTAGTATCTCATCACCTGTAGGGGCGGACCTGTGTGTCCGCCCTGGAAATCAATATTGTTTCATTCTGATTACGATTGGATAAAATAGTATCGGGGTGATTCAATAGATAGCCCTATTTTTGCACCCGTAATTCAAAACAACATCTACCATGAGGACAAGACAATCCATCATCTGGCTCTTATTAGCCTTTCTAGCATTGCCCGTTGCCGCCCAGGTGAGGGGAAATGAGATTAGTGTAGTGGTATCTCCCGACCATACCGATTGGACGTATGGCCTGAAGGAGAAGGCCCGTTTCCGTGTGCAAGTATATAAGGCACAAAACCTGCTCCCCGGAGCCGTCATCGACTACGAGCTGGGCCCCGAGATGTACCCCTCGGAAAAGCAGAGTGGGGTAGCCCTGCCCAAGGGGAAGACCACCCTGACCGCCTGGCCGCCTATCAGAACGGCACGAACCCCGGTACCAACTGGGTGGAGGCTATCCGCAACAAGAATGCGGTAACCACCAGCCACGCCCTGAACATTGCCGGCGGTTCTGAATTCAGCACCTTCTCTCTCGGCGCAGGCTATCAGTATCAGGATGGTGTCTTCGGCAACGTGGTGAAGTCTGACTATCGTCGTTTCACCTTCCGCATCAATTCGGAGCACATCCTGCTGAAGTCGGGCGACCGCAACGTCGTCAAGGTGGGCGAGAACGTCTATTACGCTCACAAGCAGAACCAGGGTATCCAGATTGGCAACCAGTATGCCAACGCCCTCTCCAACATGCTCCGTGCCAACCCCTGTATCCCCATCTACAACAAGGATGGCGAGCTCTTCGACTGGGAGGATATCCAGGCTTCGGGTACCGAGGGCTGGCAGAACTACAACTCCTATTCTGCAAACCCCATCCTGACGCTGGTTAGCCGACAGAACGGCAACAACAAGAGCGTCAACTACCAGCTGAACGCTACGGCCTACATCGAGGTTCAGCCCATCAAGAATCTGACCTACCGCGGACAGATCAACTACAACCACAGCTCCTTCACCTACAGAAACTACGAGGGCGTATTCAACGCCAACGGCACAAACTCTGACACCTTCCTCACAACCGACAAGGCCACCAACCAGATTGGTACCGGCTGGGGATGGAGCACCACCAATACCCTGAACTACAAGTTCGACCTGCTCGAAAAGAACCACTTCGACGTGCTGGTTGGTACAGAGTATGGCCAGAGCCGTCCTGAGTTCGGCTTCGACCTGTCCGCCACCTCCACCAACTCGGTCTTCCAGGATATGGCTCATGCCTACATGTCCTACATGAAGAACAACACCAGCGCCAGCGTTTCGGGTAAGCCGTATGCCGACTCACGCAGCATGTCTTACTTCGGCCGTGTGAACTACGACTTCAGCGAGACCTACATGCTCTCAGCCATCATCCGTGGCGACGGTAACTCCAAGTTCGCTCCCGGACAGCGTTGGGGCTACTTCCCCTCATTCTCTGCAGGTTGGGTAGTGAGCAACGAGAAATTCATGGAAAAGACCCAGAGCTGGCTCAGCTTCCTGAAGCTCCGTGCAGGCTGGGGACAGAACGGTAATGCCGCAACCGTAGATAACTTCCAGTGGATGGGTGCCTTCACCTATGGCGCTTTAGGTAACTACTCCTTCGGCAACAACAAGGATGGCTACACCTCGGGTGCCTACTCCAGCCGTCTGCCCAATGCAGACCTGACCTGGGAAACCTCCGAGCAGCTCAACATCGGTTTCGATGCCCGCTTCCTTGACGGCCGTCTGAGCACCACGTTCGACTGGTACAGCAAGAAGACCAAGAACCTCCTGGTAGAGGTGCCCGTGGATGCCACCACCTTCCCCTTCGGTCAGGGGTGGGGTGCAGGTCCTGTAGCGCCCAACCTGGTGAAGGACTGGAAGGCTGCCGAGCCTAACGACATGCGTCTGGAAGCCACCATTCAGGACTGGACAACGAGCGAGACCTATAAGTACGGTGGCTGGTCAGACTTCGTACAGGAGACCGACTACTATGGCAAGAAGCTGGCTCCCATCTCGGCCAAGAATGCGGATGTGGATGGTGGCTACTCCTGCACCTTCGAGAACGTGATGTATCCCGGCAACTGGGATATCCCGGGCAAGGAGAACATGCAGCTGAACAACATCCACGACCTGGTACTGATCCGCTTTGCCGACGTGCTGCTGATGCAGAGCGAGCTGAAGCAGGATATGTCGGGTATCAACCGCGTGCGTGCCCGTGCAGGGCTTACGCCTG
>JBJEKS010000161.1:0-2659 GCA_051878755.1 Bacteroides sp. | reverse complement strand
AGCAATGCAATATACACAATTATTTATTTTTAACAATGAAATAGGCTTCTCAGAAGGGTAAAATCCAATCGAGAAGCCTACTCAGCGTCATGCTTCCCCCTTAGGATTGATTGAGGGAATGCCAAAATTCGTTTCCGGCAGCTGAATTTTTCCATATTGCTGCTCGTACTTATTCAAATTATCAAGCAGTGCCGAAGCTAATCGTTTCAGATGCTCAGGAGCCATGATAATCCGGGAGTGAACCACCGGAGATTGAAAACCAGGAAGTAATTTTGCGAAGTCGATAACGAATTCAGAACTGCTATGAGCTACTACTGCCAGATTGGCATATTTACCTTGGCCAACATCTTCTAAGAATTGAAGTTTAAACTCATTGTTACTATCAGCATGTGACATATAGAAATAAAATAAGATAAAAAAGAAAAGGTGACCACTATAGCGTGCCACCTTTTCAAATTAATAATATAAGTATGTGTCTCTATAAAAGACTGCTATTCCTCTGATTTTCCTTCAACGTCATAATCAAGGACAGTCTTCTTGTTGGCCAACATTCGATCATACTCCTCCTTTGAGCCCACGATGATTTTATCAAAATCACGTTGACCAGTACCGGCAGGAATCAGATGGCCGCAAATCACATTCTCCTTCATGCCTTCAAGGTAGTCCACTTTTCCATTGATGGCTGCTTCATTGAGCACCTTCGTTGTTTCCTGGAACGAAGCAGCGGACATAAAGCTTGAGGTCTGCAATGCAGCACGAGTGATACCTTGAAGAATCTGTGTGGATGTGGCAGGAACGGCATCGCGTACTACGACAGGCTTCAGGTCACGACGCTTAAGCATGGAGTTTTCATCACGCAGACGGCGGGCCGTAACAATCTGACCTGGCTTCAGGTTCTGAGAATCACCACTCTCAACAACAACCTTCTTGCCCCAAATGCGGTCATTTTCTTCCATGAAGTCGAGCTTGTCAACCACCTGTTGCTCCAGGAAGCGCGTATCACCCGGCTCATCGATTTCAACCTTACGCATCATCTGACGAACGATAATCTCAAAATGCTTATCGTTAATCTTCACACCTTGTAATCGGTAAACATCCTGAACTTCGTTCACGATATACTCTTGTACGGCCGTAGGACCTTTAATGGCCAGAATGTCGGAAGGAGTGATAGCGCCATCGGACAGAGGCGTACCTGCACGTACATAGTCGTTTTCCTGTACCAGAATCTGCTTTGACAGAGGTACAAGGTATTTCTTAACTTCTCCAGTCTTCGAAGTAACCACGATTTCACGATTACCACGTTTTACCTTGCCCATCGTGATTTCACCATCAATTTCCGATACCACGGCAGGGTTAGACGGATTGCGCGCCTCAAAGAGCTCAGTGACACGAGGCAAACCACCCGTGATATCACCGGCCTTACCAACGGCACGAGGAATCTTCACGATGACTTCACCGGCTTTTACCTTTTGGTTATCTTCAACCACAACGTGGCCACCTACAGGTAAATTATAGGTACGAATCAGCTCTCCGTCCTCAGTGAGGATATGGGCACTAGGCACCTTGGTCTTATCCTTAGATTCAATGATAATGATTTCACGCAAACCGGTTGACTCGTCTGATTCAACCTTATAAGTGACATTCTCTATTACGTCCTCGAATTGAATCTTACCCGTAGCTTCGGTGATGATTACAGCATTGAAGGGGTCCCAACGAGCAATCAGTTTTCCTGCTTCTACCTCCTCTCCATCCGAAGCATAGAGTGTTGAACCGTAAGGAACATTGTGCGTAGAGAGCACGATACCTGTATTTACATCTACGAAACGTACTTCAGCCAATCGGCCGACAACCACTTTAGCCGGTTGTCCTGCTTCATCAAGCACATCCACCGTACGGAGTTCCTCAAACTCAAGTTTCGAAGCATTCTTCGCTACAATGCTTGCGTTTGCAGCCATGTTACCTGCAATACCACCGGCGTGGAACGTACGAAGCGTCAGCTGAGTACCCGGTTCACCGATAGACTGGGCTGCTATTACGCCCACAGCTTCGCCCTTCTGTACCATGCGGCTCGTAGCAAGGTTACGGCCATAACACTTGGCGCAGACACCCTTCTTCGATTCACAGGTGAGCACAGAGCGAATTTCAACTGTTTCGATAGGTGAATCTTCAATCTTCTGGGCAATCTCTTCCGTTATCTCATCGCCACCTGCCACAATCAGCTCACCTGTCGTCGGGTGAATAATATCATGTACTGATACACGACCCAGGATGCGTTCGTAGAGCGTAGCAATGACCTCATCATTATTCTTCAATGCGGTGCATACCAGACCTCTCAACGTTCCGCAATCCTCTTCGTTGATGATTACGTCATGCGACACGTCAACCAATCGTCTTGTCAAGTAACCGGCATCAGCTGTCTTCAAGGCGGTATCAGCCAGACCCTTACGAGCACCGTGAGTAGAGATAAAGTACTCCAGCACGGAGAGGCCTTCCTTAAAGTTCGAAAGAATTGGGTTCTCAATAATCTGACCACCCTCAGCACCGGCTTTTTGCGGCTTGGCCATCAGACCACGCATACCAGAGAGCTGACGAATCTGCTCCTTCGAACCACGGGCACCGGAATCCAGCATCATGAAGACGGAGTTGAAGCCCTGGTCGT
>JBJEKS010000160.1:0-2671 GCA_051878755.1 Bacteroides sp. | reverse complement strand
AGAGCACAACCTTGCCAAGGTTGGGGTCGCGAGTTCGAGTCTCGTTTTCCGCTCTGATTGTTCAAGCACCTGTAACAGGGTGCTATTTTTTTATCCACCAATCTGAAGAATCTTTGTTTGACAATGAATAGACCCGCTCAGCTCAAGGCCGTTCTCTTCGATATGGACGGTGTGCTCTTTAACTCCATGCCCTATCATTCGCAGGCGTGGCACGAGGCGATGGAGGCCCATGGCCTTCACCTCAGTCGCGAAGAGGCCTTCCTTCACGAAGGTCGTACTGGTGCTGCCACCATCAACATTGTCTATCGGCGGCAGTATGGCGTGGATGCCACTCCCGAGCTGATTCAGCAGATTTACGAAGAGAAGTGTCAGGCCTTTGCCCGCTTCTCTGAGCCCGAGCCGATGCCGGGAGCACGCGAGCTGATTGAGCAGATCAAGGCCAGGGGAATCCAGACGGTGCTCGTCACCGGCTCTGGTCAGCGCACGCTGTTGCAGCGGCTCGAGCATCACTACCCAGGAGCTTTTGATGCTGCACACATGGTCACCGCCTTTGATGTGAAGTATGGTAAGCCCCATCCCGAGCCCTACCTGATGGGTCTCGCCAAGGCTGGCGTAGCCGCTACTGAGGCCATTGTCGTAGAGAATGCCCCCATTGGCGTACAGGCAGCAGTAGCCGCAGGCATCTACACCATTGCCGTCAACACCGGCCCTCTTGATGCCCAAGTCCTCCTGGATGCCGGAGCCGATGCCCTCTACCCTTCAATGGAGGCACTCAGCAAAGCATTCTTTTTAAACTAAGAACTAATAACTAAAAACTAAGAACTTAATGTTTGCCACTGTAGGGGCGGATCTGCGTGTCCGCCCTGAATACCGCAATTGGGTCTAATCAAGTGAGTTTATTCGGGCAGACACTTAGGTCTGCCCCTACAAACTATGGATTAGCAGATTAGAATAGCTGCACCGATAATAACTCAAGCACTCTATTTTAATTTGTAGTTTTTGTTTAAATCCTTTGCCAGTCTATTGGCTCGATGCCATTCGCCTTCAGGTAATCGTTGGTACGGCTGAAGGGCTTGGTGCCGAAGAAGCCGTGGTAGGCCGAGAGAGGAGAAGGGTGGGGTGAGGCAATCACCAGGTGACGGCTGCGGTCGATGAAGGCCCCCTTACGCTGCGCATAGCCACCCCAGAGGATGAACACCAGGTGCTCCTTCTCCGTGGCCAGGCAGCGGATTACCGCGTCAGTAAAGGTCTCCCAGCCCCTGTTCTGGTGGGAGCCAGCCTCGTGCTCGCGCACCGTTAGTGTGGCGTTGAGCAGGAACACACCCTGCTCTGCCCAGTGTACCAGGCTTCCGCTTTGGGGTGTGGCTATCCCCAGGTCGCTCTCCAGCTCCTTGAAGATATTCACCAGCGAAGGCGGAAACTTAATACCGTCGTTCACAGAGAAGCAGAGTCCTTGTGCCTGTCCCGGTCCGTGGTAAGGGTCCTGACCAATCAGCACCACCTTCACACGGTCGAAAGGACAGAGATTGAACGCGTTGAATATCAGCTTTCCGGGTGGATAGACCACCCGTTGCCGGTACTCCTCGCGCACAAAGTCCGTCAGTTCCTTGAAGTAAGGTTTCTCAAATTCTCCCTGTAGCCGCTCTTTCCAGCTCTCCTCAATCTGTACATTCATCACGCTGCAAGGCCTCACATTATATCAGGTGAATATTGTTCGCCTCACATTCGTGGCGCATCTCCTCCGGCCAGATGCTGGCCTGGATTTCGCCGATGTGCGCCTTGCGCAGGTAGTACATGCAGAGACGCGACTGCCCGATACCACCTCCGATGGTCAGTGGCAGCGTGTCGTCCATCAGTCGCTTGTGGAAGTAGAGCTCCAGCCGCTTTTCTTCACCCTCCTCCTTGAGTTGGCGCAGCAGGGCCGTCTTGTCCACGCGGATACCCATCGACGAGAGTTCGATGCTGCGCTCCAGCGTATCGTCCCAGAGCAGCAGGTCGCCGTTGAGTCCCGGCAGTCCGTTGAGTCCCGTCGTCGAGTAGTCGTCATAGTCCGGAGCACGTCCGTCGTGCTTCTTCCCGTCGCTCAGCTTGCAGCCGATGCCGATGATGAACACCGCGCGGTGCTTCTTCGTGATGGCATGTTCTCGCTCCTTTGGCGAGAGGTCCGGGTAGAGTCTGCGCAGCTCCTCCGCATGGATGAAGTGCAGCTCCTCGGGTGCGGGGAGGCAGGGTTTTATTTGCGGGTACATCTCATACACCATATACTCCGTGCGCACCATGGCCGCATAGATACGTGTCACGATGCTCTTGAGGAACTGCACGTTGCGGTCTTCGGCTGTGATGACACGCTCCCAGTCCCACTGGTCCACGTAGAGCGAGTGGAGGTTGCCCAGCTCCTCGTCAGCGCGGATGGCGTTCATGTCCGTATAGATGCCATATCCCGGCTCGATGTGGTATTCCGCCAGGGTGAGTCGTTTCCATTTGGCCAGCGAGTGTACCACTTCCGCCTTGGCATCGCCCAGGTCCTTGATGGGGAATGTCACCGCACGCTCCACGCCGTTCAGGTCATCGTTGATACCCATGCCCTTGAGCACGAAGAGTGGGGCCGTGACACGTCGCAGTCTCAGTTCCGAGGAGAGGTTCATCTGGAAGAACTCCTTGATTTTCTTGA
>JBJEKS010000159.1:0-2699 GCA_051878755.1 Bacteroides sp. | reverse complement strand
CGCAAATTCCCTACCGATGGGAGGTCTGTTTTTTGCCTGATTGTGCTCAAAAGGAGTCGTGTCTGCGGCATCGCATGTATGCTGAGGCTTGTGCCGGGCGTAAGGCGCTCTATGCGGTGGCACCGGCTGCCAGGTCGGGTGCGGAGTGCAGCGCCTTCGTGCCGATACGTACCGTGAGGAGGGCGAAAGGGATGCAGCATCTGATGGATAGCCTGCCGGTAAGGCTCTCGCGGCAACTTAAGCATGAGCTCTATACCTATCTGAACGGACGCTCCAATTTCTACCGATACCTGCATGGCGATATGCTGCTCTCGCCGGCGCAGCAGCAGGAGATTGCCGCACGGGTGGCACGGATGGGCAGCGACCTCAGCGTGGAGTTTGATACTTACGTGGATGAGCTTGATTTCCAGATAGAGGGGTAACTACGGGTATTCTAATCTGTCCGCACAGGTGCGGACGTTTGTCCGAGCAGGTGCGGAACTTTTTCCGAACATATGCGGACAAATGTCCGGGCCTGTTGGACAACAACTTACTGTTTACATCTATGGAGAAACTGACGATATTGCGTGCGAAGGATGAGCAGCATCTTTCGCTCATGGTGAGAAAAATGGACGTGGTAGTGGATAAACTGAAGCAGAACCGCTATGGGCAGCTGCTGGCTGACCTGCGCGAACTAGTGCTTTATACGGAGAGCAAGCGGCGTCTGAGCGTGGCCGAACGGCTGCCTATGGTGCTACCTTCTGCGGAGTTTGCGCTGAATGAGCAGGGGGCACTCTGCTTCAAGCGATTCAACGGCTTGCTGGCGTTGACCACGGGGCACCTGCCTGACCAGGAGACCGTGGAGTGGGTCAAGCGGAGTGCCATGCAGCTGCCTACCACACTGATGGCCTTCACCGGGGCCAGTGGTAGGAGCGTGAAAATCCTGGTCAAGGCAATACCTGCATCAGGTGAGTTGCCTACCACGGAGGAGGCAACCGAGGCTTTCCTTCAGCAGGCCTACCAGTTGGCCGTGGCAGCCTATTCTTTCCTCTCACCGGCCGTGGCGCGTCCGCTGAATTCCCTTCGCGAAGGGTATCTGCTCTATGCCGCTTTCCGTCAGACAGTGGATGACCGTCTGCTCTACCGGGAGGATGCAGTACCGATAAAGATTGCTGATTTACAGTCGCCTGCTTTCCCTTATCCTGCGGATGTAGCTGTTCCGAGAGTCGATGAAGAGTCGCTGACGGTGCAGATGACGGACTACCTCAAGTCGCACTATGCCTACCGATACAACGAGGTGCTCCACCAGGTGGAGTACCGCTCTAAGGAGAAATGGTATATGGGGTGGAGGAGTGTGGACGAGAAGGTGTTCAATTCGATGGCGCTCGAGCTTAACCGCATGGGCATCAAGGCCTGGGAGCGTGATCTCAACCGCTTTCTCTCATCGGCCGAAATCATGCCCTTCAATCCCGTGCGCGACTACCTTTGGTCACTGCAGGGAAAGTGGGACGGCAAGGACCATATCGGAGCGTTGGCGGCCCGTATTCAGACTGATACGCCGCAGTGGCCCCGCTGGTTCCGCATCTGGCTACTGGCTATGGTGGCACAATGGATGGACTACAGCCGCCAGTATGGCAACAGCCTGGTGCCGTTGCTCATCTCGCACCAGGGCTATGGGAAATCTACTTTCTGCAAGAAGCTTCTCCCACCGCAGTTTGCGTGGGGCTACAACGACAGCCTCCAGTTGGAAGAGAAGAAACAGGTGCTGCTGGCCATGAACGAGTCGCTGCTCATCAACCTGGACGAGTTCAACAAAATCTCCCCCAAAACCCAGGAGGGTTTCCTGAAAAACGTCATCCAGCTCTCCTCAATGCGCGTCAAGCGTCCTTATGCGCGGGTTACGGAACTGCTGCCCCGTAGGGCCTCATTCATTGCGACCAGCAATCTCACTGATATTCTGGCCGATCCGAGTGGCAGTCGTCGCTTCATCGCCATCGAGCTGAAGGGGCCGATAGATAATCGCACGCCGATTCCCTACGACCAACTTTATGCCCAATCTGTCCATCTGCTCACCGAAAAGGTACGTTGTTACTTGAATGAGGAGGAGACAGACGAGCTGATGCATCATAACCGTAAGTTCCAGTTGGTAAGCCCAGCCGTGCAATATTTCCACGAATGTTTTGAGGTAGCCACGGCAGACGAGGAGGGTGAGTACCTCAGCGCGGCGGCCATCTTCAGCGTGGTGCGTAAGGCAGCGGGCGCAGGCTTGAAGGCATCAGGACTCAATTCTTTCGGCCGCTTGCTGGCCAATATGGAGGGACTGGAGCGCAAACGTACTAAATCAGGCACGGTTTATCGCGTACGTCGGAAGTAACTGCGGACTTCCTGTATATATAATATAATAAGGTATATTCATGTTGCCCTATTCTAATCCATCGTGCGTAAAGGCGAAAAATATGTTCTACAACATAATTGTGTAACAGTAAGTTAGCAAAAACCATGCATTTTTCTTCAAAAAAAGTGGTAGAAATGTTTGGTGGGTATTGAGAAAACCTCTACTTTTGCACCCGCTTTCGAGAACGAAAGGTGCTTCACCTGAGGAACGGAAGCGGCGAGTGATTGACAGATTGATACAAAGAAAAAACTTTTTTAGAAAAAAGTTCCGAAAAATTTGGAGCGTATTTGAAAAAGTCCTTATCTTTGCATCCGCTTTCACGAAA
>JBJEKS010000158.1:0-2721 GCA_051878755.1 Bacteroides sp. | reverse complement strand
AAATGCCTCACTCTTGATAAGAGTGCAACTTTTGTGGGCAAATGTACAAATAATATTTCAAAGCAAAGTATATTTTGATAAAAAATCCAACTTCTTATATGATAATTAGCTGATTTTAGTTAAAATGAAGTAGATTTTGCCCTGTTTGTTTAGCTAATATATCATCAAGAATCTTTATATTCTATTGATTTTCATCAAGTTCTTCTTTTTTGCCTCTCTCTTAGCAAGAGTGAGGCAATTCTTGCTAAACAATTTCCATTTAGACCATGCTCATGCCGAGCGGACACAAAAAGGGCGGGTGCTGAGCGCCCGCCCTTCTGCATGGGGTATTCAGGTTACTCCCACTCAATGGTCGAGGGGGGCTTGGAAGAGATGTCGTAGCAAACGCGGTTCACTCCCTTTACCTTATTAATAATATCATTGCTCACGCGAGCCATGAAGTCGTAGGGCAGGTGTGCCCAGTCAGCGGTCATGGCATCGGTGCTGGTCACGGCACGCAGCGCCACGGCACGCTCGTAGGTACGCTCATCACCCATCACTCCTACGCTCTGCACAGGCAGCAGGATAACACCGGCCTGCCATACCTGATCGTAGAGGCTCGACTGACTGCCATCGGGCAGCGTGACCTGGTAGTCGCGCAAGCCGCGGATGAAGATGTCGTCAGCATCCTGCAGGATGCGCACCTTCTCGCGCGTGATGTCACCCAGGATACGCACGGCAAGGCCCGGTCCCGGGAAGGGATGACGGCCGATGAGATGGTCGGGTATGCCAAGCTGACGGCCCACACGGCGCACCTCGTCCTTGAAGAGCCACTTGAGCGGTTCGCAGAGCTGCAGGTGCATCTCCTCGGGTAGGCCACCCACGTTGTGGTGACTCTTGATGACCTTGCCCGTGATGTTGAGGCTCTCGATGCGGTCGGGGTAGATGGTGCCCTGCGCCAACCACTTGGCATCGGTAATCTTATGAGCTTCGGCGTTGAACACCTCCACGAAGTCGCGCCCGATAATCTTGCGCTTCTTCTCGGGGTCGGTCACTCCCTCCAGGTCCTTGAAGAACTTCTCGCTGGCATCCACGCCGATAACGTTCAAACCCAGGCACTCGTAGTCGTGCATCACGTTCTTGAACTCGTCCTTGCGCAGCAGACCATGGTCCACGAAGATACAGGTGAGGTTACGGCCAATGGCGCGGTTAAGCAGCACGGCGGCCACGGAAGAATCCACGCCACCGCTCAAGCCCAGGATGACACGGTCATTACCAATCTGCTCCTTCAGCTCGGCCACGGTCGTATCGACGAACGAGGCAGGGCTCCACGTCTGATGGCAACCGCAGGCATCGACCACGAAGTTGCGCAGCATCTGCGTACCATCCTCGCTGTGGAACACCTCGGGGTGGAACTGCACGCCCCACATCTTCTCGCCCTCAGCCTGGTAGGCAGCAATCTTCACCTTATCGGTGGAGGCGATGATGCGGAAGTTTTCGGGGATGGCGGTGATGGTATCACCGTGGCTCATCCATACCTGCGAGTTGGGGCGTATGCCCTGGAAGAGCAGGTTATCGGCCTCGAACGTGCTGAGGTGGGCACGGCCATACTCACGCGTACCCGCAGGCTCCACACGTCCGCCGTTAGTATAAGAGATATACTGAGCGCCGTAGCAGATGCCCAGAATGGGGTAACGGCCACGAATCTGGCTCAGGTCCACCTTGAAGGCAGCCTCGTCATAAACAGAGAAGGGGCTGCCGGAGAGAATCACGCCCATCACACTCTCGTCACCGTGAGGGAACTTGTTGTAGGGCACGATCTCGCAATAGACATTCAGCTCGCGCAGACGACGACCAATGAGCTGCGTGGTCTGCGAGCCGAAATCCAGAATAATGATTTTTTCTTGCATTGCTATATAATAAGGTTAGTAAACTTACCTACTTTCCTATGCTTTCCCAGTTCGGAACTCAACAGCTTACTTCTGGTTCTTCAGCAGGTCGCGAATCTCCGTGAGCAGCAACTCCTCCTTTGAAGGAGCAGGGGGAGGAGCCGGTGTAGCCTTCTCTTGCTCTTTCTTCTTCTCAGTGAGCTTGGTGAGCAGCTTAATCATCAGGAAAATGGAGAAAGCGATGATCAGGAAGTCGAACGTCACCTGCAGGAAGTTACCATAGTTGAGCGTCACGGCATCCTGTGCTGCGGTAATCACGTTGCCGGCCTCGTCCTTTACCTCGGCCACGGCATCTTTCATCACCCACTTCAGGTCGGTGAAGTTCACACCACCCACCAGCAAGCCAATAGGGGGCATAATCACATCGGCTACCACCGACGACACAATCTTACCAAACGCACCGCCAATGATAACACCGACAGCCATGTCAACCACGTTTCCCTTCATGGCAAACGCCTTAAATTCTTGCAAAAAAGTACTTTTTCCCATCTTTTATAATATTTAATAATGAATTTTGGTGCGAATATAAAAACAATTTCTTAAATTTGCAGCGCTTTTCAGAAGAAAAGTGCATTTTATGCGATGATTTTTGAACAATATAGAGTAGAAACCTTTAAAGTTTAAACAAAAATGATTAAAGTAGGTATTAATGGATTCGGTCGTATCGGCCGTTTCGTATTCCGCGCAGCTCAGACTCGCGACGACATTCAGATTGTAGGTATCAACGACCTTTGCCCCGTAGATTACTTGGCTTACATGCTGAAGTATGACACTATGCACGGTGCTTTCCAGG
>JBJEKS010000157.1:0-15377 GCA_051878755.1 Bacteroides sp. | reverse complement strand
TCATCGGATATAGACGACAAAAAACGCATCTTTTTATCGTCTATATCCGATGAATCTTACTTTTACAAAGTGCTCTTAAATCAAAAATTGTCGAGCTGTGAAAAGTTAACTCCCCACGGTTGGATGTTTAACCTTAGTAACAACGCTCGCTAGCAAGTGATGTTTTCCACAAACTCCTTCGGAAGGATGATATTCTTCACATCAATGGCATCCGCAAAGAGTGGAGCAATCTCCTCATCGCGAAATCCTGCTATACCGCAACCTATTCGTGTAACGAGGAACGTGAGTTGGTTGTGCTCTTTGGCGAAACAGATGAACGCATCTACGTATGGCTTAATGCTATCAACACCACCTTGCATGGTAGGGATAGCGTAGGTCTGACCATGCAAGCCAACGCCTTCACCCCATACGGCCCCAAACCGCTCATAAGCCAATCGTGCAGCACCGCCACCATGTGCACCTGCCAAATTGCTACCAAAGACAAATATCTCATTCTCTTTTAATTCCGAAATCCTTTCGGGGGTAAATTCTCTGTCGTACATAAATTTGTATATATTAACAATGATTTATTCATCTGTATTTAACCAAGTGTAAAAAAGATGCCCTAATTACTTTCCAATCATCGAGGCCATGTATAATGGTAGGTATATGATGCCATTCTCAGCCTCAACATTAGCAGGAGAAAAGACGATGCAGCGGTCAATTTTCGACGCATAATCTGTCATGGCATGGTCGAGCGACGAATGTCGCTTATACATCGAGCCGGATTTCACCTCTACAATCGTGATGCCGTCCCTGTCAGGGATGATAAAGTCGAGTTCTAGCTTGCTCTTCTTATCATAATAGTGCAAAGCAAACTGATTGGCCGCCAGGGAACAAGCCACAAAATTTTCCGTTAAGGCCCCCTCATTCACATCTACATCGCCATTCATCACCGTAAACTGAATCTTATTCAACAGCTGAGAACTTAACAGACCCGTATCAAGCATATATAGTTTGAAAAGCCTGCGGTTCTCTGTTGCCTCAAAGGGTTGCTCAAAAGCATTGGTATTAAAAGAATAGTACGCAATGCCAGCATCGATGAGCCATTGCGTGGGGTCTTCATATTTCCTGAGAGAAGCACCTTTCTCTAGGTCTGCAAGCACAAAGCGCTTGTCCTGCTTGCCAAGAGCCGACGGCATGGCATCAAACACCCTCTTGACAAGAGGTGCCTGCCGACCGGCATAGTTGGTGATATCCGCCCGATAGGTTGTCAGAATGGAACGCTGCACATTGACCACCTCATTGAAGTCGGGGTTGCTGACAAAGGTCTGAACCACCTCAGGCATTCCACCCACCACAAGATACTCCCTGTAGAAACGGCTAATCTGCTGATGGATAAACTCTGGTACAGGTTTCAACTTCCGATAAGCCTCCCAAAGGATAGCTATCACCTCATCCGAAACGCCTCTAGCCCACAGGAATTCCTCAAAATCCATCGGATAGACATCATACCTCTCCTCATAGCCCACTGGATATGAACGCACGGGTTTATAGTTGATGCCAAGCAGCGAACCCGACTCGATATAATCATACACATGCTCCTCTACAAGGAACTTGATAGCTGTACGCGCATTGGGGCACTCTTGGATTTCATCGAAGAAAACCAAAGTTTTCCCTTGCACAAACGGGCCAAAGCCCATGGCAGAGAGATTGGTTATAATTGTCTGAGTTGTCAGTTCACCATCAAAAGCCTTCATTGCAAGAGGATACTTCACGAAATTCACCTCGACAAAATGCGCATAATGACGCTTGGCAAACTCGCGCACAGCAGTAGTCTTGCCTACCTGTCTGGCACCAAACACCAAAGGAGCCTTATAACGTCCTGACTGATACCAGTTTTCCAATCTTTCTAAAACCTTTCTTTTCAGCATAAATGCAACTTTTTTCCACTATTTCAAGGGCAAAATTACAACTTTTTTCCACAATATCAAAGAAAGAAATGCAACTTTTCGCCGCAATAAGAATTTGAAAGGTTATTGCTATAGCATGGAATTGTACGCTTTTCAATATAAAAATGCACCACTAAATGACACTTTTCAATATCAAATAGTGGTGCAAAAATACACTTTTCATAAAATACAAGCAAGTCTTTACAGGAAAATCCTGTTGACTTGACCTCTTTAATACATGAATATCTTCGCTTCGCCTTTCAGCTGGACGGGTTTGGAGAGGAGACCTGCGGTGAAACGCTGGGGGACGCTGGGGCAGACATTGCCTACATAGAGCATCACCTGTCCGGGCTCTTCAGCCACACAGCCTGTCTCATCCACATAGGCCAGCGAACGGGGGTTGAGCGTGAGCTCTACGGTCTTGCACTCACCGGGCTGAAGCATCACCTTCTTGAAGGCGGCCAGCTGACAACGGGGGCTACCTCATCGATGGCCTTGTGGGAGAGGTAAAGCTGTACCACCTCCTCGCCTGCACGGCGGCCGCTGTTCTGCACCTCTACCCTTACGGTCTGGTTGTCGCCCGTCTGCACGTCCTGCAGGTTATGGGGATATTCGCTCGGGGCAAACAGGTCCACCAAGACTCTACGCTCCTTGCATCCTGCAGGGAAGGTATAGCGCTGAATGGAGGCACGCTCAGTAGCCGATACCTCTGCCTTGATTTTCGTATCAGTCATCAGGACGGAGTACTTGCCCACTTCGGCCTTCTCCGTAGATTTATCGATGCGCGAGCGGTAACCCAGGTCGGGATTGTCTTCAGGGTCTGTAATCTGAATTTACTCATTATGAATGTTCTTTTTATAGTTAAAATATAGGTTGACTCTCTGCGGCATGGTTATTTCACCAGCTTGAAGAAGTCGTTCTTCACGAACTTGACGCTGCCTCGGGCAGTATGGTCGAGCTTCACCTTCGAGCCGAGCACGTCGCCCTCCACCTGGGTACGACCAATGCGCACGTTGCGACAATACTCCAGCGTGATGCCCTCCTTACGGTAGTGGTTAGGCTGGTAGGTGGTATTGCGGATGAGCTTGTTGTCCAAGAAGGTAAGTCCATCCACCGAGCGGGCGTAGAGTATGGGATAATCGAACAGATGGAATGTGTTTCCCTCGATGCGTATGTTGAGGTGGTAGGGATAGCGCACGTCAGGCTCGGGAATCTCAGGGTCAATGCTGATGACCGCCTCGCAGAACTGATAGCTCGACGAATTGCAGGGATAACGGAACTCGTTGCGGCGGATGGTGACATCCTTCACGGCACCCGACTCAAACCAGTAGTTGGCGTCACCGGCTATCAAGATGGCTGAGCCACTGCTCTCGAAGACGTTGTCCTCAATCAATACTTTACCCGGTGTTGAGACTAATACACCACGGGCACGGCAGCTGCCGAAGTGACAATTGCGGATTTCCGCATCAGGCGTACAGGAGAGGTTCTCCAGCACATTGCCCTCCTTCAGAACCGCAGGCACAGGCTCGCTAAACTCCACGATGAACTCAGCCTTATTGACTACTTCAAACTTGGTAATCGTACCCTTGCCGAAAGTATGCATGGTCTTACTCTCAATGAAGCCGGCCGTCTCTCCAGGACGTGCCCATTCCATACCTTCACTCATATCCTGCATGAAGCGGCACTGCAGACGCGTGGGTGACAACACCTTCACAATGCGCGAGCAGGTGCCATGGATGTTGATGGGGTCGTCCATCAGTCCGGCAAAGCGGCAATTTTCAATAGTCACCTGCCCGCTACAACCCATCAAGTGCAACCCATCATCATGGCCACTCAGTACGCGGTTCTTCGCCGCATTAGGTATCAGGTTGACATCATTGAACGTCAGGTCCTTGCTGTACTGTGAAAGCACACCCAGGCCACCCGTATGATAGACATTGATATGCTCCATCTTCACCCCTTCACTGTGGTAGATGAACATACCGGCATGTTCGCGGGTGCTGTGACGTAGTACAAGCAGGGTTCCTGCAGCAGGATAAGGCACGGGCTTGCCGTTGGGCTCTTTAAGACGCACCACACCCTTCTTAAGTGCTTCGGCATGATAGCGCACCCAACCCAGGTTGTCGCCCGTGTTGTAGCAGACAAAGTGGGTCTCAGGCTCAAACTGCATCATGCTCCAGCAGGCGCTTTTCCAACCTTCGCCCACGAAGATGAGCTGATTGTTCTCCAGGATATAAGGATATTGCTCGGTGTCAATCTCCACGTCCATGTATTGCTCCGTGCTGTTCAGCACCTTGCCCTGAGCTGTGAGGGGGATATCCCAATCGATAGAGAAGTTGCGAAGCGTAATATTCTTGCAGCGGTGCAGTGTGACAGGCTGCATACGCCCGTGCATGATGAAGTCCGAGCCTTGTCCGTCGAGTGTGACGTTCTGCATCTCATCGAGCAGGATGGCCAGGATCTTGGGGTTGACATCATAGGTATTTGTCTCGTAATAGTCGCGCAGGGTAGTGTGCGCCTCCCAGAAGTCATAACGCCCCTTCTCGAAGGTCAATACCGACTCTGGGTGCTTCTTGCACTCCTGGAGAGCCTTTACGACGTAGGGCGTAGCGTTGACACGGCTGTCGGGCTTGAGTCCGAAGCTGTTCACTGAAATCACAGTAGCCTCTGCTGCCACCTTCAGGGCAACGAGCAACAAGGCCAAACAACTGAATAATCTGTTCCTCATGAGGTTTATGTTTAAAATGTTTAGGCTATATGGTGGTTAAAGGTTGTCTAAATCGTTTGCTTACAGGCAGTCGCGCAGGATGGCGGCAATGTCTTCCTCATGCAGCGGAACCCAGGCCTGGTCAAGTCCCTCGTTGACCGCGATGTGGTGCGCCATCTCGTCAATGCGGCTGCCATCAATGCCCACTTGGCGAAGCGTCATCGGGATACCAATGCCCTCATAGAACGCATGGATAGCCTGGATGCTCTCCTCGGGAGTCTCCGTGCCAAACACGTTCCGGCCAAACGACGTGATGCGCTCCACCACCTGTTCGTGCAGCTGGCCCGTGGTGGCGTTGAGGATATGACGCATCCAACGTGGCGTGACGATGGCAAGTCCCTCGCCGTGGGTGATGTCGTAGTGGCCGGAGAGAGCATGCTCAATGGCGTGCATAGGCCAACCGCTCTCTGAGTTGCCCAGGGAGTAGATGCCGTTGCAACCCAACGTAGTGGCATAGAATATCTCTGCACGGGCATTGTAGTTATCAGGCTCATCCAGTACAATCCGCACATTCTTCACCAACGACTTCACGGCACCCTCCATAAAGGCATCGTTCATCATGATATGCTCCCCGCAGAAGTACTGCTCCATGATGTGGTTGATGCAGTCGGCCACACCGGCCAGGGTCTGCTTCACAGGAAGCGTGAAGGTGTAGGTGGGGTCAATGAACGATACGGCGGGGAACACAAGCGGCGAGAAATAGGCCAGCTTGTCGTTGCTCTCCGTGCGCGAGATGACTCCTCCCTGGTCATACTCCGAGCCTGTGGCCGCCAGGGTGATGATATCCACGATAGGGATAGCCTTGAGCGTAGGGGCCTTGCCCGTGACGATGTCCCAAGGGTCTGCATCCGAGCAGGCAGCACCGGCGATAGCTTTTGTGCAGTCGAGCACACTGCCGCCACCAACAGCCAGTATCACATCAATATCGTGCTCCTTGCAGATACGCACCCCATCGAGCACACTAGGGTTGAACTTAGGGTTAGGCTCGATACCGGGCAGCTCATAGATCTCCTTACCCTCCAAGAGCGTCAACACCTGGTCGTACAGTCCGCTGCGCTTGATGCTGCCTCCGCCGTAAGTGATTAAAACCCTGTTGCCGAATTGCGCCATAACGCCTTGCAACTTCTCTGCCACCACGCCCTTGCCGAAAATCAGCCGCGTGGGTGTTTGATAATCAAAGTTTTGCATAGTCACATGTTATTAGTTTGCAAAAATCGTTGTCAAAGTTACAACTAATTTTTCTTATTCCAAACAAATCCTTTGCATAAATATTAAAAATGAACCAATTCTTTATATGGTAAAAGGGAGATACACCAAGACCGCCACACCTAACGAATCCCGAGTGCACACATCCATCCTCCCCTCCTACTCTATCCCGACTCCATCGTTACGCTAATGCAACCAGAAGATGAACTCGATTTGAACTCGATTTGAACTCGATTTGAACTCGATGAAATAGTAGAGATTCATCGACTTCAAATCGACTTCAAATGGGCTTCATTACGGAGTCAGTTTAGACTTACCTTAGAGGTAGATTAGCGTTACGGTGGAGTATATACAGGATAAGGGTAATGATTTTCCCGAATTGAAAAATCATTACCCTTATGTTACACATCCGCTAGGTACGGACGAGAATGAGAGCCTACTACAGCCCGTCAGATGACAAGGAGATGCTGCGGTGAGCTGAGGATGCGGTGGCCTTCGTGGCGCAGGTGGACATAGGCGTAGGCACCATGCGGTAGCGGCGCTGACACGATGTGGTCCTCCATGGTGTAGTCATAGACCGTCTCCTCACATTGTGCCTCGAGCCGGCAGGCGCTACGGCCCGGTTTGGGTGCCTCGATGCACTGCAAACGGTAGAAGCGCAGCAGGTCGCCCCGTCGCCAATCATTCCCCTCGATGTCGAAAGTGAGGCGGTTGCCCTCCAAGCGCAGGTCGAGCGCGGGGAGGCTGCCTGAAGAGATGACATAAGGAGCCGGCACACAGAGCCCATGACCATAATCCTCTGCACTGAGCTCCACATGCTCAATCAGCAGATTGTAATGAATGAAGCGCCGATAGACCGCAAGGGGATTGGCCGCCTCCTCGAAATTTTCACGCAACAGATACTTCAGCAAGCCGTAGGCAGCCAGGATGTTGCGCATCCCCTTGCGCTGCTGCTGTTGCCGCTTACTGTTCGCATCACGATAGCCAGAGGGCCTGCTCTGAATAATCTGCGCGCCACCATATTCACGATAGACCATACCCTCTATTCTCCCGGAGAGAACTCCTTTCTTATTGATTTTTACCATATTGCTTCGATTGGCAGCACCCTGTGCAGCCTGTTTTATAGTTAAACATTCAGCAGCAAAAATAGTAAAAATCCACAAGAAATGCAAGTCTTTGCCCAAAGATTTGGCGATTAAGGGATAAGAAAATCTTCTCGGCCTTGTTTTTTCGCCCGAATTGTGTTACTTTTGTACCCCAAAACTGAAAATTGAAGTATGGCAAAGGAAAGTCAAGTGATATTCGACCGCCAGACGGTGGAGTTTGTAACCGTATGCGCGGAGTACTGCAAGTGGGTGGAACAGGCCGAAGGCACCCCACGGCGGCAGCTGGTGGACGTGGCCCTCAAGCTGCTCCCCCTGCTCTACCTCAAGGCCTCGATGCTCCCCTCTTGCGAGACGCTGGGCGACGAGCCGCTGGAGAGCTTCGTCACCGAGGAGAGCTACGAGGTGGTGCGCCTCACCCTGGCCGACATCCTGGGCGAGCGCGACGACTACCTCGACGTCTTCGTGAGCGACATGAAGTACAGCGACCAGCCCATCACCCGATACATCTCCGAGGACCTGAGCGACATCTACCAGGACATCAAGGACTTCATCTGCCTCTTCCAGTCGGGCCTCAACCTGGTGATGAACGATGCGCTGGCCACCTGCCAGGAGAACTTCCGCCTCTACTGGGGGCAGAAGCTGGTCAACACCCTGCGCGCCCTGCACGAGCTGCGCTATGCCGCCCCGCAGGATGACGAAGAAGAGGAATTCCCCGCCGACGAGGCCGATGATGACCTGAAGCCGTACTTAACTGACGACGAAGAAGATGATAACCATACAACGAACTATTGATAAAGCGGCAGTCAACGAGATGCCCGTGGTAACCTTCGAGGGAAAAATCCACGTGGTGAACACGCCGCAACAGGCCGAACATGCGGTGAACTTCCTCAAGCAGTTCCCGCTGCTGGGCATCGACACGGAGACGCGCCCCAGCTTCAGCCGCGGACACCAGCACAAGGTGGCCCTGCTGCAGGTGTCGGCGCAGGAGCACTGCTTCCTGTTCCGCCTCAACCTGACGGACCTGACGCTGCCCGTCATCTACATGCTGGAGAATCCCGCCATCACCAAGGTGGGTCTCTCGCTGCACGACGACTTCATGATGCTGCACCGCCGGGCCACCTTCGAGCCCCGGGGCATCGTGGAGCTACAGGAGAAGGTGAAGCTCTTCGGCATCGAGGAGCTGGGCCTGCAGAAAATCTACGCCATCCTCTTCGGGCAGAAAATCTCGAAGAGCCAGCAGCTGAGCAACTGGGAAGCCAAGGAGCTGACCCAGCCCCAGCAACGCTATGCAGCCACCGATGCCTGGGCCTGCCTGCAGATCTACCACCAGCTGCAGCGCCTCAAGGAGGAGGGAATTTTTATTAGGGATTAGGTGGTTCTTCAATTTAGTTGAAGTATATTTAGTATATCATCGCCTGTAGGGGCGGACCTGTGTGTCCGCCCTGAAAACCGCAACGGAGCATGATAAAGCGCATGGTTCTGGGCAGACACATAGGTCTGCCCCTACAGTGAGAGTGACAGGCTTTCAACTAAATTGAAGAAGAACCGATTAGGTTTTTAGTGATTAGTGTTTAGTGATTAGGGCCTGTCCTGCTGCAACTATTACTTGTAGCTTGTAGCTCGTAGCTTGTAACTAAAAAAAGAGCTTGTAACAAAAAAAACAATTATAATATAATAATGTATAGGATTATACTGAAACGAGGCAAGGAGGAGTCGCTCCGGCGATTTCATCCTTGGGTATTCTCGGGTGCCATAGCCCGCATCGAGGGCGAGCCCGAGGAGGGCGAAGTGGTGGATGTCTATACCTCGCAAGGGGAGTTCATCGCCAAGGGGCACTGGCAGATAGGCAGCATTGCCGTGCGTGTGCTCTCTTTCCGGGCCGATGAGGCTATTGATGGCGCCTTCTGGAAGCGCAGACTCACTACGGCCTACGCCATGCGACAACATATCGGCATTGCCGGACGCAGCGACAACAATACCTACCGACTGGTGCACGGCGAGGGCGACAATCTGCCGGGACTCGTCATCGACATCTATGCCCGCACGGCCGTGATGCAGGCCCACTCGGCCGGCATGCACCTGGTGCGCATGGAGATTGCCTCCGCACTCAACGAGGTGATGCAGGGGGCCATCGACAATATCTACTACAAGTCGGAGACTACCCTGCCCTTCAAGGCTGACCTCTACCCGGAGAACGGCTTCCTACAAGGGGGCAGCACGGACAACGTAGCCACGGAGTATGGCCTGCAGTTCCACATCGACTGGCTCAAGGGACAGAAGACGGGCTTCTTCGTGGATCAGCGCGAGAACCGCTCCCTGCTGGAGCGCTACGCCCACGGGCGCTCGGTGCTCAACATGTTCTGCTACACGGGAGGCTTCTCGGTCTATGCCATGCGCGGAGGGGCCAAGCTGGTACACTCGGTAGATAGCTCGGCCAAGGCCATCGACCTGACCAACAAGAACATCGCCCTCAACTTCCCCGGCGACGAGCGCCACGAGGCCTACGCCGAGGATGCCTTCAAGTACCTCGACCGCATGGGTGACCAGTATGACCTCATCATCCTCGACCCACCCGCCTTTGCCAAGCACCGCGATGCCCTGCGCAACGCCCTGCAGGGCTACCGCAAGCTCAACGTCAAGGCCTTCGAGAAAATCAAGCCCGGCGGCATCCTCTTCACCTTCTCCTGCTCGCAGGCCGTAAGCAAAGAGAATTTCCGCACGGCCGTATTCACCGCCGCCGCCATGACGGGGCGCAGCGTGCGCATCCTTCACCAACTGACGCAACCTGCCGACCACCCCGTGAATATCTATCATCCGGAGGGTGAATACCTCAAAGGACTCGTTCTATATGTGGAATAGATACATAAAACAGACTTAAAATATAATTAGTGTTAACGCAATGCATTTTTCTTGGATTTTATTATGTTGTATAACATAAAACCCTTACTTTTGCAGCGTGTTTTTCATGGTATTAGATTTAAGGTTAATAAAGATTGGGTGTCTGGGATAGATACCCTTCTTTTTTTGTACCTACCCGAAGGCACATTTTTTCCCCTAAAGATTGGTTGGTTTCATTTTTTTCCCTACCTTTGTCGGTCGAATTAAAGCATATAGCCCATGAACCTCAAAACACGCTTAATCGTGATGAACTTCCTGCAGTTTGCCGTGTGGGGTGCCTACCTCACCTCCATGGGAAGTTACCTCGTCACCATCGGTATGGCGCAGCAAATCGGTCTGTTCTATGCCATGCAAGGCATCGTCTCTCTTTTCATGCCTGCCCTGCTCGGCATCGTGGCCGACCGCTGGATACCGGCACAGAAGATGCTCTCGCTCAGCCATCTCCTCGCTGCCCTCTTCATGGGTGCGGCCGGTTTCTATGGCATGACGATGGGGAGCGACGCACAGTTCAGCGTGCTCTTTCCGCTCTACGCCTGCTCCGTGGGCTTCTATATGCCCACCCTGGCCCTGAGCAACTCCGTGGCCTACAACGCCCTGGAGCGTGCCGGGCTCGACACCATCAAGGCTTTCCCCCCGATACGCATCTTCGGCACCATCGGCTTCATCTGCTCCATGTGGATGGTCGATTTGATGGGCTGGCAGGCCAACCACAACCAGTTCCTGGCCTGTGCTGCCATCGGCATCCTGTTCAGCGGCTATGCCTTGACCCTGCCCGCCTGCCCCGTGAGCAGCGGCAAGGGCAAGAGCCTGAGCGAAGCCCTCGGTCTGAAAGCCTTCAGCCTCTTCAAGCAGCGCAAGATGGCCCTCTTCTTCCTCTTCTCCATGCTGCTGGGCGTATCGCTGCAGATTACCAACGGCTTTGCCAACCCCTTCATCAGCAGCTTCGGCAGCGTGGCTGAGTATGCCGACACCTTCGGCGTGAAGCACGCCAACATCCTCATCTCCCTGTCACAGATTTCAGAGACCCTCTGCATCCTGCTGATTCCCTTCTTCCTGAAGCGCTTCGGCATCAAGCAGGTGATGTTCATGGCCATGCTGGCCTGGGTGCTCCGCTTCGGCCTCTTTGGCACAGGCAACCCGGGCAGCGGCGTCTGGATGTTCGTGCTGAGCATGATTGTCTATGGCGTGGCCTTCGACTTCTTCAACGTCTCGGGTTCGCTCTTTGTAGATAAGGAGGTGGACAAGGAGATTCGCTCCAGCGCGCAAGGACTCTTCGTCTTCATGACCAACGGCTTCGGCTCGACCATCGGCACACTGAGTGCCCAGGCCATCGTCAACCGGATTGTCGTGGCGCCTGCCGGCATCGAGCAGACGGCCCAGTGGCAGACCTGCTGGTTCATCTTCGCCGGGTATGCCCTGGTGGTAGCCGTGCTATTTGCCCTAGTATTCAGATATAAACATGTTCGCCAGTACTGATATGCACCTGTTCTACACTCCCGATATTGCCCTCAGCCACGAGCTGCCTGCCGACGAAGCGGCTCACGCCCTGCGTGTGCTCCGCCTGCAGCCGGGCGACGAGGTGGTCCTTACCGATGGGCAAGGCTGCTTCTACCGCGCCCGCATCAGCGAGTGCAACCGGAAACGCTGCCTGGTGGAGGTGGAGAGCAAGGAGGTGCAGGCTCCCCTCTGGGAAGGCCGTATCCACCTGGCCCTGGCTCCCACGAAGAACATGGACCGCATGGAGTGGCTGGCCGAGAAGGCCACGGAAATCGGATTCGACGAGCTTACCTTCCTCAACTGCCAATGGAGCGAACGACGCATCGTGAAGGGGGAGCGTATCGAAAAGATTCTAGTGTCGGCCATGAAGCAGTCGCTCAAGGCACGCCTGCCCAAGCTGAACGCAATGACCGACTTCACCAGCTTCGTGAAGCAGCCCTTCAGCGGGCAGAAGTTCATCGCCCACTGCCACGACGGCGAGAAGCAACCGCTGCGCCAGGTGCTGCACCCCGATGAAGATGCCCTGGTGCTGATAGGCCCGGAGGGCGACTTCAGCCCAGACGAGGTAGCCGAAGCCATCCGGCAAGGGTTCACGCCGGTGACGCTAGGCAACACCCGCCTGCGCACCGAGACGGCAGCCCTCGTTGCTGTTCATCTGATGAACCTGGCACACACCAACCCTACGGAAGTATGATTTACTTTTACCAATATTCTCTTAACTAATAATTAATTGTATTATGAAACCAACTCTTTTCTTACTCGCTGCCGGAATGGGTAGCCGTTACGGAGGTCTGAAACAGCTTGACGGTCTGGGACCTCATGGGGAAACCATCATGGATTACTCCATCTATGATGCCATACATGCCGGATTCGGCAAATTGGTCTTCGTCATCCGCAAGGATTTCGAGCAGGACTTCCGCGACAAAATCATCTCTAAATACGAGGGTCACATCCCCTGCGAAATGGTGTTCCAGGCCATCGACAACCTGCCCGAAGGCTTCACCTGCCCCGAAGGCCGCACGAAGCCCTGGGGCACGAACCACGCTGTCATGATGGGTGAAAGCGTCATCAACGAGCCGTTTGCCGTCATCAACTGCGACGACTTCTATGGCCGCGACTCTTACCGCGCCATGGCTGACTTCCTGAGCAACCTGCCCGAAGGCACGAAGAACACCTACGCCATGGTAGGCTTCCGTATCGGCAACACGCTGAGCGAGAGCGGTACCGTGTCACGCGGTCTCTGCACCACCGACGAGAACCACCTGCTGCAGTCGGTTGTTGAGCGCACCAAGATTGAGCGCAGAGAGGGAGAAGTGAAGTACATCGACGACAACGGCGAATGGGCTGCCACTCCCGAGACGACTCCCGTCAGCATGAACTTCTGGGGCTTCACGCCCGACTACTTCGCTTACAGCAAGGAGTTCTTTAAGACCTTCCTGAGCGATCCGAAGAACATGGAGAACCTGAAGAGCGAATTCTTCATCCCCTTGATGGTGGATAAGCTGATTAAGGACGGTACGGCTACGGTGAAGGTGCTCGACACCGCAAGCAAGTGGTTCGGCGTAACCTATCCCGAAGACCGTCAGAGCGTAGTGGATAAGATTCAGGCACTGATTGATGCCGGTGAATATCCCGACAAGCTGTTCTAAGCCATAGGCTTTGACCCATAAGAAGCAGAGGCACAAGGAGCCTGCAAAAGACTTCGTTGAACGAAGCAGGATGCAGCGCACGTTGTGCCTCTGTTATATTGTAGAAGCATGAGCTAGAGCAAGCTCTGCAGGGAAGGGGACATCAAGGTTCGTCGATGACCAGGGAATGGAAATCAATCAATCCCTTCATGGCCGTCTCCTCAATCTTATCTACCGTCACCCCAAATTCCTTGGCCACATCGCGCAAGGGGTCGGCATAGCGGTAAGCCAACGAGCCGACGAAACGGGTGGGATAACTCTGGTAATCATACTGCCGGATGTTACGGCGGAAAAAGTCGAAAAAGCTGTTCGTGACCAAAGAGGCCACGTAATCCACCGTCATGTAGTCGGCCAGGAAATAGGCTACGGAAGCCAGGTAGCGGTTGGGGAAGGGACGGTTATAGACCGACTCCATGATGTCATTGGGCGTGGTGCGGAACTTGTCGAAGAAGTCGCTGGTTACCCCGGCAGGCGAGAGTCCCTTCAGCACATCGCTCAGGAATTTCATGCCGATGACGGCACCACTGCCCTCATCACCCAGGATGTAGCCGCCCGAACGGACATTCTTGACGATAATCTTTCCGTTGTAGAAGCAGGAGTTGGAACCCGTACCCAGGATGCAGGCAATGCCAGCCTCCGTCTTGAAGAGGCCGCGAGCCGCAGCCAGAAGGTCGCTCTCCACCTGGATAGGCGTCTTAAACTGGGCCACCAACGAGGCACCCAGCGTGTTGCGCTTCTCCAACGAGTTGCAACCGGCACCATAATAATGCACCTGCTCCAGTTTTTTCTTGAAGAATACCTCGGGCAAACCCAAACGCACACTCCTGCTTATCTCTCTCCGGGTCTGGAAATAGGGATTCAAGCCTTCCGTAAAGGCATGCTGAACCAGCTGCTGGTCCTCAACCAACGCCCATTCTGTACGTGTAGAACCACTCTCAACAATCAACTTCATAGCCTAAGTATTTTCAAAATCGAGACAAATATATAACCTATTTTTGGATTTTCTACAAATATTCGGGAAAATAGTATTTTTTAACGCAAGAAAAGTACAACTTTTGTCACGATTAAACAACTAAAGGAAAAAAGAGCGGAAGAATAGATTGTGAATTTAAATGTATAATATAAAATATAATTAAACAAATGTATCTGACATTAAAATAAGCACTATATTTGTTGCGAATTAATAAAAGGAAATTCACATGACAAAGAAACGGCTCATTTTGATTGTTTTAGCTATGGTGTGCATGTTGTCCTGCGTGCAGGCTCAGCGTGTGGTGATGGGCGACGAGCAGACGGATGCCTATCTGCCTATCCTGAAGAACAAACGCGTTGCCCTCTTCTCCAACCATACGGGTATGATTGGAGCGAAGCACCTGCTGGATGTGCTCATCGAGAAAGGGGTGAACGTGGTCGCTATTTTCTCGCCGGAACATGGTTTCCGCGGTAAGGCAGATGCCGGCGAGAAGGTCTCCAGCTCGGTGGATGCAAAGAGCGGCGTGCCCATCCTCTCCCTCTACGACGGAAAGGACCAACGCCCCAGCGAAACCTCCATGCGCAAATTTGATGTATTGCTCGTGGATATTCAGGATGTGGGGTTGCGTTTTTACACCTACTACATCACGATGTGCCGCCTGATGGATGCCTGCGCGCAGTATAACCGAAAGGTGGTGGTACTCGACCGCCCCAATCCAAACGGTCATTACGTGGATGGGCCTATCCTGGACATGAAGTACAAGTCGGGCGTAGGTGCCCTGCCCATACCCATCGTCCACGGGATGACCCTCGGCGAGCTGGCCCTGATGGTGAACGGCGAACGGTGGCTACCGGCGTCACGCGTGGCTGACCTGACGGTCATTCCTTGCAAGAACTACACGCACCAGACGATGTATGAGCTGCCCATCCCCCCAAGTCCCAACCTGCCCAACATGAAGTCAATATACCTCTACCCCTCCACCTGTTTCTTTGAGGCTACCCCCGTCAGCCTGGGGCGTGGCACCGACAAGCCGTTTCAGGTCTATGGCCACCCCAACATGACGGGCTACAGCTACAGCTTCACTCCACGCAGCCTGCCTGGGGCAAAGAATCCACCACAGCTCAACAAGCTCTGCCACGGGATCGATCTGAGCGGCATGAGCAACGAAGAAATCTGGCAGCGGGGTGTAGATTTGACCTACATCATCGATGCCTACAGGAACCTGAATATGGATGACCATTTCTTCCGCCCCTTCTTCGAGCTGCTGGTCGGCACGGACTATGTACGCAAGATGATTGAGCAGGGATGCAG
>JBJEKS010000156.1:0-2733 GCA_051878755.1 Bacteroides sp. | reverse complement strand
CAAGCTGGAGACGCTTTTCCGTCTGCTCTGCACGTTGGGGAGTTCTTCTACGCTGGTGTTTGTGAATTACCGTGAAAGTGTGGATCGCGTCGTGGCTTATCTGCGCTCCAAGAAGTTCCCTTGTGATGCCTTCCATGGAGGTATGGATCAGCCACTGCGCGAGAAAGCACTCTATAAGTTCCGTAACGGTTCTTGTCCTGTGTTGATTTCTACTGATTTGGCAGCACGCGGACTGGATATAGCCAATGTGGACCACGTAGTTCACTATCACCTGCCTGTCAACGAGGAGGCTTTTACCCACCGGAACGGCCGCACCGCCCGTTGGCAATCTACGGGTACATCGTTCATAATCCTTCATGCAGAAGAACATCTTCCTGACTACGTGCCGCAGGATATTCCAGCGTTTGAAGTCAAGGAGGGAGTGAAGGTGCCCAAGAGTCGATGGACCACGCTCTATATTGGAAGAGGAAAGAAAGATAAGGTAAATAAGATAGATATTGTGGGCTTTCTGTATAAGAAGGGCGGTTTGGGCCGCGACGACGTAGGCAGCGTGGATGTGATGGAACACCATGCATTTGTGGCCGTACGTCGTGATAAGGTGAAGCAACTGTTGTCCCTGGTGCAGGGCGAGAAGCTGAAAGGACAGAAAACTTTGATAGAAGAGGCCAGATAGGACAATAATGGTGGAAATATGTTACTAAACATAGCGAATTATTGCTATTAAACATACGATTTGATTACATAATGTCATTTTGCTATTTTTGTTCTTTGTTTCGGTTATTGTTTATTTTTTAAAGAGCTAAAAAATGCGAGTTTGTAAGTTCTGCGCCTTGAAATGTTAGCGAAAGATGTCAAATAGGCGTATTTTTATACAGAAAAACTATAAAAAGTAAGGGTCTGAGAGGAAAATAGTGCTTTTTTATAAGGAAAGATTTGCCAAACGGAAATATTTCCGTAATTTCGCAATGTCTAAGGACAACTAATAAAGAAATGTATAACCAAACAATTTTTATTCAATGAAAAAGCATAATTTTAATGCAGGACCCTCCATCCTTCCGCGCGAAGTCATTGAGGAAACAGCGAAGGCAGTGTTAGATTTCAACGGTTCAGGTCTCTCAATCATGGAAATCAGTCATCGTGCCAAGGATTTCCAGCCTGTGGTTGACGAGGCTGTGGCTCTCTTTAAGGAACTCCTGAATATCCCCGAAGGCTACTCTGTGCTCTTCCTGGGTGGTGGTGCAAGCCTGGAGTTCTGCATGATTCCCTATAATTTCCTGGAGAAGAAAGCCGCTTACCTGAACACGGGTGTGTGGGCCAAGAAGGCCATGAAGGAGGCCAAGGCATTTGGCGAAGTGGTAGAAGTAGCCTCTTCGGCCGAAGCTACCTATACCTACATCCCCAAGGAGTATGAGATTCCTGCCGACGTGGATTATTTCCACATCACGACCAACAACACCATCTACGGTACTGAAATCAAGGAAGACCTGAACGTGAACGTGCCGATGATTGCCGACATGTCGTCAGACATCTTCTCTCGTCCTATTGACGTATCAAAGTACATCTGCATCTACGGTGGCGCTCAGAAGAACCTGGCTCCTGCCGGTGTGACTTTCGTCATTGTGAAGAACGAATGTGTGGGTAAGGTATCACGCTACATTCCCACGATGCTCAACTACCAGACGCACATTGATGGCGGTTCGATGTTCAATACACCTCCCGTATTGCCTATCTACGCTGCCTTGCTGACCTTGCGCTGGATTAAGGCACAGGGTGGTGTGAAGGAGATGGAACGCCGTGCCATCGAGAAGGCTGAGATGCTCTATGGTGAAATCGACCGCAACAAGCTCTTTGTTGGTACTGCCAAGCCCGAAGACCGTTCGCGCATGAACATCTGCTTCGTCATGGCTCCCGAATACAAGGAACTGGAGGCTGACTTCCTGAAGTTTGCTACTGAAAGAGGTATGGTGGGCATCAAGGGTCACCGTTCCGTAGGGGGTTTCCGCGCTTCTTGCTACAACGCCATGCCCAAGGAGAGCGTACAGGCCCTGATTGACTGCATGCAGGAATTTGAGAAACTTCACGTAAAATAATCCACTCACGTGGAGACTTTTGATTGAAATCGTATGAAAATCTTAGTTGCAACTGATAAGCCGTTCGCCAAGGTGGCTGTGGACGGCATCCGTAAGGAGATTGAAGCTGCCGGTTATGAACTGGTATTGCTGGAGAAATATGGCGAGAAGGCCAAACTGCTGGAGGTTGTGAAAGATGTGGATGCTGTCATCATCCGCAGCGACGTGGTCGATGCAGAAGTGCTGGAGGCTGCCAAACAGCTGAAGATTGTGGTTCGTGCCGGTGCTGGTTACGACAATGTCGATCTGGCTGCGGCTACGGCTCACAATGTATGCGTGATGAACACACCGGGACAGAACTCGAACGCCGTGGCTGAGCTGGCTTTCGGTATGATGGTGATGGCTGTACGCAATATGTACAACGGTACGTCGGGCACGGAGCTGAAGGGCAAGAAGCTGGGTATTCATGCCTTCGGTAACGTAGGCCGTAACGTGGCTCGTATTGCCAAGGGATTCGGTATGGAAATCTATGCTTATGATGCCTTCTGTCCGAAGGAGGTCATCGAGAAGGATGGCGTGAAGGCTGTGGATAGCGTAGAAGAGCTTTACTCAACCTGTAACGTGGTTTCACTTCACATTCCCGCTACTCCCGAGACGAAGGAGT
>JBJEKS010000155.1:0-15504 GCA_051878755.1 Bacteroides sp. | reverse complement strand
GCGCTGGCTCGTCGTAACAAGGAGATCTCTACGCCGCGTAAGATAGCCATCGGTATGTTCATCGCTTCGTTGGCCTTCATTTTCCTGGCCCTCTTCTCCCTCTCCAACGGCTATCCCTCGGCAGAGACGTTCAAGAACATGCCGATTGAGGAACAGATGCAGGCCAAGTCTGGCTGGTTTGTGCTGATTGTGGTCTATTTCTTCCTCACCGTGGCTGAACTGTTTATCTCTCCGTTGGGTCTGTCGTTTGTGTCGAAGGTGGCTCCTAAGCATCTGCTGGGTCTTTGTCAGGGCCTTTGGCTGGGTGCAACGGCTGTGGGTAATCTGTTCTTGCCGATAGGCTTGGTGATGTATAAGGCTTGGCCGCTGTGGCAGTGCTGGTCGGTATTTGTTGTTGTCTGCTTGATATCGATGTGCCTGATGTTCTGCATGGTGAAGTGGCTGGAACGTGTTACGAAATAAAATCAACCTATTTATAACAACATTTTAAGCAAACGTATTATGAAATTCTTAACTGACGAGAAACTCGTGATTGTAGGTGCCGGTGGTATGATCGGCTCTAACATGGTGCAGAGTGTTTTGATGCTGGGTCTTACGCCTAACATCTGCCTCTATGATATCTATGAACCCGGTGTTCATGGTGTATATGACGAGATGTGCCACTGCGCATTCCCCGGTGCTAACCTGAGCTATACGGTTGACCCCGCTGTGGCTTTCACCGGTGCGAAGTACATCATCAGCTCTGGCGGTGCTCCCCGTAAGGAGGGCATGACCCGCGAGGACCTGCTGAAGGGCAACTGCCAGATTGCAGCTGACTTTGGTGAGAACATCAAGAAGTACTGCCCCGACGTGAAGCACGTGGTGGTTATCTTCAACCCCGCTGACGTGACGGCGCTGACCGCACTGATTCACTCTGGCTTGAAGCCCAACCAGCTCACTTCGCTGGCCGCCCTCGACTCTACCCGTCTGCAGCAGCAGCTGGCTCAGGAGTTCGGCGTACAGCAGGACAAGGTGACCGATGCCTACACCTACGGTGGTCACGGCGAGCAGATGGCTGTATTCGCTTCGAAGGCCAAGATTGATGGTAAGCCCCTGGCTGAACTGCCTCTGAGCGCTGAGCGTTGGGCTGAAATCAAGCACATGACGACTCAGGGTGGTAGCAACATCATCAAACTGCGTGGCCGCAGCTCGTTCCAGAGCCCCGCTTACCAGGCTGTGAAGATGATTGAGGGTGCCATGGGTGGCGAGCCCTTCACCTGGCCTGCTGGCTGCTACGTGAACTGCGACAAGTGCGGTTACAAGAACGTGATGATGGCTATGCCTACCACGATTGACAAGGATGGCGTTCACTTCACCGCTCCCCAGGGTACGGAAGAGGAGATGGCCAGCCTGACCGCTTCTTATGAGCACCTGCAGAAGATGCGCGACGAAATCATCGCTCTGGGCATCATTCCTGCTGTGGCTGATTGGGGCAAGATGAATCCCAACCTCTAATCTCTACATAATTAGGGTGGAATAATCTGCCGATGGGGGCACAAGTGGTGTAAAAGCCACGCTGTGCCCCCATTCTTTTTTATTGTGTACCCATTCATTTTTATCTTGGAATGGGTATAAAAAAGAAGCGCAACGAATTGATGAACAACTCATTGCGCTTTTGTTTTGGTGATTCCGCTGCGATTCGAACGCAGGACCCACGCCTTAGAAGGGCGTTGCTCTATCCAGCTGAGCTACGGAACCAGCCTTAAAAACTGGGTGCAAAGGTACGCCTTTTATTCCTAACTGCAAAATTTTTATCTGCTTTTCTTTGAAAAAAGTGGTTCTCTTTGAAAAAAGTGGTTCTTGCCTATTCCTTTACAGTGCGAAGGGGCAGCCCAGGGCGCTCCAGAGTGCGTAGAGGGCAATCCATGCGGCGAGCAGGGTGGCGCAGATGCGCCAGCAGCGAGAGAGGAGCGTGGCATAGGTGGCTTGCGGCTGGTAACGTCGCAAAAGGGCGAGCACCAGGGGGAGGTAGAGGAGGAAGGGGGAGAGCAGGTCGGTGCTGACCTCGCCGATGGTGAAGGCGCTGAGGGTGGCCTCGGGGGCGATGTGCTGTGCGCTGAAGAGGGGGAGGAAACAGGGCGAGAGCAGCTGCCACTTCAGCTCCGTGGGCACGATGAGGAGGTTGACCAGGGCGGTGAAGAGGATGAAGAGCAGCAGCAGGAGTGGCGTGGGGAGCTGGAGGGAGCTGAGCCACTCAGCGCCCTCAATGGCGAGGTAGGGGCCCAGGTTGGAGTAGGTGAAGAGGGCCGTCAGCTGGGCGCAGCCAACGAGGAGGAGGAAGTAGTCGCGCAGCAGGGGAAGGTAGCTGCTGAGCCCCTCCATCAGCTGACCATCCGAGCGGTAACGCCCCGACACGAACCCATAGACGCCTGCCATCCAGGTCACGCCGAGACAGACCACGGCCACCATGCCCTCCATCAAGGGGGAGCTGGTCAGCGAACCATCCACGCCGAGGAAGAGGTCCCCCAAGGCGTAGATGCCCCAGAGCAGCAGCGCGACGTAGAGCGCTCCGGCGGTGAGGGCCGTGGTCAGTGCCCGCCGCTCACGCCGTGTCAGCGTCACGCTTGCCGTGGTCGCTTCGGGGTGGGGCATCGCTTCGGAGGGGAGCAGCCAGCGGAGGCAGAGTAGGTAGAGCAGGGGCAGCAGCAGGAGTCCCGAAAGGGAGAGGAAGAGGGCGTAGTGGATGGCCGTGCAGCCGATGGCCACCAGTGCGGTGAGCACACCAGCCACGGGGGAGAGACCCACGCGGCCGAAGAGCGAAGCCGCGAGGGGCAGGAGCAGCAGATAGCCCACATCGCCCAGCAGATGGCTCGCGGCACCGAGGGCGATGACCAGCGCCACCATGCCTCGCCTACCCAGTCGGCACCAGCAAGAGGAGCCGGTCAGTGCATCCACCAGGCCCGAGTGGTAGGCCACGCCGAGGGTGAGGAGCCCCAGCAGCACCTGCCCCGGCGATGAGTAGTCGTAGAGGTTGCTCACGGCGTGGCGCAGCAGCCAGCGCATCCCTTCGGCATTGAGCACACTCTGCACCACCACGGGCTCCTGCGTCGTGGGATGGAGCGTCTGCAGTCCATAGGCTTCGGCCATCCAGCTGAGCAGCACGAGCAGCAGCGTGAGGAGGGCGAAGAGCGTGGTGGGGTGAAGCGGTTGGAGTCGTCGCATAGGCTATCAGTGAGGGATGAGTGGTCGTTATTCGTCGTCGGGTTCCAGTTGGTCGAGGCGGATGATGCCTATCTGCAGGGCCTTCACCACCAGTCGCGTAGCGTTCACGCCGCTGCGCTCCTCGGGCAGGAAGAGGCGGCCGATGAGGTCATTCTGCCGCTTCTCGAGCGACTTCACCCCGAAGGGCATCCCCTTGAGCGAGGCAATCATATCCTTCGTATATCCCAGGGCCAGGTGGCGCAGGTAGCGCTCGTCGTACTCATCTATTTCATACTGTATCAGGGCCTCCTGACGGCGCACCTCGGTCATCACCGCGTGGCGGAATCGCTCCACGATTTTCTCCAGGATGGGTTGGTTGAACACCATCCGTTTGCCCTCCATCACGGCTTGCACATCCACCTGGGTGAGCAGCTCGCCGGTCTTGAGGATGATGCCATCGGCTCCGGCATCGAGCACATCGACCCAGAGCTTCTCGTTGGTCACCTCGCCGGTGAAGATGAGTACGCGCACCTCGGGGTACTCCCTTTTCAGCTTGCGGCACACCTCCACGCCGATGGTGGTGGAACCGCCCAGGCCCAGGTCGAGCAGCACCAGCTGCGGCACCTCCTTCTCCAGGAGTGGCCAGAACTCCGCCTCGGTCATGGCCGTGCCGATGACCTCCGCTTCGGGTATCTCTTGGCTGAAGATGCCGATGGTACCCTTCAGCTCCAGTTTTACGTCTTCTACGATGATTACTTTAAAATGTTTCATAATCTGCTGTTATCTATGTTGATGTTGTTCTCTATGTTGATTCTTAGGTTGATATACTCGTCTGCTTGCGGGGCAGGGTGAAGTAGATGGCCATGCCTTGCGGCGAGAGGGGGATGGCGTTGATGCGGCAGCCACGGCGACCGGCCAGCTCATCGTGCTGTCGGATAATCTGCTTGGCCACCAGGTACTCCGTGCCTTCGCACTTGCCGTGGGCATGGCGCATGATTTGCTTCATCTGCGGATGAAACCAGCCGTTGATCTCCTCTGTGGAGAAGCTGTGGAGAGGGTCGCAGAGGGTGAAGCGCATGAAGCCGTCGGCATCGGGGGCAATGCGCAGGGTCATCGAAGGGGCTTCGGCTTGAGTCGCAGCTTCGGTGGTTGCGGCTTCGGTGGCGAGGGCCAGCTGGGAGCGGATAAGGCACTCCAGCAGGTAGTGGAGCAGCTCCTCGTCACCCCATACCTCCGCTGCAGCCGTGGGTTCCGCCTCGGAAGCATACTCCACGACGAGAGGCTTGGTGGAGTCGGGTAGCCCCATGCTGCGGAGGGTGCGGCGGTAGAAGCGCTCGGCATAGCTGGCCAACTGCTGCACGCTGACGGCTGTGCGGCGGAACATCACGCGCTCCACCTGGCGGTCGGCGCACTGGCTCAGCAGGGTGAAGATGCCTTTGTAGTAGGTTATCAGTTCGCCAATCTCCTCGGTGGTTTGCTTCTCTTGCTGCAGATTCAGTTGCTTCTCTTGCTTAAGATTCGTTTGCTGCAGATTCGTTTGCTCCTCCAGCTGGATGGCCAGTTGCTTGATTTTGTTGGGGTAATAGATGGTTTCGTGCTTGATGGTGGAGAGGCAGTTGTCCAGCACGAGGTTCTGCACGTGGAGCTTGCTCTCCTCCCACGAGGCACGTCGCGTCTCGTCGTTGGCACTCTCAATATCGCGGTACTTGCTCGAGATTTTCATCACGGCGTTGTAGAGCACCACGCTCCAGTAGTCGGTGATGAGCTGGAGCAGCAGCAGGTTGGTGGAGCGGTCGGTGGGACCCTCGGTCAGCAGGTAGAGCGCTCCGATGCAGCGGCGACACTCCCCTTGCTCCAGTAGCAGCGGCAGGGCAATCTGCTCTCCCTCTTCGATGCGCTCCCCGGCCTCGAAGCACCGGTGCATCAGTTGCTCGGCATCAGCATTGCGCTGGGCATGGCTTGCAGGGGCTGCGGCTTCAGCGTAGCGCTCGCCATGGAGCGCCACCTCCAGGCGATGGGTGCTGTCGTTGTAGTAGGCCACGCCCATGTTGCGCAGGGGGATGATAGCCCGTATGGCCTCGTAGGTGGCCTCCATCATCTGCTTCGGCAACTCCTTGAGCCCCTCCTCGTCGGGTTGTGGCATGGTGGAGGCGTAGAGGCGGTGGGTGATGTCGAGCACCTGCTCCAGGTTCCATTGCGTCATCATCCGTCGGCGGAAGGCCACGAGCACGTAGCCCCCCGTGAGGAGAAGCAGCAGCAGGATGGAGCATACCAGGGCCACGCTCTTGTGGTCGGTGTGGCGCTGCAGCGTCTGGCAGTAGCTCTGCAGCGAGCGGTCTTCGCCGAGCAGCTTATATAAAGAGGTATAGGCAAAATTGTTGTAGCGGTAGGCCTCCCACTGCCTGAGGGCGAGGAAGGCCACGGCGGCCTCGTTGCGTACGTCGAGGATGACGTGGAAGTCGCTGTCGTAGGGCGTGAGCCACCAGGTGAGTTCGGCGGCCTCCTCCTCGCCCGTGAGCTGCATCGGCGGCAGCTGGCGGTAGGGCTGTGGGAGCAGCTCGCGGCAGAGGTCGAGGTGGCGGTTGAGGTAGGTGATGGCGGAGTCGGCGTAGAGGATGGCCTCGGCGTAGCGTCCGTTGATGTTGCTGAAGTAGGCCTCGTCGGCATAGGTCGAGGCGGTGTCGAGCAGGGCCTCGGCATAAGGCTGCGGCTCGGCGTAAGGCTGTTCCTCGGCGGCTTTTATCGCTGCGGCGTTCGTCTCTAGGGCGAGGGGCTCGGCGGCAAGTGCCTTCGTGGAGGTGGCTAGCAGGAGTCCCACGAGCATCATCAGCCCCATGGGGAGGCGGAAGATGAAGCGGCACCCCTGGCCCCACGTGCTCTCCACGCGGAACGAGCAGCAGCCGAAGAGAGCCGAACTCTTGCGGTACTTCTCGATGATGCCCTTGCAGTTCATCAGTCCGAAGCCGCTCCCCTTGGCCTGCTGTATGCGCTCCACCTGCTCGGGTGTGCCACTGGTGCCGATGAGGGTGGGGTCGTAGATTTTCTTCTCGTTGATGAGCTGCACGTCGTGAGGTGAGAGGCCCGGGCCGTTGTCGGTCACGGCAATCTCCACGCACTTCGTGCCGCTGCTGCTGTCGGTGGTTTCAATGCAGACCTCGCGTGCCTCGATGCAGATGGTGCCACCCTCGGGGGTGTATTTGCGGGCATTCTCCGCCAGCGTGTTGAGCATGAAGAGGGTGAGCGCCTTGTCAGCCTTGACCGTGAGCGGGGTGGGGTACACCGTGAACAGCTGCCGCTTCTGCTGGAAGGCACGGCCCCCCTTGGCCAGCAGCTGGAAGAGCTCGTCGAGCGCGAAGGTCTCGATGTGGAGGCTCAGCTCGCCCTGGCGCATCTTGATCCAGTAGGCCAGGATGTCGTTGTATTCATTGATGGTGGTAGAGAGTTCGTCGATGTAGCGGAGGCGATGGTTGCGTTGCTCCGTGGTATAGCGTTGCTCCGTGGTGCTGCGAAGGCGGTTCACCTCGTGGAGGATGCGGTCGATGAAGGGCAAGATGCCGTTAACCACGCTCAGACAGGCCCTCTTGGCCACGTTCTGCCGCTTGCCTGTGGCGATGTGCAGCTCGTGCATGGCCCGTTGCTCCTCCAGGGCCACGCGCTGTTCCTCCAGCAGGAGGGTGGCCTGACCGTTGTCGATGGCCCACTCCACGTAGGGGTTGATGACCTTCAGCATAGCCTGTTCCTCGGCGCTCAGCCGCTCCTCAAAGCAGAGGCGTTTCTCCCGTATCGAGGGCTTTTTTTCGCCGAAGAGGGGGCGCAGGGGGAGGTCGATGGCGCGGAGCAGCGCCTCTTCCACCTCCTGGGGCGAGGAGGCCGTGGGAGGGATGGAGCTGGTGACGGTGCGGCAGAGGGCAATCAGTCGCCTCAGGCCGAGCAGCATCCTCAGCTGGCGGTGGCGTCGGTGGCGGCGCAGGAGGAACATCAGCAGCAGCGAGGTGATCAGCAGGGCCACAAGCAGGCCCAGCAGGAGGTTGAGCTGTGCCGATTCGCGCTCCAGCGTGTCGAGGCGGTTCTCCAGCTCGCGGTCCTGGCGCGTGCGCTCCATGATGTCGAGGTAGCGGTTGCGGTAGCGGTCGCTCTCCGCCTTGTTGCCCAGGCCGGCATAGCTCACGCTGAGTTGCTCGTCGATGCGCAGCAGACATTCGGGCACGGTGGTGCCTTCTGCTTGCTTCGCGGCAGGGATGATGCCTTCTGCTTGCTTCGCGGCAGGGATGATGCCTTCTGCTTGCCTTGCGGCAGGGGTGGGGCCTCTGTGGGCCCAATCCAGGGCGAGCGTGAGCGAGTCGAGTGCCTCGGCATGGCGTCCGTGGTCGTTGAGGTAGCGGCTCACGGTGACGTAGCCGTTGGCCACCTGATAGGGGTCACCATACCGCTTGAAGCAGGCCAGCGCCTCGCGGGCCAGGTGGAGTGGCAGCAGCGAATCGACCTCCACGCCCCAGCGCGTCAGCTCGTGGCGGCGGTGGGTGGAGAAGAAGTCGAAGGCCGCGGCCGAGGTCATCAGGTTGGCCATCCCCTGCAGGGCATTGCCCTCGATGTAGAGTTGCCGGGCCTGGTGTGCCTCGCGGCTGGTGGTGTAGAGCAGGTCGAAGCAGCGCAGCCGTCGGTCGTGCCCGTCGGTAGGCTCCATCAGCGCCGCCGCCCCCTCCAGGTAGGTCGCGTAGAGCCATTGCCCCGTGTCCTGAGGCAGCTCGCGGTCCTCCCTGAGCAGCTCCATCGAGCGGCGGGCATCCTCCTGCTGCTGCAGGTAATAATAATAGGTAGCGGAGGTGATGAAGAGCTCCGAGCGCGCGGAGCGCAGCCGCTCCTGCTCGTGGCTGGAGCGCAGCCGTTCGTCATCGTGGGTTCTCCCCGCCGCTTCGCCCTCCTCGTTGATGCGGCTGAGGCGCTGCAGGGCACGGTTGCGGTAGTCGTAGAACTCCTTGTTGCGCGACGTGCGCTGGCAGAGCTTCATGCGCCCCACGTCGGCCATGAGCAGCTCCGTCTGGTGGCGCGTGCTCTTCTCCGCCTGGTCGAAGCAGCGGGCCGCCTCGTCATACTCCATCCGCATGAAGGCCGCCATGCCCAGGTGGTTCCACGCCTCGGCCCTGCCAGCCCGGTAGAGCGAGGCCTCGTTGAGCGCCTCTTGTGCCAGTCGGCTGCTCTGCTGCGGATTGCGGAATCGGCAGCGGTAGGCCTCGGCGTTGAGCGAATCGACCCGTTGCACCTGGCTCTGCGGCACCATCTCCGAGCAGGCCGTGAGCGCTCCTCCCACCGCCGCAAGTCCGGTCAGCAGGGTCGCCGCAGCCACGATTCTATGGAGTAAACGCCGTTTCATACAGCAAAAATACAAAAAAATACGTTACGCTTGCAATTTTCCATGCCTAGAGCGAAAAAATATAGGATAAAATTCATACCTTTGCAACAAAAATAACAAAAAACCGGTTTCAAACCTTATAAGATAATGAGCGAAAAAGAACCCTTTATGGTATTCTCCGGAACAAATTCGAGATACCTCGCAGAGAAAATCTGTGCAAGTTTGAACTGCCCCCTGGGCAAGATGAACATCACGCACTTCGCCGATGGCGAGTTTGCCGTGTCCTACGAAGAGTCCATTCGTGGCGCACATGTGTTCCTGGTACAGTCCACTTTCCCCAACTCCGACAACCTGATGGAGTTGCTGCTCATGATTGATGCCGCCAAGCGTGCATCGGCCAAGAGCATCGTGGCCGTGATTCCCTACTTCGGCTGGGCCCGTCAGGACCGCAAGGACAAGCCCCGCGTCTCCATCGGTGCCAAGCTGGTGGCCGACCTGCTGAGCGTGGCCGGCATCGACCGTCTCATCACGATGGACCTCCACGCCGACCAGATTCAGGGCTTCTTCGACATCCCTGTGGATCACCTCTACGCCTCGGCCGTCTTCCTGCCTTACATCCAGTCGCTGCACCTGGACGACCTGGTTATCGCCACGCCCGACGTGGGTGGCTCGAAGCGTGCCAGCACCTTCTCGAAGTACCTCGGTGTGCCCCTGGTGCTCTGCAACAAGACGCGCGAGAAGGCCAACGTGGTGGCTTCAATGCAGATCATCGGCGACGTGAAGGACAAGAACGTGGTGCTTGTTGACGACATCGTGGATACCGCCGGCACCATCACGAAGGCAGCCAACATCATGCTTGAGGCCGGTGCGAAGTCGGTTCGCGCCATTGCCAGCCACTGCGTGATGAGCGACCCCGCCTCGTTCCGCGTGCAGGAGTCAGCCCTCACCGAGATGGTCTTCACCGACAGCATTCCTTACTCGAAGAAGTGCGACAAGGTGAAGCAGCTCAGCATCGCCGACATGTTCGCCGAGACCATCCGCCGCGTGATGAACAACGAGTCCATCAGTTCGCAGTACCTTATTTAATTTAGCTACAAGTTACGAGCTACGAGCTACAAGCTCTTTTTGAGCTACGAGTTTTATGGCCGCATCGTTCCTGTTTTTGGGCTGGAACGATGCGGCTTCTCTTTATCCGCCCGGGTTAATCCTGGATGGTCTTCGTCAATTTAGTTGAAAGCCTGCCACTGTTCCTATCACTGTAGGGGCAGACCTATGTGTCTGCCCAGATACATGCACTTATGTCTGCCTAGAACCATGCACTTTATCATGCTCCGTTGCGGTTTTCAGGGCGGACACACAGGTCCGCCCCTACAGGCGATGATATACTAAAAATACATCAACTAAATTGCAGAAGAACCATCCTGGATGGTGATCGTGATGGGGTCTCCTTTGGGACGGAGGTCGATGAGGTCCATGAGCATCAGGAGCGTGATGCGGCTGTGGATGATGAGACCCGGCGAGCGGTACTTCCCGACGAGGATGCAGCCTTGGGTGTCCTTGCTGGTGTTGCCCACGTGGATGCGCACCCCCTCGAAGCAGGGCACCTCATTCAGCAGCGGCAGCTTGTCGCGGAATTTCGGTGAGAAGGTCAGGCTGATGGTGTAGGTACCCGTAGGTATCGCCGTCTTGCCGAAGATTTTCTTCTCGGGGGTGATGTTCTCCGCCGTGAGGTGGCGGTCGGTGGGTTCCAGGGTGTCGCAGAACGGCTCCCCGTCAATGAAGAGCTTACCCATGGTGTAGCGCTCTGCGCGCTCAGTACGTTGTAATGTCAGATGCATGGTGAAAAATAAAAACTGTAACTGTAATAACTGTAATGCTTTTGCGGCTCTTCAGCCTATCAGCTTGCGGTAAGTGTACCTCTTGCCTACAAGCTCTGCGATATATCCTCGGTGAGTCCATACACGGATGGTGTTCATGGGGTCGGAGCTTCGGCCCATTCGTTGGAGCAGCTGGGCAAACTCCTCGCGCGTGAACTCCTTGGGGAGCTGCGTCAGCAGGTTGGCAGGGCCTCGGCGGTTGGTCTTGCGGGCCGTAAGCTGCGCCTCCTCAATCATGTCGCCCCAGAAGGCCATCTTGCAGTAGAGGTCATACTCCTTCGACCAACGGATGAACTCCGTGAACGACTCGTCCCAGCCGCCGTGAGCCACGTAGAGCACCATGGCCTTCAGGTAGGCGATGACGTTGGCACGAAAGGAGAGGTTCTCGTAGATGCGGCTCTGCGTCTGCACCGCGTGGTCGGCGCTCTCCTGGCGCAGCTGCAGGGCCAGCTCCTCCGCCTCACGGCAAGCCACGAGGCCACGCACACCGCAGAGGCGGTCGATGTAGGGGCGCAGCAGCTCGTCGAAGCTGTCATCGTAGGTGCCATAGACGGGCATCTCGGCGCCGATTTCGCGCTCGGGGATGGTGCAGAAGTTGATGCGCGAGATGGGACCGTTGAGCAGCACCTGGCGGAAGTAGCTCTGCCCCTTGACGATGGTGGTCGAGGCGTTCCAGTTGAAGCGCACGGTCACCTTTTCTGTCACCGATTGCGCCCCCACGCGCGTCTGGCCGTAGCGGTTCTTCGGATCGAACGCGAGGCACATCAGCTGAAACTGCTGACCACCCTTTCCGCTGCCCCGCAGCGCATCAAACTGGTCCACTTCGTTGAGCTTGGCGTAGAGGAAATGCTCCTCCGCCTCGGCGGTGCGCAGGATAAAGGCGGGGTTCGTGATGTCTGTGTCAATCTCCTGAATGACAAGACCTTTAGGACGCTCTTTCTTATCCTTGTTGGCCCCCTTTCGGTTCACCTCATCCTTCCACTCGCGCTCGCGGCGGAGGTTCTCCGCATCGCGCTTGCGGATGTCCGCCATGATGCGGTTAATAGGCTCATCCACGCAGCTCTTACCCGCTCCCGTACCTGCCATCAGCAGACACATCAGCGTCGCCTCGTGCTCCACGTTGTCAATATATCGGAAGGTGGTCTTGTAGAGGTGAGCCGCTAGCGAGGGGAACACCGCATGAGCCACCGCCGGCTTATACTCCTCCGGCGTGCGCGAGGTCAGCAGCTCGATGAGCGGCGGCAAGTTCGCAGGCATCGGCGGAGGGCAGAGGACGTTCTCCTCATCCGATGCAGTAGAGGCATCAGTGGCATTGCCGTTGACATTGCAGCCGTTAGTGCCGTTGACATCACCGGATGAACTAGCCGAGCCGAGCGAAGGCTCCGCAGCGTCGCTGGCCATTTTGAGTGCCCGCATCAGCGTCTCCGAGGGGCGTTGCGACTGGGCGCGGTTGAGGGCACTGCGGATGGTGCCTCGCCAGCGCTTCACCTCCTCCCCGTAGTTGGGCAGGATGGAGGCCACCCAGTCCACATTATCGTCGCAGATGTAGCGCAAGTTGCAAGCCATCGCATAGATGAAATTATTGCGCGACCCATGCTCCGGGATGCCACCCAGTTGCTCCGCCAGCTTCTCCACGATCAGCGCGTAAGGCACCCCCTTATACTCCTGCGGAAACTCCACCGCACCGACTGCGTGACCTTCTGATGTATGGCACGCAGATGACGCTGATTGGGACTGATTTTCGCAGATTTTCATGTTTTTGTCCTCGGCTGCGTGCCATGAGCCGGCAGCTTCGGCGAACAGCAGCTCATCGTTGCGGTAGAGTACGTAGTCCTCGGGTACGAGGAACGAACAACGTGCAAAATCTTTACAGACGGCATCATAATCCGCGTCTTGAAGCTGTTGCGACATCCAGCGCTGAGCCTGCTCCAGGGTCATGCCCTGCGGCATCACGAAGAGGAGTCGCAGCCCCTCGGTGGAGGGGGTGATGTGCGCCAGGCAGATGCCCAGCTCCTGCGCACGGTGCGCCATCTCCTGCCAGCGGCCACGCGGATTGTCGATGTGGTCGATATCGTACATCGACAGCCCACTGGGCACCGCCTGGTCAGCCTTTCGCCGTCCATGGGCGAACGTGGCGTGAGGCGTGATCACGGGCAACTGAATCTTCAGCTTGCTCTTCACCTTCTCAAACTCCTCGCGCGTCAGCTCCCCACGGCGGCACTTCTCCAGCGCGTCCTCTATCTCACCGCACACCCGCGCCACCTGAGGCGAACGCAGCGCACGGTCAAGCAGCTCCGCGCTACAGGGAGTAACCTGCTGATTCTTAGCGTTAGTAGAATATCCAAACATAGGCACCTCCTTTTAGCATTCAGGCACGATGAAGGGAGTCAACTCCGCCAGCTTGCGGTAGAACATATTCACCTTGTTGAGCTCATGCTGACGGGCCTTAGCCAGGAGGGCGGCGTTGGAGACGAACTCAAACTTCCAGTGCTCCGTCACGTGGCCATCGGCGTGCATACGGATGGTGCAGTGCTCGCTGCAGTAGAGCTTCACTGAGCGCTTGCGCTTCTTCTCGTTGTAGGGCTTGATGGCGATGTCGCCGTTCGCATTCACATGCACCCGTCCGCGGTAGCTCACCGCCACACCACTCTTCGTCAGCGACTCCCCCTGCTTCAGCTCATTATACAGCGGCGCAACCTCAATCACACCATTCTCTTCACAATTCACGTACGACAACAACGAAGTCTTCACAAGTAAATCTTTCTTTTTCATAACAAAAAAATATTTATTATAAGTAATAAGGAATTTTCAAAAACAAATTTTCAAGTCCCCTCCCTTTAAGGGAGGCAGGGAGGGTCTTTTTTTTTGTGTGTTTTACATCTTCACGATGCGCGTCACATTGCAGTTCTGAAAATAGCGTCCGTTGCTCTCCCCGGCAAAGAAGCTCAGACCTGCCAGCACCGTGCAGCCCTCAGGCAGGTCCAGCTTCGTCTGGTCGCCTCGCAGCCACGCCACGAAGGCATCGCTGTAGCCACTGTCCGCTTGTCGCAGCACCACGTTGCAAGCAGGATAAGTCACACCTGGGTTCTTCACGCTCTGCACCTGTTGAACCGCTTCTCTCTTCTCAATTACAAATAAACCTGTCATAATAGAATATAGATTTATGTCGTTGTAGGCCATTAAAAGCAATGCCCACCGACTCCCTTTCAGGAATCTGTGGGCAAAGGTATAGGATATGGGAAAAGCGTTTTGGGAAGTATCTGAGCCAATCTATCATTCAGATACTTTCAGATACTATTTCAGATACTTTCTCAGATACATTCAGAGAAATATTTCGATTTTTGATGTGATTGACTTTGTTATTAGCAGATATTATATACCTTTGCATTCGAGTTTAGTCACTGTGTGGATTATTATCAAATCAACCATGAATTATGAATAGCAAATTTATTAATTGTACACTGATTGCTATATTAGTTTCTCTATGTTACTCTTGTGCATTTAACCCTACAAGAGCTGAGGTTTCGTACGCTAATGATACGATAAATGTCTCCAATGTATCCTCGAACAATACTGTCATCTCAATATCTGTCTGTGGAAAACTGGCTTTAGATACCGTTTGCACATCTTCATTATCACTCTCTATCTTAGATGCTATTGATAGATCTTCGCTTGATAAGATTGAACTAGCTGCTTATGCTACAGAGCATAATAATACTCTTCCTGTCCAAGTGAAGATAGGTAAGCAGGTAGATTCTTTTGGTATAAGTTTATCGCCCTATTATCCCCAACAAACCCAGTCTTCAATAGAGGGAAAGTGCGCTCCACTAACACCTAAACTCTTAGATTCAGATAAAAGTATGAATGTAAAGAAATGGCTTTATAAGCACAAAAAGCGCTTCACTGATGACCAAATTACAAATTTAATGGGTATAATGAATAAATTATCTGTTAATAGTATTGGTTGCTATGTCCCAGTGACCGATATTCCCATCTTAAAATCATTATCAAATATTACATATCGAGTAAATTCAGCTATCGAAGCAGATTATTATGTGTTATATGCTTGTGAAAATGAAGAGGAGATAGACGAATTTGTAGGGGATGTTGTAGTTAATGATTTTAAACAATGCACCACTTCGCTAAAGAATTCTATGTTTTGTTTTACTAAGAAGTACTTAGCTGGGTATAAATGTATCTGTTTATTGGCTATCAATAAAGATTGGAATTATACCATTGAGCCTTTAGCATGGGTTGCTATAGATACACAGGCCCCTATTAATCCTGATACGGACAATATTATAGACCTTTTCCACCATGATATTAAACCTGATACTATATATTTCTCCAATGGAAAGACTGTGTTACCACCGAGATTTGCTCTAAATCTCTGGGGTAAAGCATCTGTTAGCATACTCCATTGGGACGGTAATGGCATAAGTTGCAATTGTACATTTTCAATTAAATCTTTTGGTGACGTAACATCGGTTACAATAGTTCGAGAAAACAAATTGGCTAAGTATTTAAGTAAAGAAAGGAAAAAAATTTATTTAATACCATCTGATACTCCATATACCTTCATTTACGACTTACACTTTGAAGACGGAGACAATATAATCCCTATAGAAGCTGAGGATTTTGCAGGGAATGTTACAAAACAGGCTATTACGGTCCGTGCAAAATTTGTTCGCACAAATTCTAACGATGTGTACATTGACAATAATATTACTGTCTATTGATAATATGGAATCACGTTCCTATTCCATCCATTTCTGTGTATAGGGTAGCTTTTTATTGAGGATATCTACCAGAGCGATATCATCATCACTCCATTTTGAGCGGTCATTACTCTCCCAGGTTGCCCGCTTTTTGGCTTTCTGAACGGTAGATGGTTTGCAGCGCTTCTCGAAGTCCTCGGGCAACGCCTGCTCTACATACTCCTCGAAAGCTGTCACACTCATCTTCAGCTGAAAGCACTTGCAGCAATAGGCATAGACCAGGGCCCATTGCGTCGAGGTCTTCATGTAGTCGGACCATCGGGTCAGCAGTCGGATAATCTCTTTCAGCGCCTCTCTCTCGGATACAGCTCTCTCTTTC
>JBJEKS010000154.1:0-15642 GCA_051878755.1 Bacteroides sp. | reverse complement strand
GATTTTATTTGTTTTCGTGCCCGCAAAGATAACGCCTTTCCGTGAAATCTACAACAGTTTGCCGTAGAGTTTAGGTTGCGGGCTCGTTGCTCTTTCGTTGTCTGTAGGATAGATCTCGCTTTGCGAACGGACCTGAAGCGGACCTGAAGCGAATCCAAAGCGAACCCTGAGCGAACATAAAGCGAAGATGTATCGAAGACTGAACGGGGAACAATCGAAACGTAGCAGAATTAAATGTTGTTAATATGAGGTCAGGCTTTAAGTCTTTTCCTCTTTTATTTTGTAAATTTGCAATTTATAATTCCAATTTGGAGCTATGGATAAGATTTTGGACCAATATCCCCTGCTGGAAACCATCGACTCGCCCGAGCAACTCAGGGCGCTCAAGGTGGACCAGCTCCCGCAACTCTGCGAGGAGCTCAGGGGGAAGATTATACACGAACTGGCGGTGAACCCCGGACACTTTGCGGCCAGCATGGGGGCCGTGGACATCACCGTGGCACTCCACTACGTCTATCAGACTCCCTACGACCGCATCGTGTGGGACGTGGGGCACCAGGCCTATGGGCATAAGATCCTGACGGGACGGCGCGACCGCTTCGACACCAACCGCAAGTTCAAGGGCATCGCTCCTTTCCCCACACCGCTGGAGAGTGAGTATGACACCTTTGCCTGCGGACATGCCAGCAACTCCATCTCGGCTGCACTCGGCATGGCCGTGGCAGCCATGCAGCAGGGGGAGAAGGAGCGACACGTGGTGGCCATCATCGGCGACGGCAGCATGAGCGGCGGACTAGCCTTCGAGGGGCTCAACAACGTCTCTTCTACGCCCAACGATATGCTCATCATCCTCAACGACAACGACATGGCCATCGACCGCAGCGTGGGCGGCATGAAGCAATACCTCTTCAACCTGACCACGAGCAACAGCTACAACCAGCTCCGCTTCCGCCTCAGCAAGCTGCTCTTCCGCATGGGCCTGCTCAACGAGGAGCGCAGGAAGGCGCTCATCCGCTTTGCCAACAGCCTGAAGTCCATCGCCGCCATGCAGCAGAACATCTTCGAGGGGATGAACATCCGCTACTTCGGCCCCGTGGATGGGCACGACGTGACCAAGCTGGTGAAGACCCTGCGCGACATCAAGGACCTGCCCGGTCCCAAGCTGCTCCACCTCCATACCTGCAAGGGGAAAGGGTTCGCTCCCGCCGAGCAGGACCCCGGCCCCTGGCATGCGCCCGGCTGCTTCGACCCGCAGACGGGAATCCGCCTGAAGGAGGATGAGAGTCAGCTGCCGCCCAAGTTCCAGGATGTCTTTGGCCATACGCTCGTGGAGCTGGCCGAGCAGAACCCCCGCATCGTGGGCGTGACGCCCGCCATGCCTACGGGATGCTCCATGAACATCATGATGGCCCGTATGCCTGAGCGCACCTTCGACGTGGGCATTGCCGAGGGTCATGCCGCCACCTTCAGCGGAGGCATGGCCAAGGAGGGGCTGCAGCCCTTCTGCAACATCTACAGCAGCTTCATGCAGCGCGCTTACGACAACATCATTCACGACATAGCCCTCTTGCGCCTGCCCGTGGTCCTCTGCCTGGACCGTGCGGGCCTGGTGGGCGAGGATGGACCCACGCACCACGGCGCTTTCGACATGGCTTGCCTGCGCCCCATTCCCAACCTGACCATCGCTTCGCCTATGGACGAGCACGAACTGCGCCGGCTGATGTTCACCGCCCAGCTGCCTGGGAAAGGCCCGTTCGTCATCCGCTACCCCCGTGGACGCGGGGTGCTGAAGGATTGGCGTTGCCCGCTGGAGGAGGTTCCTGTGGGCAAGGGACGCTGCCTGAAGGAGGGTAGCGACCTGGCTGTCATCACCATCGGCCCGATAGGCAACACCGCCGCCAAGGCCATTGCCCGGGCAGAAGCCGAGGCGCAGCAGTCGGCTGCCGGCCCGTTGCGCATCGCCCACTACGACCTCCGTTTCCTCAAGCCGCTCGACGAGGAGCTGCTGCGTGAGGTAGGGGAGAGGTTCCGGCGCATCGTCACCGTGGAGGATGGCGTGCGTGAGGGCGGCATGGGCAGTGCCGTGCTGGAGTGGATGAACGACCACGGCTATCGTCCGCAGGTGACCCGTCTCGGCCTGCCCGACCAGTTCATCGAGCACGGCAGCGTGAAGCAGCTGCAGCAGCTCTGCGGAATCGATGAAGAGAGCATACTTCGAGGGATTAGGGATTAGGGATAAGGGATTAGGTTTTCTTGCCGTTTGCTTTCCGTGACATAAATCACTAATCACTAAACACTAATCACTAACCCCTAATCACTAATCACTAACCACTAAACACTAATCACTAAATAAAATGAAAATTGTGATTGCTGGAGCGGGGGCTGTGGGGACCCACTTGGCCAAGCTCCTTTCTAGGGAAAAACAGGAAATCATCCTCATGGACGACAATGAGGAGCGGCTTTCGGCGCTGAGCAGCAACTTCGACCTGCTGACGGTGGTGGGCTCGCCTACCTCCATCAAGGGGCTGCGCGAGGTGGAGGCTCATAAGGCTGACCTCTTCATCGCTGTCACCCCCGACGAGAGCCGCAACATGACCGCCTGTATGCTGGCCCACAACCTGGGGGCGCAGAAGACCGTGGCCCGCATCGACAACTACGAATACCTCCTGCCCAAGAACAAGGAGTTCTTCCAGAAGGTGGGGGTCGATTCGCTCATCTACCCCGAGATGCTGGCTGCCAAGGAGATTGTCTCCTCTGTCCGCATGAGCTGGGTGCGCCAGTGGTGGGAGTTCTGCGGCGGTGCCCTTATATTAATAGGTGCAAAGATGCGCGAGCGGGCCGAGATACTCGACATCCCCCTCTATCAGCTGGGCGGACCGCAGCTGCCTTACCATATCGTGGCCATCAAGCGCGGACATGAGACCCTCATCCCCCGGGGCGATGACGTAATCAAGCTGAACGATATCGTCTATTTCACCACCACGCGCAAGTATGTGCCCTACATCCGCAAGATTGCGGGTAAGGAGGATTACGCCGACGTGCGCAACGTGATGGTGATGGGTGGCAGCCGCATCGCCGTGCGTACGGCTCAGTACGTGCCCGACTACATGCAGCTCAAGATTATCGAGAACGACATCAACCGCTGCAACCGCCTGACCGAGCTGCTCGACGAGCGCACCATGATCATCAACGGCGACGGTCGCGACCTGGACCTCCTGCGCGAGGAGGGGCTGCAGAACACCGAGGCCTTCGTGGCCCTGACCGACAACTCCGAGACCAATATCCTGGCCTGCCTGGCCGCCAAGCGCATGGGCGTGCGCAAGACCGTGGCCGAGGTGGAGAACATCGACTACATCGGCATGGCCGAGAGCCTGGACATCGGCACCGTAATCAACAAGAAAATGATTGCCGCCAGCCACATCTACCAGATGATGCTCGATGCCGACGTGAGCAACGTGAAGTGCCTCACCTTTGCCAATGCCGACGTGGCGGAGTTCACCGTGAAGGAGGACTCACGTATCACAAAGCACGACGTGAAGGACTTGGGCTTACCAAAAGGTACCACCATCGGAGGCCTTATCCGGCAGGGCGAGGGCGTGGTGGTGACGGGTAACACCCGCATCCTGCCAGGCGACCACGTGGTGGTGTTCTGCCTCAGCATGATGATTAAGAAGATTGAAAAATTCTTTAGCTAGTGCATACCAAGTGTAATATTATGCAAAAATTAGCCCTTCGGGGCTTTTTTTTTGCCTTAAAGCTTGCGTAATTGTTTTTAATTGTTTAATTTCGCCACAGGAACAACCAAAGCTAACCATGAACAACTGTATGGAACACATCGATTCAGAGCACCCTCCTCCATAGCGCCGGCCGCTAAGGTGGCCGGTAGGTATTGCTTATCCTTTAAGATGACAAATTGATGCAAATTAATATGGTATCAGAACAAAATGTCAGTTTAACCGTGGAGTATTAATAAATATTCCTTGGATTAATCTCTTTTAACTACCTTTTGTTCTGTTATTGGATATTTTTCCTTTCATTTGCACCACTTTTTTAAAATAAAGGATTGCAAAATGATAACAAACCTGACAAATTTAGTTTCAAAAAGTACAAAACCAATCTTTATCGCATTATGGACAATAGAATGAAGCATTTACTCCTCATTCTGTTCGTATGTCTCATAGGAACAGGACAAGGATGGGCACAAGGCACGATCAACGTGAAAGGCCAGGTGCTTGACGAAGGGCAGATTCCCGTAATCGGCGCTTCCGTACTCGTGAAAGGAACCCAAAAAGGACAAATCACCGACATCGACGGCAACTTCCACTTCGATGGCTTGAAGAAGACCGACGTGCTCGTCATCTCCTATGTGGGCATGAAGAAGCAGGAGGTGGGCGTGAAGCCCGTGATGAAAGTGGTGCTTCAGGCCGATGCTGAGATACTGGAGGAGGTGATTGTTACCGCATTCGGTACAGCCAAACGCTCGGCCTTCACCGGCTCAGCCACCGTGCTCAACAGCCAGAAGATAGAAAAGAAGCAGGTGAGCAACGTACTGGAGAGCCTCGTGGGTGAGGTGGCCGGTCTGCAGATGTCACCCTCCACGGCGCCTGGCTCCACCAGCAGCATCCTGATTCGTGGTGAGGGCTCCATCAACGCCGGAACAGACCCGCTGATTGTGCTCGACGGTATGCCCTACGACGGCGGATGGAACAACATCAACCCGCAGGACGTGGAGAGCGTGACCGTGCTGAAAGATGCTGCTTCCAATGCCCTGTATGGTGCCCGTGGTGCCAATGGTGTGATTATCATAACGACGAAGAAGGGCCAGCAAGGCAAGGGCACGGTAACGGTCGATGCCAAGTGGGGTGCCAACAGCCGTGGTGAGCGCGACTATGACGTCATCAGCAATCCTGCGCAATACTATGAACTATACTATAAGGCCCTGCGCGACAGCTACCTGAGCAAGGGCTCTTCCGCTTATGAGGCTCACGTAAAAGCCAACCAGAACCTGTTCGGAGATGCCTCAACGGGTGGCTTAGGCTACAACGTCTATACCGTGCCCAACGGTGAATATGTCATTGGCTCCAACGGCAAGCTGAACCCCAATGCCACGCTGGGGCGCCGTATCTATAATAATGGTAATGTCTATACGCTCTATCCCGATGATTGGGAGGAGGCTGCCTATCGCACGGGTCTGCGTCAGGAGTACAACGTCAGCATCTCTGGCGGTGCCAACGGCCTCTCCCTCTACAGCTCGTTCGGCTACCTGAGCGACGAGGGTTACGTAGATAACTCCAAGTATGAACGCTACACGGGGCGCCTGCGTGCCAACTACCAGGTGAAGCCCTGGCTCACCTTCGGCTCCAACTTCAGCTACTCGCACGCCAAGCGCAACAGCGTCTATAACGACGGCAGCTGGAACGGTAGCTCAGTCTTCTCGCAGGTCAAGAACATGGCCCCCATCTATCCCCTCTATGTACGTGATGGTGATGGCAAGATATTGCTGGACCAGAATGGCCGTGTCTATGACTGGGGTAACGGTGCTTACAACGAGGATGGCATGATCCGTCCCAACGGCACCAACACGAACAACATCAACTCGATGTACATCGACTTCATCGACAGCAAGAGCAACAACATCAATGCCGATGGCTTTGCCGATATCACCTTCCTGAAAGACTTCAAGTTCACCTTCAAGGTGGGCACCTCGGTGGTTGAGTCGCGTGGTGGCTCAACGGTCAATCCCTTCTATGGTTACAACGCCCAGCAGGGTGGTGTGCTTACCGTGGATCACGACCGCGTCAGCACACTCAACATGCAGCAGATCCTGACCTGGAACAAGGAGCTGGGCAAGAACCACATCAACCTGATGGCCGGTCATGAGAACTATAAATATAAGTATGAAGTGCTCTCGGCCAGCAAGACGGGTGCTGCCGACTACTTCAACAACATGGAGCTCAACGGCTACCTCTCCACTTACGGTATTCCCAGTTCTTATTCAAACGACTACATGACTGAGGGATGGCTCTTCCGTGCCATGTACGACTGGGATGAGCGCTACTTCGGGCAGTTCTCCTTCCGTCGTGATGCCTCTTCCTATTTTGACCCCGATAACCGCTGGGGTAACTTCTGGTCGCTGGGCGGTGCCTGGATTATCAGCAAGGAAAAATGGTTTGACGTGAAGTGGCTCAACGTACTGAAGCTGAAGGCTTCGTATGGTGAACAAGGTAACGACAAGATTGGCTCCTACCGTTACACCAACCTCTACGACATCAACAACGTGGACGGCAACCTCACGCTGGGCTTCAACAGCAAGGGTAACAAGGAAATCAGCTGGGAGAAGTGTCAGAACTTCAACATGGGTCTGGAATTTGAACTGTTCAAGAGCCGCCTGAGCGGTAGCCTGGAGTTCTATAACCGTACGACCAAGGACATGCTGATGTGGTTCTCCACCCCAACGACACTGGGTTACACGGGTTACTACAAGAATGTGGGTGACATGCGCAACCGCGGTCTGGAGCTTACCCTCTCGGGTACCCCCGTCAAGACGCGCAACTTTGAGTGGAGCCTCAACATGAACCTCACCTGGAACAAGCAGGAGGTGACCCATCTCGACGATGCCAACAAGACCCGCGTGGTGGATGGCTACGAAGGCTTCCAGCAGGGCAATGACTACTATGTGGGTGAAGGACTTCCCTTGGGTTCCTTCTATATCGTGAAGTATGCCGGCGTTTCAGAGGACGGACGTACGCAGTGGTACCAACGTACTGAAAATGGCGACGTGCCCACGACCAACTACAGCCAGGCTTCCTATTACATCATCAAGAATGACAAGCCTGTCTTTGGCGGATTTGGTACCTCGTTCACCATCCATGGGGTAGATATCTCCGCTCAGTTTGCTTATCAGCTGGGTGGCTGGGGCTACGACCAGCAGTATGCCTACCTGATGTCAAGCCCCACGGCCAACGTGACGGGTAATGCCCTCCATAAGGATATCCTCAACGCCTGGAGCACAGAGAACCCCAACAGCAACATCCCACGCTTCCAGTTTGGTGATGAATACGTGAGCATCATCTCCGACCGCTGGCTGACCAAGAACAGCTACCTCAGCCTGCAGAACGTGCAGATTGGCTACACCATCCCCGCACGCCTGGTGAAGAAGTTTGGCCTGAGCAAGCTGCGCGTCTATGCCACGGGCGATAACCTCTACCTCTGGTCGAAGCGCAAGGGGTATGACCCCCGCATGAGCAGTGGTTACGGTATGTACAGCCCCATGCGAGCCATCTCTGGTGGTATCAATATTCAGTTCTAATCGTTTAAACTTGACATGAAAATGAAAAAGCATATCATAAAATCAGCATTGATTGCCCTGATGGGTTTCTCGGTGAGCAGCTGCATGGATGAGACGTTGCCAACCAACGGCCAGGTCACCGAAAATCAACTGGATGAAATGGCTAAGGGCTATACCGGACTGGTCAATGCCATCGCCGGCCACCTTGGCGTGACCGAAATCTACGTGGATGCCGAGTATGACTTTGGCTATCCCTGCTATAGCCTGATTCGCGAACTGCTCTGCTCGGACATGACCGTCTATTCCAGTGGATACGACTACTTCTACTACTGGACGGAGTGCTCCTACCTGGGCGGTAACTACACGACGGCAGGTGTCTTCTGGAACTACTACTACAAGTGGGCGGAGAAGTGCAACATCATCATCCGTAAGGAGTCGCTCGATGCCGCCGAGAACGAGGCGCATAAGCTGGACTTCGGTATCGCCTACTTCTATCGCGCTATGGTCTATTTCGAGATGGCCCGTATGTATGAGTACAAGAAGACGGGCATCGCCTCGCTTGATGGACAGGCTGACCAGTACGGGATTTATGGCCTGACTGTACCCATTATCCGCGAGAACTGCACCGAGGCTGAGGCCCGAAACACGCCGCGTGCTACCTTCAGCGAAATCTACCGCTTTATCCTCGATGACCTGCAGAAGGCCGAAACCTACCTGGCCGACTGCCGTGAGGGTGACCGCTACGGACATAACGTGCCCGATATCAGCGTGGTCTATGGCGAGCTGGCCCGCTTCTGGCTGGAGGTAGGTACACGCTTTGAGCTCAATCCTGCTGACCTCAGCACCTATCAGACATCGGGCATTGACCTCGGTGTGAGCAGTGCCCAGGATGCCTACGAGAAGGCCGCTGCGTATGCCGACAAAGCCATCGCCTACAGCAGCTCATCCATCTTGACGGAGGCAAAGTGGTTTGATGCCAACAACGGCTTCAACAGTGCAAGCGACTGGATGTTTGGTGCCATCATCACCAAGGAACAGCTCAGCGCTTACGACTGGCGCAACTACACGGGCCACCTCTCGCCCGAGGAGTACTTCGGCGTGGGTGGTATCACCTACGATGGCTCGAAGTACAGCAACGCCTATGGCGCACAGCGTACCATCAGCCGCGCCCTCTACGACCAGATCAGCGACAACGACTGGCGCAAGGGCAGCTGGAAGGCACCCAATTCCAATACGACGGAGGGTTACGAAGCCAGCCGTGCCAGCGTGCCTTACGCCCATTATGCCGTGATACCTGATTATGCCAGCTTCAAGTTCCGTCCGAAGGGCGGTGAGCGTCAGGACTTCATGACGGCTGCTGCCTGCGACTTCCCGCTGATGCGTATCGAAGAGATGTACTATATCAAGGCCGAGGCCTTGGCCGCTGCACGTGGCGTGGCTGAAGGCATCCCCGTGCTGGAGAGTATTGTCCGTACCCGTCAGAGTGACTACACCTGCACTAGTGGCAACCTCTCCGCCTTCCGCGATGAGCTGATGAAGCATAAGCGCATTGAGTTCTGGGGCGAAGGCCTCTCTTACTGGGACTTCAAGCGCCTGAATATTCAGGTGGTGCGTGGCTATGAAGGCACAAACGTACCTACTGCACAACGCCTGAACAGCATAGAAGGCTACTGCGCTCCCTGGTTCACCATCTTCATCACCACGTCGGAATGTGGTCGTAATGAGGCTTTAATTCCCAATCCTGACCCCTCTGGAACGGTGGAAGCTTGGGAAGAATAAACAGTCATTCACTCATAATTCAGCAACACTATGAAACTGAAAAGATTTCTCTCCTATATGGCCTTTGGCCTGACGGTCGCCCTGCCTTTTACGGCCTGTGACGACGATGACGACAACTGGCAAGCTGCTCAGCCTGTCGATAAGAACTGCATCGGGGCCTATTTCGCCTCATACAATAGTGCTTCTTTTATTACAACTCCCGAGGAGTATGCCGCTGACCCCACGTTCACCCTCACCGTTTGTCGTGAGGAGACAACGGGAACGGCCACGGTGGGTATCGAGGTGGTTGAGAATCCCTATAACCTGCAGGTTCCCAAATCAGTGGAATTTGCCGATGGAGCCAACGAGGCTTACCTCACCATCAATTACAGCGGTATCCCCTCCAAGGAACAATGTAACCTCTCGCTCAAGATTGAGGATAAAATGGTGAACCCCTACCTGATACAGGACGGCATGGGTAGTTACTCCTGCTCGGTGCTCGTATCTGAGTGGGTGAAGGTGGGTGACCAGGTGCCGTTTAATTTCAGCTATACGGGGCTGCCTACCATCTATCAGAACATCTATCACCTGGATGGGGTCAACCTCTTCCGCATCGAGAACTTCTTCAACACCGGTATCGACCTGCGGTTCACCATCGTGGGCGATACGAAGTTTGATAACGAGAAGCCTTCGACCTGGAAAGGATACATCGACCCCGTGGCCAACTGTGACCTTTATGCAGCTGATGGCTACTGGTACTTCGTCAACGGCGAAGAGTATCCCATGGGTAAGGCTGGGGACGTGGAGATGTGGTATCTGGGCTTCTGGTATGGAACGGGCTACAGCTCCATCATGTTCGACTACAACGGCAAGGGTGACAACTACATCCTCTTCACCCCCTTCTGGGATGATACGGAAGATAGCCAAAACTCCTATTGGGACTATGTGAAGGCATATTGGAACACTTCCGCTGGCGAGTAAATAACGAATTGTACATCCATAAAACAACGAATTGCAATGAAAAACAACATAAAACAATACAGACTTTGGGCGATGCTTGCGGCACTGCTCGCATTGCCAGTTGCCTTCACTGGTTGTAGTGAAGATGACCCGTTTGAGTTTGACGACAACGGAAAGAGCGCTATCAACAGTCCCTCGCTCTCTGAAACGGAAAAGACGGTCAGCCAGCTTACCTTTGCCTGGGATAAAGTGGACGGTGCTACGCAGTATGCGTACGAGCTGCGCGACCCGATGGAAGAGTTGGTCAGCGGTAACGTGACAACGGAGACGACCGTCTCCTTCACAGGACTGAAGGATAACACCACCTATACGCTCAAGGTGTGGGCCTATACGGCACTCAACAGCGACAAGAAGGGCTCACCCGTGGTTACGCTCCAAGCTACGACCGATAAGATCGTGCCGCTGGAAGCTCCCGAGCCTACGGCAGAGCAAGCAAATGGTGTCATTGTTGTTAGTTGGCCAGAAGTAGACCATGCAGACGAATACCGATACACCGTGTATCGCCTTGTAGGAGGAGAAGAAAAATTCTATACGAGTGTGGTGACTACCGATTGTTCGGCAAAATTCAGCAACCTGGAACTGGGTGATTATCGGTTCGAGATGTTTGCCAACAGTTGGAGTGAGGCCTATACCCAGTCCGAAACGGTCAGCATCACATTCCAACGCGCCAAGGAAGAGATATGGCGCGTGACGGGTACCTACCAGGCTGTAACAGGCGAAGTGTTCACGGCAGACTTGGTATATTACGATGACAACAGTTACTCTATTGACAAGCCGTATGGTGAGGAGGGGTATTCGATTGACTTCTCTGTAGATTCCGAAACAACGGCAATCACCGTGCTCAATGGAAGTCCTAGCGGCGACTGGTACTACCTGTGGGTTAAGTCTGATCGCTATCTCGCTGTATATCCAGTTGAAGACTACTCCAGCTTCACGGGCAACAAGGCCGGTGGTGAAGTCTGGTTCTACACCTATTGCTACGATAAGGATGGCAATGTGCTGGGCGCTGACTATGACTGGTTCCAGTGGGGTAACCCAGGTGAGGAATCGACCTGGAACGTAACGGGAAGCTTCGCCCTCTCATCCGACCCCTCAACCACCTGGGAAGCTACTATGACTGCCAACGAGGATGGAACTTATACAATCAAGTCATGGTATGGCACCGAAGGCTATGACCTCAAGTTCAGTGTGGATGCCGATGGAAATATGAGCTTTGACTCTTACAGCGGCGATGACTGGTACTGGTATGTGCCTAGAGACAGTGAGACGAATATCAGCTACATCTACAAGCCTGACTCAGATGGTAGCTATGCCGTGTTGACTGGCGGTAAAGAAGGAGGCGACTTCTATTTCTATGATGCTTACCTGGGCTACATCACCTATACTTGGGGAGCAACTGCCAGTGGTCCCACGATTGATGACCTGGTAGGTAGTTATGGTGAAACATTCTCCGGCCAAGTAGCATGGAGTGGGGCATGGGAGGATGCAAGCTATGCTGATGGGGAGGCAACCATCGCCAAAGTAGATGACACCACCATCAAGCTGACCGGTCTCTTTGGTAGTGAAGAGGAGATGGTTGGAGTGGTTGACATGAATGCCAAGACGATCACTTTTGCAGCTGGTCAAACATTCTGGGAGTACTACACATTGGCAGGTGCCAACACATCTAACGATGCCTTGATAGCTACTTTTGATGACGACTTCACCATCACTTTTGAGGGTATTGGCTTATGGTACAATGACTATAATTATCTGTATGAAGCCAAGAGCGTGATGACCAAAAAGTAACATTCCATAGCGTAAGGATAGCAAGGCCCGCGAGCACACCCTAAGCTCGTGGGCCTTTTGTCTAAAATTCTTATGTCCTGGGAAATTTTACCTTGGGCATTTTTTCTGGTTCGGGAATTATTCCCTGTCTTTAGATAAGATGGTTCTTCTGCAATTTAGTTGAAGTATCTTTTATCGCCTGTAGTGGCTGGCTTTCAACTAAATTGAAGAAGAACCGATAAGATAGGCTGCACCTCGGGAATAAAAAGAAAAGCAAGCTTTTATTTTGTATTCCGCTCGGTTTGCACTACCTTTGCGGCGTATCTACGGCTGAAAGCCGCTTGAAACAACCTTGACCAATGGGAATGAGAATACGTTTATGCTACATCCGACTGCTGCTGATTGTGGTGTGCCTTGCGGGGCGCATGGGGTCGCTGTGTGCGCAAAACAATCCCTACAAGATTGATGATGAGCTCTATACCTACTACGTCAAGGCTTTCCGCCTGCGTTCCCAGCAGGTGGCGCTCGCCATGGCCGATACGCTGGTGGTTATGGCGCAGGCAAAGGGTGACCTCAAGGCGGAATGTATGGCCATGGCCATCCCCCTGAACTATTACTTCTATCAGCATGATGTGGAGAAACTCTCCGAAGTGGTGGCCCGCTGCAAGGAGACTGCCATGCGCAATGGCTATATGCAGTACTACTACCATGCCTACACCATGGAAATCAACAACCTGCTTAACACGGGGCGTCATATGGCAGCTCTGAAGATGACGGAACAGATGCGCACTGACGCATTGGAGCGGGAGGATAAATATGGCTTCTTCTGTTGCCTCCGCACCCTGGGTAACCTCTACTTCACCCGGCAGGAGTACGGCACGTCGGTCCACCACTTCAAGGAGGCCCTGGAATACATGCAGAAGAACCTTCCCGACCAGGATGTCGGAACGATAGCCTCTACGCTCTCCAATGCCTGCTTCAACTGCAAGCGCTATGATGAGGCGTTGCACTATGCCGAGATGGCCGTAGAGGTGGGGAAGACGGAGAAGGTAGTGTTTGACGCCCGCCTTGTGGTGGCCAAGTGCTACTATCAGAAGGAGGAGTATGAGCGCTTCAGCGCCTATTTTGACCAATTCATCGAGCCGGCAAAGCTTTCGGGGTATAACGCCAATTACGTGGTTACTAAGGTGTATCGGTTGGCTATCGATGGCCGCTACGAGGAGGCACATAGCATGGCTGACCGCATCAGGGAGAAGCTCTCAAGCAATAACCTGCATCAGATTCTCTGCTTTAAGGAGGGCAGGTATAAGGAGGCGTATGAGTACCTCAGAGTGAACCGGGCGAAGTCTGACTCGGTGCGTGCAGCGCTGCAGACGCGCGACCTGGCTGAGCTGAGTGCAGAGCTGGAGAATGAGCAGCTGAAACACGAGGCCCAGGCCCTGCAGCTGGCCAACACGGAGCTGAACCTGAAGAATACGCAGCTCAACCTGAAGAACACGGAGCTGGACCTGGAGAATACGCAGCTCACCCTGCGTAATACCGAGCTGGACCTGAGCGAACTTCGTTCGCGCTCAGAACTGGACCGCATCAGTGCGGAGAAGAACGCACTGATGCTGGAGAAGCGCGACCTGGAGCTCTCGAAGCTCAAGGCGGCCTCCGACAGGCAGAAGCTGATAAACATTGGCCTCATCCTCCTGGCCCTTCTGATTGTGGCAGCAGCCGTGGCCTATACCCTGCAGCACCGTAGCGCAGAACGGTTGCTGAAGCTGAAGAATCAGCAACTGGGTCAGGCACGCGAGCGAGCCGAGGAGTCGGAACGGATGAAGACGCTCTTCATGCAGAACATGAGCCACGAGATACGCACCCCGCTCAACAGCATCGTGGGATTCAGCGAGCTGCTGGCCACGCCGGGCATGGAGCTGGACGATGAAGAGAAGGCTGAATACAGCCGGCTGATCAGCCACAACGCCGAGCTGCTCAGCACGCTCATCAACGACGTGCTCGACCTGAGCTCGCTGGAGAGCGGACGCTACTCGGTGAACCTTGCCACGACGCACGTCAACGAGGTGTGCCATCAGTCCATCGCCACTGTCATCCACAACGTGCCCCAGGGGGTACGCCTCTACTTCACGACCGAGGTGGGGGATGACTACACTATCGAGACCGATGCCAACCGCCTGCAGCAGGTGCTCGTCAACTACCTCACCAACGCCGAGAAGCACACCGACCAGGGGGAGATTCACCTCCACTGCTCCCTCAGCGAGCAACCGGGATATCTCACCTTCTCCGTGACCGACACGGGCGAGGGCATACCCGAGAGCGAACAGGAGCACATCTTCGAGCGCTTCAAGAAGCTCAATATCTTCAAGCAGGGCACGGGCCTGGGACTGAACATCTGCCGCCTCATCGCCCAGCGCCTGGAGGGCGAGGCCCGGCTTGACACCACCTATCATGGGGGTGCACGATTCCTCTTTGTTCTCCCGCTGAAGCAGGAGGAAGCGTAATTTTTTCGTTTTCATTCCCCCGAATGTTTGGCCATTCAGAAATTAGGCGTATATTTGCAGCAAGCAAAATGCGCCTGACGCATAACAAGTGTGTATAACCAAACAAATTTAGAGATAGAAAATGGGTAAAGTTCTTATTATCGGTGCTGGCGGTGTAGGTACTGTCGTAGCACATAAAGTGGCTCAGAATCAGGATGTATTCAATGAAATCATGATTGCCAGCCGCACCAAGGCCAAGTGTGATGCCATCGTGAAAGCCATTGGCAATCCCAACATCCAGACCGCACAGGTGGATGCTGACAGCGTGGAGGAGCTGGTGGCCCTCTTCAACAGCTTCCGTCCCGACATCGTCATCAACGTGGCCCTGCCTTACCAGGACCTCACCATCATGGAGGCTTGCCTCAAGGCCGGTGTCAACTACCTCGACACGGCCAACTATGAGCCTAAGGATGAGGCTCACTTCGAGTACAGCTGGCAGTGGGCCTACAAGCAGCGCTTTGAGGAGGCTGGGCTGACGGCTATCCTGGGTTGTGGATTCGACCCGGGCGTGAGCGGTGTCTATACCGCCTATGCAGCCAAGCATCACTTCGACGAGATGCACCAGCTGGACATCGTGGATTGCAATGCCGGCAACCACCACAAGGCTTTCGCCACCAACTTCAACCCCGAAATCAATATCCGCGAGATTACGCAGAAGGGACTCTATTATAAGGATGGGGAGTGGATTGAGACCGAACCGCTGGAGGTTCATCAGCCCATCACGTACCCCAACATCGGTCCACGCGAGAGCTACCTGATGCACCATGAGGAGCTGGAGAGCCTGGTGAAGAATTATCCCACCATCAAGCTGGCCCGCTTCTGGATGACCTTCGGGCAGCAGTACCTCACCTACCTCGACGTGATTCAGAACATCGGCATGTCGCGCATCGACGAGATGGAGTATCAGGCTCCGCTGGCCGACGGCAGTGGCAAGCAGGTGAAGGTGAAGATTGTGCCCCTGCAGTTCCTCAAGGCTGTGCTGCCCAACCCGCAGGACCTCGGCGAAAACTACGACGGCGAGACCTCCATCGGTTGCCGCATCAAGGGCATCAAGGATGGCAAGGAGCGTACCTATTATGTATATAACAACTGCAGCCACCAGGCTGCCTACAAGGAGACCGGTATGCAGGGCGTGAGCTACACCACGGGTGTGCCTGCCATGATTGGTGCCATGATGTTCCTCAAGGGCATCTGGAAGCGTCCGGGCGTGTGGAACGTAGAAGAGTTTGATCCCGATCCCTTCATGGAGCAGCTCAACAAGCAGGG
>JBJEKS010000153.1:0-2775 GCA_051878755.1 Bacteroides sp. | reverse complement strand
CTTCGCCTGCCTATCGTGAGTCAAAGAACAGATATCCAGACATGGACTGGCACACCTGCAGGCAGAATCTCCTGAATTGGGAGGACAAGGGGGCGATATTGCTCAACATGCTTCTACCTTCCTTGAAGGATCTTGCCTTGGAGGACGGGGCGAATGTCAATGTTGACGAGACCTGGTACCGCTATCAGACGCATTTCGGTCACAGGAAGACCTATATGTGGTGCCTTGTCAACCGCAAGGCAGGTATCGTCATCTTCTTCTATGAAGATACGGTTGACCAGACCGGCAAGAAGCACTCTGGCGGTCGCAGGCGTGCCGTATTGAAGGAGTTCCTGGGCGATGCCAAGATTAAGTCCTTGCAGAGCGATGGTTACAATGTATATATGTACCTTGATGACGAGATGGTCGATATCGAGCATATCTGCTGCCTTGCGCACGTTCACAACAAGCTGCAGGAAGCAAAGAAGCTTGGATATATGATTGTAGATTTCTTCCTTGCCGGCATCAAGAAGCTGTACAAGCGTGAAAGGTTGTATGCCAGCCAGCCCGATTACTATACCCCGGAACGTATCAGGGAGGCACGTAATGATGAATACACAAGCAATATTGTAAACTCCATGCACCAGAAGCTGCTGGACTTGATAGCTAAAGGGGAGCAAGCCTTTCCCGAGAAGGTCTGGAGGGCGTTGAGCTACTTCTACAATTTCTGGGACAGGATATTTGCCTATCGGAATGACGGTGAATACAGTATAGACAACATGGCGGTTGAGCGGGCGCTCAGGCCTCTGACTGGACAGAGGAAGAATAGTTTGTTCTTTTGTAGTACAAAGGGAGCAAAGAATTCCGGAATCTTTAATACGTTTATATCTACATGTAAGCAGAAGGGGCGCAACTTCCGCGACTTCCTGGTGGACTATGTCAGGGAGTACAACAAGGGCAATAGGGACTTTGTGGACCTTGTTCGGCTTGCCTTCTGCCCAGTAAGAGCTTAAAACGAGTTAAATTTTGACGAAATCGCAATTGCGAGCGTTTTCATAATGCTCGCAATATGTGACATTTATCCCTTGTTTGGACGCTTACATGCAGCTGCTTACAGACAGTATTGCACTTATGGACGAGGACGTTCAATTAAACAATTCTGTGAAGATGAGAATTACAACTACACCAAGTTTCGCAGGTACGTAGATAAGGCCTTATGGTCTTTGGGCAAATCCGATCGTGACTCCTTCGGTAGCCAGTTCGTCCCAGTCAAGGTCGATGGCTCCCCAGAGGATTCCTCTCCAGCTCCGGCCTCACAGGACCCTGTTGCAGAAGGTGGCTTCCCCACCATCTCCATCAGCTCCGTCGAAGTCAGGCTGAGTAACGGGCTTCAGTTGTCAGTGGAGTCCCCCTCTTTGGATTCACTGATTGTCGTACTTCGCAAACTGGTTGGTTGATATGGTGTCCTTTACAAGTGAACAGAACTATTACCTGTATCCTGGGCCGATGGATATGCGTAAGGACATAGACGGTTTATCCGATATTGTCCGTCAGGAGATGTGTCAGGACCCAACCCGCTTGAATGGCGTATTCATATTCATCTCGAAAGACAGGCGCATGATGAAGATTCTCTACCGCGGCCTGAAACGTTTTGAACTGACCAAGATTCGATTGGATGAAGATAAGTTTTTGGTACCCGTATATGATGAAGAGCGGAGCTGCTATCATATCTCCTGGAGTGATTTTGTCAATATAACAGAGATGGTTTCAATAACAAAATTATCTATCAGGAGCATAGATTAGGATGATATAAAATATTGTTAATCAGGTGATTAATTCAATATTATTATTTTGCTATCTCATTGAAAATCAATATATTTGTAGTGTAATTTAAAATTTGCAATATGAATAAATTGATTGAAAAAGGAACGATGTACATCCGTAACGCTCAGCTGTCGGATGAGTTGTCTGGTGCTTATAAGGTGATTGATTCATTACGTTCAGAACTGGAAAGAGTGCGTAACGAACAGGATTCAAATGCTGAGACTCAGCGGCAGGAGCACGCACGGGAGATGGAAGCATTAAAAGAGAAGCATCACTTAGAGATGGAGGAATGTAAGGCATCCGCCAAGGCAGAACTGTCCCGTGTCAATGAAGACCACAACAAGCGACTTCTTCAAAAGGAGTTTGAGCTTCAGCACCTGCGTGACTTGAATTCCGACCTTGTGAAAACCTGTGGGAAAGCTGTGTCAGAAGTGAATAGCCGATGTGAGACCCTGGAAGGTTCCCTGACTAAAAGCACGTCCGAGAATCTCTGGCTCCGGCAGCATCACTGGGGTAGGAGCGCTGAACAGGCCCGTCTGCTGCAGAACCGTAACCCCTTGACCAGAAGAGAGGAGAAGGAACTTTTCATGAAATGCTCCCTGCCCACTAACCTTTCCATAGATACAGAGGAACTGAATGCCGGGCGCAGGAGAAAGAAGAAGGACAAGAAACTTCGTCTGGACTACGGTAAGCACAAGCCCTATACCGCTGATCCCCATTATATCTCACTGGACGATTACTACGTCCCTGGAGAAGGGGAACGCCTGAAGCACCGGAACGGTGTGGTAGAGATCAGTGTGAAACATATCATCACGATGGTTCCTGCCCATTTTGAGGAATACTTCATCGAGACAGCTACAGTCCGTAAGCATGGTGAGGAGTGGAAGACCTATGAAGTTGAAGACCAGGTCATCCCTGGTGTCCCTTTCGATAAAGAGATGATATCCTTCATCCTGACCGAACACTACAGCT
>JBJEKS010000152.1:0-15730 GCA_051878755.1 Bacteroides sp. | reverse complement strand
GCAGTATCTGCCAGTAAGCATCGCCGGGGAAGAGCGCACAATCCATGCTATGCTCAGTGAAACCCTTGTGCCAACGCAGCCGGATGCCAAGGGGGAAACAAACTATATCCCGTTGAGCAGTCTGGTCAAAGTGGTGGCATCGGAGGACTTGAAAAGCATTACGGCAGGAAAGAACGGTGAATATATCCCGTTGAGCTTCTATGAGGTAGCCGATGCGCCGAAGCTGATGGCCGACGTGAAGCAGACGGTAGAGGAGACGGACGGCTGGGAGGTGGACTTCGCGGGCAGCTTCTTCTCGAATGAAAAGATGATTGGAGAATTGACCGTCATCCTGTTTGTCTCCCTTCTGCTGATGTACTTCATCCTGTGTGCCCAGTTCGAGAGCTTCCTGCAACCGCTGATCGTCTTGGTGGAAATCCCGATTGACATTGCCTTTGCCTTGATGGCCTTGTGGCTATTCGGGCATACCTTGAACCTGATGTCGGCTATCGGTATCATCGTGACCTGTGGTATCGTGGTGAACGACTCCATCCTGAAACTGGACTCCATCAACGAACTCCGTAAGGCGGGTACTCCGCTGATGGAAGCCATCCATACGGCAGGCATCCGACGCTTGCGCCCGATCATCATGACTTCATTGACCACCATCATGGCGATGGCTCCGCTACTCTTCTCTTCGGATATGGGTTCGGCACTACAGAAGCCGTTGGCAATCGCCATGATTGGTTCGATGCTGCTGGGTACGCTCGTCAGCTTGTTTATCATTCCTTTAATCTATTGGCTCATTTATCGTAAACATGAATAGTATGAATTGGAAATCTGTTACGCTCTGCTTAGGGCTGTGTCTGTTTGCCTTCATCGGCAAAGCACAACATCCGGTCAAGCTCAACCTGAAGCGCACCATCCAACTAGCCAATGACAGTTCGCTGTCGGCTTTCCGCTACCAGAACATGTACTTGTCTGGCTTTTGGGAATACCGTACGTATAAGGCCAACCGTCTGCCGAGCCTGACCATGAACCTGATGCCGGCGCAATACTACCGCTATATCACGCAGCGCTACGATTCCAACACGGACATGGACGTGTACCGTGAGCAGCAGATGTTCAGTGCCAGCAGTGGACTGAGCATCAAGCAGAACTTTGACCTCACGGGAGGTACATTCTATATCGATTCGGACCTGGAATACTTGCGTAACTTCGGTGATACCCGCTCCACCCAGTTCTCCAGTGTGCCTTTCCGTATAGGCTATTCACAAAGTCTGTTGGGATACAATCCGTTCCGTTGGGACCGCAAGATTGAGCCATTGAAGTTTGAGAAGGTGAAGAAGGAGTTCATCTACCATACCGAAGAGGTCTCGGAGGAGGCGGTGAACTATTTCTTCAACCTGGCCATGGCGCAAGCTGATTACCAATTGGCGAAAGAGAATATGGCCTCAACCGATACCCTGTACAGCATCGGGTTGCAACGCCACAAGATAGCGGCTATCTCCAGAGCCGACCTGCTGACTTTGCAACTGGATAAGGTGAATGCGCGTAACACGCTGGAGAACGCACAGATAGCCCTGAAGCGTGCGATGTTTGCTTTGGCCTCTTTTCTCAATATGGACAAGCATACCCAAATCGAATTGGATATACCCGGGCGTCCCTTGGCTATGGAAATCTCCGTAGATGAGGCGTTGGCTAGGGCGAAGTCCAATAATCCAGATTTCCTGCAACAACAGCAGAATGTACTGGAGGCAGAAAGGGAGGTGAACAAGACGCGTGTGGAGTCGCGCTTCAATGCCAGCCTGAATGCCAGTGTGGGGTTCAATCAGGTGGCGGATAATTTCAAGGATGCCTACCGCAAGCCGATGCAGCAGGACTTGGTCAGCGTCAGCGTCTCCATTCCTTTGGTGGACTGGGGTGTACGGAAAGGGAAACACAACATGGCCAGGAACAACCTGAATGTGGTGAAGATTGCGGCCCGACAGGAAGAGCTGAAGCTGGAAGAGGAGGTGACGATGACGGTCAGCGACTTCAATATCCAGCAGCGGCTGATAGCAAGTGCTGAGGAGGCATTGGACCTGGCTATCATGGCTTACGAGCAGACACGCCAGCGCTTCATCATCGGCAAGGCTGATGTGAACAGTCTGACGCTCTCGCTCAACCGCCAGCAGGAGGCACAGAAGAATTACATCTCGGCCTTGCAGAACTACTGGCTGAATTACTACAAGATCCGTAAGTTGACACTGCACGACTTTGAGAGCGGCTTGTCCCTATCCGACCGGTTTGACTTCGATAACGGTATGTATAGATGAGTAAGATACGCACGTTCTCCCCCTTTACGCTGATTGTGGCATTCGTCTGTCTGTCACTGGTCGGTCTGACCCTGCTTCCGCTGCTGCCGGTCAAGCTGTCGCCTTCGCGCACCTTGCCTGGCCTGACGGTGTCGTTTACGATGCCGGGCCATTCGTCGCGTGTGATAGAGGCCGAGGTGACGAGTCGTCTGGAAGCGATGTTGGCCCGTGTGAAAGGGGTGAAGCAGGTCAACTCCACTTCGGACAACGGCAGTGGAAGCATCACGCTGGAGATGGATAAGCATGCGGATATGGATGCTACCCGCTTCGAGGTTGCCACCCTGATACGCCAGACTTGGCCGCAACTGCCGGAGGGAGTCAGCTATCCGCAAATCTATGCCAACCGTTCGGACCACAACGCCTCCCGGCCTTTCATGACCTATACCCTCAATGCTCCGGCTACGCCTATGCTGATCCAACGGTATGCGGAAGAGCACATCAAACCGGTCTTGGGGCAGCTGACGGGTATCTATAAGGTGGAGCTGACGGGGGCCACACCGATGGAATGGCGGTTGGAATATGACCATATCCAATTGACCCAGCTGGGCATCAGCTTGAGCGATATCCAGTCGGCCATTGCCGAACAGTATGAGAAGGAGTTCCTGGGTATTTGCACCATTGAAAAGGGAGCGGGCGAAACGGAATGGATGCGTCTGGTCCGTTCATCGACGGGGAAGGAAACGGAATTTCATCCGGAAGCGATTCGTCTGAAGACCAAGCAGGGTACCTTGGTGGGACTGGAAAAGCTCATCAAGGTGGTCCATGTGGAAGCGGAACCGACCAGCTACTACCGAATCAATGGATTGAACTCCATTTACCTGAACCTGACGGCTGAAGAGACCGCCAACCAACTGGCGTTGAGCAAACAGGTGAAGCAGACTCTGTGGAATCTGGAGCAGCAGATGCCTACCGGTTATGAAGTACACATCGGCTACGATGCTACGGAACACATTCAGAAAGAGCTGGATAAGATTTACTTCCGTACCGGACTGACGGTCTTGATTCTTCTGGTACTCGTGGCCTTGATGACCTGGAGTTTACGCTATCTGCTGCTGATTATCACCAGCCTGACGGTCAATCTGGCTGTGGCCTTCATCTTCTATTATGCCCTCGGACTGGAGATGCAGCTCTATTCGCTGGCAGGGATTACCATCTCCTTGAACCTGGTGATAGACAACACAATCGTAATGGTGGACCACATCCGTCGCCGGCATAACCTGGAGGCATTTGTGTCGCTTCTGGCCGCTACCTTGACCACCGTCGGTGCCCTGGCGATCATCTTCTTCCTCGACGATAAGTTGAGATTAGACCTGCAGGATTTTGCCGCCGTGGTGATGATCAATCTGTTGGTGTCGTTGCTAGTGGCCTTGCTGTTCGTGCCTGCCATGATTCAGAAGATTGGATGGGGAGGAATGAAGAGGAGGAAGAAGGCGAGGCTTTGGGTAAAGCGCCTGGCTGTCTGGTTCAGTCGGGTGTACCTTCGTCTGATCGGATGGTTCTGCCGTTATCGGGTGATGGCTTGCCTGCTGCTGGTGCTGGCTTTCGGTCTGCCTGTCTTCCTCTTGCCGGCGAAGATGGAGGGAGAGGGGCAATTTGCTACCTATTATAACAAGGTATTTGGAAATTCCACTTACAAGGAAAAGGTGAAGCCGATTGTGGACAAGGTATTGGGTGGGAGCTTGCGGCTGTTTGTGGATAAGGTCTATACAGGTTCCTACTTCCATCGGAACGAAGGAGAGACCGTTCTTTCGATATACGCTTCTTTGCCGAACGGTAGTACCCTGGAACAGATGAACACATTGGTCAAGAAGATGGAGAGCTACCTGAGCGAGTTCAAGGAAATCAAGCAGTTCCAGACCTCCATTTACAGTGCGCGACGAGCCAGCATCCGGATCTATTTTACCAAGGAGCATCAGCACAGCGACTTCCCATATACCTTGAAAGCCAATGTCATCAGTAGAGCCTTGCAATTGGGCGGTGGACACTGGGAAGTCTATGGCTTGCAGGACCAGGGCTTCAGCAACAGTGTACGAGAGAGTGCGGGCAGCTTTCGGGTGAAGATGTATGGCTATAACTACGATGAACTGGCCTATTGGGGTGAAAAGCTGAAGGAGAAATTGCTGGCTCATCGCCGTATCAAGGAGGTGACGGTCCATTCGGAATTCTCATGGTACAAGGACGATTACAGCGAGTTTTATCTGGACCTGGACAAACATCGTCTGGCCAAGGAGGAGATTACGGGAATGCAGCTCTTCACCGCCTTGCGGTCAGTGTTCGGACGAAACATATCGTGTGCCCACCTCGTATATGACGGCCAACTGGAGACCTTGCGGTTGACCTCCCGGCAGAGTGAGGAGTACGATGTATGGAGTCTGGCGAACCTGCCTTTCGAAATCAATGGACGTGCTTATAAGCTATCCGACTTTGCGACGGTCCAGAAAGGGTTGTCGCCTCAGAAGGTGGCGAAGGAGAACCAGCAATACCGCCTCTGCCTGCAATATGAGTACATTGGTTCGGGTGTACAGGGACGGAAGCTACTGCAAAAGGACCTGGAGGAGTTCAATGCCGGATTGCCGATGGGCTACACCGCAGAGGATGCAGAAGAGAGTTGGTCGTGGGAGAGGAAGGACAGCAAGCAGTATGCCTTGTTGCTGCTCGTCATGGCCATTATCTTCTTTACGACCAGCATCCTGTTCAATTCATTGAAGCAACCGCTAGCCATCATCTTTGTCATACCGATTTCCTATATCGGGGTATTCCTGACCTTCTATCTCTTCGGATTGAACTTCGATCAGGGTGGGTTTGCGTCGTTTGTCCTGCTATGCGGCATCACGGTCAATGCCAGCATCTACCTCCTCAACGAATACAACGACGTGCGTCATCGCTTCCCAAGACTGCTACCTGTCCGTGCCTTTGTGAAAGCATGGAATGCCAAAATCATCCCAATCTTCCTGACGGTCGTATCGACCATCGCAGGCTTTATCCCGTTCATGGTGGGTATGGGGAAGGAGGCCTTCTGGTTTCCATTGGCTGCCGGCACCACGGGCGGATTGGTGATGTCCGTCGTAGGCATCTTTGTCTTCCTGCCCATCTTCACGTTAGGCAAGAAACGTGGTTTTTCAACTTAGTAGCGCTGTTTTTCCACATTTATGGGGTTAACATGGTGGAATTAAAATAAAACCTCAAATCCGCAACTACGCGCATGATATGATACAGAAACGAAAAGAATCTGTATTGTATTGATAACCATAGAGTTTGCACCTCAACCCAAGTGTTGAGTCAATTGTAGAGGAGAGAAGGGAGGAAAAATGCTCCATAATCGGGAATATGCCTCCAAAAGGAGTGAGTATTTCGGATTTTATTGCTATCTTTGCCATGTCTGTTACACTTTTTATTGTCTTTGGATTCGCAACACTAAGATAAGTGAAAAGTCTAACATGACAAAATCCTGGGCAACATTTTGCTGCCCAGGAACTTGTAAAAATTAATTATTAATTATGTTGCGGAATTAAGGAATAAAACAAAGACATTATGAAAAATTTTTTTAGCATTTTAATTCTATTTTTATTGTTCTCCTCATGTTCCAACAAGCAGGCTACCAAGCAAAGTCAAGAAGAACCAAAACAGCAAGAAAAATCGTTCTACACAATCGACTTTTCGAAAGATTTCTCAGGAAGTGACAATAAAACCTTGTTGCTTAGTGACATTGTGGAAGATGTGGAGTATGTAAAGTTGGAAACCACAGACGACTGTTTGGTTGCAGAAAATTCATATGCCTGTATCTTCGCCACCGATGAAGATATTTATATTTTAAATAAATATAAAGATTATAAGTTGTTCCGCTTCGACCGTAAAACCGGAAAATTTATTTCTCGGATTGGTAGTATAGGACAAGGACCAAAAGAGATGATTAATCCTTGTTTTGTTTTTGCAAAAGACAGTTTGGTATATGTTACTTCAACCAGCATGGACAAGATATATGTATATACCAACGAAAATCGATTCGTACGGTCTGTTCAATTCTGTAAAGACAGAAGCAAATTAGAAGAGGGTGTAGGTGGAACCATTTCTGTCATAGATCATCAATACATTGTTCGGCATCCAGGACAACTACAGTCAAAGTTTAATTACAATCAGTATATAGCAGCCGAAGTCATTGACATGAACAGCAACAGACTTTTTGCCATGCGTGATACAAGTGATGTGTATGGAATAATGCTGAAGTTGGATTGGGATCCTATCAGATGGTATTATAAAGGAAATATCAATTTCTACAATGAACCTGACAGAACGGTATATGCCGTAACCAAGGACAGCATCATCCCGCGTTATCATTTCAATTTAGGTGAGAACAAATTTCCGATAACCACAGAAAGACTGACTAAGGAGCATTTAAAATATATCAAATTCAGATCATTCAGAGAAACGGAAGATTACCTTTATCTTTGTTGGACTCAAAGTCACAAGGGATACTTTGCCCGTTACAACAAGAAAACCGAAGCATTGGATGTACAGGAACAAGACAAATTTGGGGGTGCAGCATGGCATCTTAGAGTACCGGGCTTGAAGAATGACGTTGACGGATGTAACCGTGATATAGACTTTAGAAAACTGATGGATGAACAGTCCAGCATTATGGTTATGATTTCATCTACCGAAAAAGAAGATTACATCAAAGTCTTGAATGAATCGCAAGAAGTGAAGTTCCCAGAAAAACGTCAGCAATTATTGAAGTTGTTGAAAGAAATGGGAGAAGAGGATAATCAGATTCTTGCTATTTATAAGTTGAAACAATAAAGGAAAGGAGAAAGTATGAATGGAATTGTAAGTTGCATGACAGACAGTCAAAATATTTATACAATCAATAAGGACAAAAAGATATTATTCTTGACACATCCAAATCTTGTAACATATCTGCACGATTTGAGCAAAGCTGACGGGAATGATGATTATTATGCCCGCAAAGCCTTATACTTAAAAAAACACGGTTATTTAGAAAAACTTAATCATCAATATGAGGGCTTTATATCACCCGAATTGGTAAAAAAAGGAATATCTAATTTGTATCAATTGGTGTTTGAAGTGACTGATTCATGTAACTTACGCTGCAAATATTGTGGTTTTGGAGAACTATACAATGATTATGATGCCAGATTTACCCGCAAAATGAAATTTGAAGAAGCAAAATCTGTCATTGATTTTTTAATGAATACTTGGGACTCTTCTGTTCAACCTCAAATCCGCAACTACGCGCATGATATGATACAGAAACGAAAAGAATCTGTATCGTTAGTAAAAAGGGTTCACTGCGCAGATAATGTCGCCACACAGACGCATAAAATCCCCTTACCCCACAATGCGACTTGAGGCAATACGCAGTATCAAACTTCTTGTATGTGGTTTTCGCATCATACTTCTCTGTCTCTATGAACTGGTGGTCAAAGTCAACGTCATATCCCTCGCCCTCTTTCAGCTGCCCTGTGGCCAACAGGCAATTCAGGAGCAATACGTTGAGTGTGTCTGCCGTGTTGAAGTCATAGGACTTGCCGACATCAGATGTGTATGAGATGTTTTCCTGGTTCAGTTCGTTCATTGCCCTGAGGATGGTGTCGGCGCTACAGGTGCGGAGTGTGGGGTGAAGGGAAAGATGACCCGCCAAGTGGGTGGTGACATCCTCAATGCAAGAACCGCCGCAGAAATAAACGCATAGGAGGGAGCGGATGATTTCGCTGTATTGATAACCATAGAGTTTGCACCTCAACCCAAGTGTTGAGTCAATTGTAGAGGAGAGAAGGGAGGAAAAATGCTCCATAATCGGGAATATGCCTCCAAAAGGAGTGAGTATTTCGGATTTTATTGCTATCTTTGCCATGTCTGTTACACTTTTTATTGTCTTTGGATTCGCAACACTAAGATAAGTGAAAAGCCTAACATGACAAAATCCTGGGCAACATTTTGCTGCCCAGGAACTTATAAAAATTAATTATTAATTATGTTGCGGAATTAAGGTAAAAAGTGTATCTTTGCACACAAACTTTAAACTTTAAACATTAAACTATCATGAAAGATCTTCAAGCAATTGTTTCCAAGTTTGCAATTCAAGGAACACTTCAAGAAATTAAGCCCCTGGGTGCCGGACTCATCAACGACACCTACAAAGTGACAACCCAAGAGCCGGAGATGCCCAACTACGTGCTCCAGCGCATCAACCATGCCATCTTCCAAGATGTGGACATGCTGCAGGCCAACATCGACGCCGTGACGACCCACATCCGCAAGAAGCTGGAAGAGCAGCAGGCTACCGACATCGACCGCAAGGTGCTCCACTTCCTGCCCACCGCCGAGGGTAAGACCTACTGGTATGACGGCGAGAGCTACTGGCGCGTGATGGTCTTCATCCCCAACGCCAAGACCTACGAGACGGTGAACCCCGAGTTCTCTTACTATGCCGGAGTGGCCTTCGGTAACTTCCAGGCCATGCTGGCCGATATCCCAGCCCAGCTGGGTGAGACAATCCCCAACTTCCACAACATGGAGTTCCGCTTGCAGCAGCTCAGAGATGCCGTGGCTACTGACCCCGCCGGACGTGTGGCCGAAGTGAAGGAGTACCTGGACGAACTGGAGAAACGCGCCGAGGAGATGTGCAAGGCTGAACGGCTCCACCGCGAAGGCAAGCTGCCCAAACGGGTATGCCACTGCGATACCAAAGTGAACAACATGATGTTTGACGAACAGGGCAACGTGCTCTGCGTCATCGACCTGGATACGGTAATGCCCTCGTTCATCTTCTCTGACTTTGGCGACTTCCTGCGCTCAGCTGCCAATACCGGTCTGGAGGATGACCCCGACCTGGGCAACGTGACGTTCAACATGGAAATCTTCAAGGCCTTTGCCAAGGGTTACCTGGAGTCGGCCAAGAGCTTCCTGCTGCCCATCGAGATAGAGAACCTGCCCTATGCTGCCGCCCTCTTCCCCTACATGCAATGCGTGCGCTTCCTGACCGACTACATCAATGGGGATACCTACTACAAGATCAAGTATCCTGAGCACAACCTGGTCCGCACAAAGGCGCAATTCAAGTTGCTGCAGAGCGTGGAAGAGCATACCCCCGACATGAAGGCCTTCATCGCCTCATGCCTGTAAGTGCTGCGACCAAACTATTTATATCACAATAATCAGGTGGAGGGCTCCGGCCTTCCACCTTTTTTTTAACTGATACGTAAGGTTCTAATAGCTGACTTGTAAAGAGGAGATACGTGATAGGATGAAGTGATATATAAGCTTTGCTGGGTTATCCACTACTGTGGATAAAGTTAGCCACAACTGTGGATAGACTTAACCACAGCTGTGGATAGACTTAGCCACTACTGTGGATAAGGATAAAAAGCTATGATTGGGAGGTACAGAAGCTATGATTGGGAAGTACAGAAGATGGCTTCCCACACTTGTTCGCAGATACTCCTCATGACGGGCATGATGGTGTATGTGTATTCATATCCGCAGATGACCGGGGATTACTGCTTGAGCAGAAGAAGATAGCGCTCTATCACGGTAGCCTCCTCGGTGCGCTCCTTCTGCAGGGCCTCAATCCACTCGGGATGCCCTTCGAGCAGTTCGGCCATGCGCTCCTTGCCTACGAAGAGGGAGTAGCCCGTGGTGAGGTCAAGTTCGTAATAGACGCGTTGGGTGACCATACCCGAGGCATTGATGGCATCCCCTACTTCACCGCCCAGCTTGGTGGCCTCTTCATTGACCACGGTGCTCGAAGCCACCTGCCCCAGCGGCTGTGCCTTGTAGAAGACGTGCCCATTGATGCGCAGCGCCTGGGCATACCAGGCACCGAAGCGGTACCTCTTGTAGCGCATCTTGCGGCAGTTGAGGTAGAGCACGCTATCCACCTGAATGGCGTAGCAACGGCGCTTGATGTACTTCGACAGTCCCTCGTTGCCACGGGCCTCAATCTTGAAGTCGGCACCGCCCATGAGGTAAATCTGATTCTTCGACCTGCGCTCCACGTGAAGGGTGGAGACCGTGTCACCTCGCACCTCCAACAGATTCTTCAGATTGGAGAACAACACTTGCTGTGCCCTGCCCTCCAGAAAGCAGACAACCAGCAACATAAGTATGCTTACTAACCTTTTCATACGCATCTCCTTGAATTTTTAGGGCGCAAGTTACGCTATTTCTGTTAATCAAGCAAATCAAGAAAGCAAAAAAAAACAAATAGAGCATGATTAGCTCCATAATGACGCTGAATAGGGGGCTAAAAGGGATGGCAGAGGAGGATTCAAAACAGGGAAACGACAAACTGCCAGGCAAAATAGCCGCAGACGAGGCACTTCAGGACCGTGCCTAGCAGGAAGCCCAGGAGTGAACCGAATCCCGACTTGAGCGCCTCCGACTGGTTGCGTCCTTCGATCAGCGTGCCGAGGTAAGCACCCAGAAAGGGACCGACCAACAGCCCCCAAGGCATGAAGAAGAGACCCAGCAGCGTGCCAACCAAGCATCCGCGACTCCCCCAGCGACCGCCGCCACTGTACTTCGTGCCCAGCATGGGGAGCAGATAGTCTGTCAGTTGCACAAAAGCCACGAGCAGCAGCCAAAGCAACAACTGGGTGGTGGTGAACGGGGCCGGCTCCGTGAGTTGCAACATCAGCAGAGCCACGTAGGCTATCGGTGGACCAGGCAGCATCGGTACGATGCAGCCAACCAGGCCTAGCAGGAGGGCGATTACGCCGAGAATAATCAGGAGAATATCCATCTTGTCAGAAGTATTAGAATGTAATTGGAATGTAATTAGAATGTGATTAGAGTAAGATTCGTACGTGATTAGAACGAGAACCGAACGCCAGCCGAAAGGTTGAACTGAAGCGGCTCATCTTTATAGAGGTTGACCACGCGGCTGTGGTTATCCAGATAGTACGAGAGGCCGGGCTCCACGTAGAGTCCCAGGTGTCGTACCAAGTCCATCTGCACACCCACAGAGCCAAAGGCCGAGTACTGCGGGCGCTGCTCCGTGAGCGACTGCTTCTCCACCTCCCGACTGCTTCCGCTTACCATGAGGAGTTCCGACTGACCTGATATGCACTTTTCAGCCATCATACCGCCTGCCACATAAAACGAGAAACGCGAAGAGCGGAGGAAGGCGTAGTTGATGCTCAAGGGGATACCGAGGTAGTGCAAAGACTGATGGGCCGACTGGTAGTTGTGCTCCGACCCGCTCTTGAAGTCGGACGAGAGGTAGGTGTAATAGAGTCCCAAGCCGATAGAGAGACGCTCCGACAGCGGATAGGCTACGGAGAGGCCCACACGGACCGGCTGCTTGTGATGCTTCTCCTGGTCGAAGATGCGTGCTCCGTCATTTCCTATCAAGTGCTTGTCGAGTGCACCATAGCCCGACTGTATCTGACTGCTGATAGGATCCTTAGCCTGGTATTCATCACCGCTCGACATGGCTACGCCGCTAGGGCCATTGGTCTGGCTGTTGTCAGAGAAGACGTTGGAAGCCAAGAGGGAGATACTGAATGGGTGCTGTTTACCCTGTATGCGCTGAGGAGCTGGCAGAAAGTAGCCCCGGTGGGTACGTCGGCTAGGTGCTTCGCGTGCTGGCTGCTGCCCGGTGTCTCCCTGCTCATTGTCCCGCTGATTTTCGCGAAGCGGAAGCTGCATCTGCTCCTCCTCACCACGACCATTGGAAGTGAGCGGCGCTTCACGGTGCACCATTTGCGTAGAGGACGGTGACGTAGCATCTGCCAGCATCGCAGACTTATCAAGAGGGAGTACCTCCATTACATCAGCTGTAAGCACTTCCGACTCATCAGCAGGAAGCATATCCAGCACATCGGCAGCCAGCTCATGAGCAGGCTGGAGGGGGTGGTCATTGAGGTAGAGCATCACTCCCCCGCCAATCAGCAGGGTGAGCAAGGCGATGGCCGCCACGCTATAGGCTACCCTGCGCAGGGAGGTACGATGCGTCAGCGGCACCAACCGTGGGCCGGTGGCTCCCCCCTTCAGCGAGGAGTCGATGCGTTCCCAAAGCCCCTCGGGAGCTTTCGCCTGGTAATCAGCAAGCTGATTTGCTATATCTTTAAGCCATTTCTCATCCATTGTATCTCTTTTTATAATCTATAATTCCCTTTGCTAATATCTCTTTCGCACGATGAAACTGCGAAGCCGAGCTGTTCTCCTTGATGTGGAGAATGTCAGCAATCTCCTTGTGACTCTTATGCTCGAAGACATAGAGGTTGAGCACCGTACGATAACCCGTGGGCAGCTGCCTGATCAGGTCCATAATGACCTCCGGGGGCACATCGCCATCCTCCGGTTCCTCCTCATCCATCCTGTCAGGCAAGGTATCTTCCGTCACCACCAGCTCCATCCGCTCCTTCTGCCTGAGCAGAGAGAGCGATTCGTTGACCACTACACGCACCATCCATGCCTTCAACGACCCTTCACCACGGTAATCAAAACGAGCAATAGAGGAGAGTATCTTGACGAAACTGTCCTGCAACACATCCTTTACATCCTCACTATTGACGATGTAGCGCATGCAGACAGCAGTCAAGATGCCTATATAGCGGTCATAGAGGCATCTGATAGCCTGGGCATCGCCCGCGATGACCGCTTGCAGTAACTGGGGCTCGTTGTCAGCAAATGAATTCATTTACGTAGGGTAGTCGTCTGTCAATGTAAACGGGGAAAGAGTGGAAATCTTGCATCATGGAGAGAAAAAAAGCCGTTCCCGAGAAAGGAACGGCTTTAATGATATAAGAATAGTAGTATTATTCAGCTTTAGCTTCCTCTGCAGGTGTCTCAGTTGCGGGAGCTTCGGGTGCAGCTGCTTCAGCAGCAGGTGCGTTCTTCTTCGAACGACGCGTACGAGTGGTCTTCTTGGCTACCTTATCCTTAGCCATGTTCTCGTTGTAGTCAACCAACTCGATGAAACACATCTCGGCATTGTCACCCAGACGGTTTCCAGTCTTAATGATACGCGTGTAGCCACCGGGACGGTCAGCAATCTTCACGGAGATTTCCTTGAAGAGCTCGGTGATGGCGTACTTGTCCTGAAGATAGCTAAATACGACACGGCGAGAGTTAGTAGTATCGTTTTTAGACTTGGTCAGCAAGGGCTCAACGTACTTCTTCAGAGCCTTGGCCTTTGCAACGGTCGTAGTGATTCTTTTGTGCTTGATCAAAGAACATGCCATGTTGGCCAACATAGCGTTTCTGTGAGAAGCAGTACGACCCAAATGATTGAATTTCTTATTATGTCTCATTTTTTATTCTTTATCTAATTTATATTTAGAAATATCAGTTCCAAACGACAGATTCAGACTTTCCAGCAAATCATCAAGCTCGGTAAGCGATTTCTTTCCGAAGTTTCTGAACTTCAGCAAGTCGGTCTTGTTGAATTGAACCAAGTCGCCGAGTGTCTCTACGTCTGCTGCCTTCAAGCAGTTGAGTGCGCGGACAGAAAGATCCATATCGACAAGCTTAGTTTTCAGAAGTTGACGCATGTGAAGTACCTCCTCATCGAATTCCTCATTACCATCAGTGTCCTGAGCCTCGAGCGTAATCTTCTCGTCAGAGAACAACATGAAGTGGTGAATCAGAATCTTTGCAGCTTCCTTCAGCGCCTCCTTCGGGTGAATGGAACCATCGGTTGTAATCTCAAGAACCAGCTTTTCATAGTCGGTCTTCTGCTCAACGCGGAAGTTCTCAACCTGGTACTTGACATTACGAATCGGAGTATAAATAGAGTCGATAGGTATAACGTTGACATCGGTGCAGAACTCACGGTTCTCGTCAGCGGGAACGTAGCCGCGACCCTTGTTGATCGTTATATCAATCTGCATCGTAGCTTTTGAATCTAAATGACAAATAACTAATTCAGGATTTAACACTTCAAATCCAGTCAGGTATTTACCTATGTCACCTGCCTTAAATTCATTCGAGTTCTCAATTACAATGCTTACTTTCTCATTGTCGAACTCCTCAACTACACGCTTGAATCTCACCTGTTTCAGATTCAAGATAATGTTAGTTACATCCTCCGTAACTCCCGGCACGCTGGAAAACTCATGCTCAACGCCCTCGATTTTGATGGTATTGATAGCATAACCTTCCAATGAGGAGAGGAGAATGCGGCGTAAGGCGTTACCAACGGTAATACCAAAACCGGGCTCTAACGGACGAAATTCAAACTTTCCGAATTTCGCATCCGCCTCCAACATTAAAACTTTATCAGGTTTTTGAAATGCTAATATCGCCATGAAATTATTTATTATTTAGAGTACAATTCTACAATCAAATGCTCCTTAATGTTTTCAGGAATGTCTGCTCTTTGGGGAACATGCAGCAGCTTACCTACTTTCGTATTGCCATCCCACTCCAACCAAGGATACTTGCTGTGGTTGAAACCTTCCAAAGCATTTACGATGACTTCGAGAGACTTTGACTTCTCACGGACACCAATGACCTGGCCGGGCTTTACAGCATAAGAAGGAATGTTAACCACCTCACCATCTACGACAATGTGACGGTGGCTGACCAACTGACGGGCAGCAGCACGCGTAGGTGCAATACCCAAACGGAAAACGATGTTGTCCAGGCGGCACTCCAGAAGCTGAAGCAGAATCTCACCAGTAATACCCTTGGCCTTCTCAGCACGTTCAAACAGGTTACGGAATTGTCTCTCCAAAACGCCGTAGGTATATTTGGCTTTCTGCTTCTCACGAAGTTGAACACCATATTCAGAATTCTTCTTTCTGGAATTACCGTGCTGGCCGGGAGGGTAGTTTTTCTTAGAGAGAACTTTATCAGCTCCAAAAATACCCTCACCAAACTTACGGGCAATTCTTGATTTTGGTCCAGTATATCTAGCCATATCTTTAAAATTTAAATTGTTTTGTTTATGAACTTAATTTGTTGCAGCCGCGATTGCAGAGAAGAAACACAATCCAAAAACAAAATCAAGTTACACGGTTAATCAGATAAATATTAAACTCTACGTCTTTTGGGAGGACGGCAACCATTGTGAGGCAATGGAGTAACGTCGATAATCTCAGTAACCTCGATACCAGCACCATGGATAGTACGGATAGCTGATTCACGACCGTTACCGGGACCCTTTACGTAAGCCTTAACTTTTCTAAGTCCCAAATCAAATGCGACCTTAGCACAATCCTGAGCTGCCATCTGGGCAGCATAAGGAGTGTTCTTCTTTGAGCCTCTGAAGCCCATCTTACCAGCAGAAGACCAAGAGATGACCTTACCTTCGCTGTTAGCCAACGATACAATAATGTTGTTGAAAGATGAATGTACGTGCAACTGACCGTTTGCATCCACCTTCACGTTTCTTTTTTTTGCTGCAACTGTTTTCTTTGCCATATCAA
>JBJEKS010000151.1:0-2779 GCA_051878755.1 Bacteroides sp. | reverse complement strand
TAGGACATGGCCAGCTGCTCCAGGTCGTTGAGGCGCTTGATGTAGGCCTCCACAATCTCGCGACGGGCACCGGGGCGGGCACCGGAGATGGCATCACATACCTGTACGATGGGAGCCAGCAGGGTGTTCATCTCCACCTCGTCGTGGTGGGCACCGATGGCGTTGCAGATGTCGGGCTTCTCCTTAAACTTCTCGGCCAGCTTCATGCCGTAGAGTGCGTGAGGCAGTTCGGGCTCCTCATCGGGCACCTTACCGATATCGTGCAGCAGACCGGCACGCTTGGCCTTCTTCGGGTTCAGACCCAGCTCAGAGGCCATCACGGCACAGAGGTTGGCCGTCTCACGGGCGTGTTGCAGCAGGTTCTGACCATACGATGAGCGGTACTTCATCTTACCGATGATGCGGATGAGTTCGGGGTGCAGGCCATGGATGCCGAGGTCAATCGTGGTGCGCTTACCGGTCTCGATGATTTCCTCTTCCACCTGCTTGCGTACCTTGGCCACCACCTCTTCGATGCGGGCGGGGTGGATGCGGCCGTCAGTCACCAGCTGATGCAGGGCCAGACGGGCAATCTCACGACGCACAGGGTCGAAGGCTGAGAGCACGATGGCTTCGGGTGTATCATCCACCACAATCTCTACGCCGGTAGCGGCTTCGAGGGCACGGATGTTACGTCCCTCGCGACCGATGATGCGGCCTTTGATTTCGTCGCTCTCGATGTGGAACACAGTGACGGAGTTCTCGATGGCCGTTTCTGTAGCCACACGTTGGATGCTCTGTATCACGATGCGCTTTGCCTCCTTGCTGGCGGTGAGCTTAGCATCGTCCATGATGTCGTTGATGTAGCTCTGAGCCTGCGTCTTGGCCTCCTCCTTGAGAGATTCCACCATACGCTCCTTGGCCTCCTCGGCAGAGAGACCTGAGATGGCTTCCAGCTTTTCAATCTCCTGGCGCTGCAGGTGCTCCAGCTCCTCTTTCTTCTTATCGACAATGGAGAGCTGCGACTCGAGGTTCTCCTTGATGGCCTCGTTCTCCTGCTTCTTGCGCTGCAGCTCTTCCTGGCGCTGGCTCAGCACCAGCTCGCGTTGCTTGATTTTGTTCTCGGCCTGCTGAATCTTCTGGTTGCGCAGGGCCACCTCTTTCTCCAGGTCAGCCTTCTTGTTCAGGAATTTCTCCTTCACCTCAAGTAACTTATTCTTCTTTATTACTTCGGCTTCGGCTTCGGCATCGCGGATGATGGCATCGCACTTCTTCTTCAGTCCCTTCTTGAAGAAAAGGAAGGAGGCCAACCCACCGACAATAAAGCAAGCCGCTGACAATCCAATGGTTATTATCATACTCATCTTACTTAATTAATTAGTTATATATAAATAAAAAGCACCGCAAGAAAAACGGCCGTCCGCCCTTCTCAGCTGAGGAGTTACGGATAGACGCCTTTCGTACAGTGCGTGTTGTTTCGTTCTTCGTACCGCCGCCAAGGGGGGCGGGGCGATAGGTTATGTCTTTCTTGGCATTACTGTTCTGAGTCGGTCTCATCGGCTGGTTGGGGCCTGTTGAGCTGGTCAAAATAGTTGTCCAATACCTGGCTCAACGCTGCTATCTTATCTACAAAGGGAGCCGTGTCGTTGCGTTTGCTGTTTTGCAGGTTCTCCAGGGCAAACTGATAGGCCACCATGGTGATGAGCTGCACAGGAGGTTGGTTAGGAAAATGACTCCTATACGCATTGAGGCGGTTCTCCACTTGCTTGGCAGCGCTCCTTACCATCTCCTCGTCGTCTCGGTTGATGGTCAGCGGAAAGCTGGAGCCTGCCATCTGCAGGTTGATTCTTATCTTATCGTTCATACATCCACTTCATTTTATTGGTTCAATAAGGCGATGCATTTATCGACTTCACGCACTAACTTCGACAATCGCTGTTTGGTCTCTTTGATGTCGCTACCTTCCAGGCTGATTGTCATTGCCGATTTTAGATTGGAATACTGGCGCTCCAATCGATTGTTGTCTGCCATCAGTCGTTTCAATTCCTCATCTTTCGTACTTAAAAGATGCCTGAGCTGCGCGTTTTCCCTCTGCTGCTGGTCGTGCAGGAAGAGCAAATGGCGCAGTTTGGTTTCAAAGGTTTCCAATAGCTTCTTTTCCTCGTCTGTCATTGTTACACCAATTTCTAAGCCAAAATTGTACACAAAATTACAATTTTGTTGTTTATCTCCAAAATTTTTTGCAAATAATCTGCAATTTTTTCTTCGTTTTTGGCAAATTCTCTCGTTTTCGGCTCTTCTTTGGGCCTAAATAAGGGAAAAACGGACGGTTTACTGCCTGCTTGGGGTGTAGTGATACACCTCGCGGTAGAGGGTTTGCTTCACCTCGTCGAACGCCTCTTCCTCGCGCAACGCACCCCACGCCATGAGCTGCATGGGCAGCAGGTCGTCACCCGCTCTGTAAGGGGGTTGCAGGTAGGGACTCTCCCAGAGCTGGAAGCCATGCCGCTGATAGAAACCGATGCGTCGGCGGGCCATCTCCTCCGTGGGTTCCTCCACCTCTAGGACGATGGGGCGCTGCAGGTGGGCTTGAAGCAGCTGGAGGAGGCGACCGCCGTAGCCGCCGTTGCGCGCCTCGGGTGCTATGGCCAGATGCTCCACGTAGCAGAAGCGTCCGAAGTCCCAGTGGGTGACAAGGCCTACGGGGCGGTCGTCATCCAGGATGACCTGGTTGTGAAACGCTTCTACCTCATCGGTATAGCGCTTCCACTCTGTCAGTGGGCGGTACTCTTCGGTAGGG
>JBJEKS010000150.1:0-2784 GCA_051878755.1 Bacteroides sp. | reverse complement strand
AGAATTCTCATATAGGTTAACAGCCGACTAAAAATGTTTTTGAGTGTACTTAACAGCATCCCACAATTTTTATAAAAAAATCACTTATGCTATATACGGCTAATTAATTGCTGTTCGCTTCAGAATATTTGATTACAAAAGTCTGTGTTACGCTTCGGGCGGCTCGGACGCTCCTCACCCCGATATGATGAATATCGGGATGTTGTATCAAGATAAAGAGATTTATTTGAATCGATATGGCTATCAGTTTCACTGCCAATTGTGAAACTAATAGCTATAATCAATTATCTTGGAAACAATTAATGCCTCCCATTCATTGTATTCTTGATATATGCTTCTATTATGGGTGACTTTAGCGTACCTAAAAAGATTTCTTTTGACTTTGTTTCTTCTTCATCATCTTCTTCCCAATTGTCGTTCCAATCACTCACACGCCAATGTTCAGTAAAATCAGGCCTTTTTTGCATAGCGCTAACAATATCCATCAGAGAATGATAAAGATCACGAACAAAGAGTGAAGTATCGCAGTAAGCATCAAGAATGAATCTATCATCAGCTTCATCATAAACAGAAAATATTCCGCAATCTGCAGGGCATCTTCCTGTACCGTAAATCTCTCTATCATAAAACCAAACCGGTTCATAATAGAGTACGGTATGCGAACTTTCGCAATCTAGACAGGTGACGCTCGCTCTGCTGTTTCCTATCTCAGCCAGGATTTCAAGCCACTGACGAAAAGGCTTAAATGAATCATACACATCTGAAAATTCAACAAAACCCATTTCTTGTTCATTCTTAAAGAAATGCACAGGCATCCATCCATGTTCAGGAAAGTCAAAAGTTAACTTAACTCTATCAAGTGTAGTAGGAAGGGATGTGGCATATTTAGCCATTATCTCAGCTCGTTGTCTTAACCAATTTATTTTCATATCTTATTCGTCTTAAGACCATTCATGCCATAAACTATTTGTCCGTGAAGAAATTGAATGTGGTCAGTTTTCTTCTTGCCAACGGGTGACCGTGCTTATAGGCAATGCGGTAGTTGTACTTGGCTTTTTCCAAATCCTGCTCCACGCCACGACCGTACTGATAGGCTTCGCCTACCCGGTAGTAGGCGTAGGGGAGGTGACATTCGCTGTATATCTCAAACGCCTTCTTCAGATTAACGGGTACGCCATTCGTACCCTTGCGATAGATGTCGGCCAGGTTGGAACGGGCCAGGTCATTATCTCCCTCTATGGCCATGGTGAAATATTTGATGGCAAGCGACATGTTGACTGCAACATCTACTCCTTCGCTGTAGATGATGCCCAGATTGTTGAGTTCACCGTCCTCCAAGAAGGGAATGTCAGCTTCATCTGTTTCAACAAGTTCCTTTACATACTCGTGTGTCCAGCCATACTCCTCGGCAGAAGTGCTTGGATGGTTGACAAGGATAAATTTTTCCTTGTTTACGTATGGTTCTTCGTGATGGTTTTCCATGATTCAATGAGTTATTTGTTACAATCATTCGTTTTTAAGGGTTCAACATTGATTTCTGATGCAAATGTCGGTGGATGTTGTTTCATATCATGGGACAGGGTGAGGATTTTTTGCATCTTTTATTTCAATGCCATACCGTTGTAATGTCTCCGTGGCCATCTGGCAGATTCTGTCAGCCAATGATTGGGGTGTAACAACCTGTACCTGGCCTGCCAGACTCAACAGATGTGCACAAAAGTCGTAGGTAGGCCGGAGGTAATAGGTGTATTCAGCATACTCCTCTGTATCAGCTATAAGCCGCTGGCTAGGGTGAAGGGGCAAATCGTTTAAGTAAAACCGCTGCTTGCCGTAGGCCCTAAGGACGATACGCTCCGCCTTGGTACCATCACCAGCCACCACACCGAAGCATTCGCTGAAGAAGAGCTGGGCATTGAAATCCTTACGTACCTTGAACTTGACATCGGTAAGCTTCAAGGATTGGATGCGGTCAAATGCATAGACACCATAATAGTCACGCTCAGGTCTGTCAGGAGTGGCATCACGGTGGAAATGGGCAAGGACATACCAACGCTGGTTGAAGAGTTTCAGGCAGTAGGGTTCACAAATCACGCTGGTGATGTACTGTGAGTCGTATCGTTGGTAGCTCATCATCACACGCACATTCTGCTTCATAGCCTGAATAAACAGGTCGAGATGGTTACTGCAAGGTACATGCTGCAACAGGATACGGTCATGCAGGACTTTACTCTGGCTGATGATGTCGTTGACTGACATTGTAGAAAGCAGCCAGTTTTGTACCGAATCTTCGTGGAGCACCTCATCATTCTCGATGTAGTACTTATAACCGTTCTTGCGGTCACACTCGATATTGATGTCAAAGATATCCTGGATGGCATCCTTGTGACGATTGAAGGTGGAACGTGCCAGTTCCACGCCTTCGCTCATCTCCGTATCGAGCCACCGGGCTTGGATATCAGCAAACGTGATACTCCCAGCCTTTTTGATGGTATTGACCAACCAGATATATTCCTTGAACAGCGATGGTGTTGTCATGATAATAGCTGCACCTGGGCATCAGTCGTCAAAACGCTTGAGGATGGAGTCATAGGCATCGATGCGACGGTCGCGCAGGAAGGGCCACCAGCGACGTACATTCTCCGAACGGTCGAGGTCAACATCGACAACCATCACCTGAGGCTCTACGTTGCTGGCCTGCGCCAAGAGTTCACCCTGCGGACCTGCCACAAAGCTATTGCCCCAGAACTGAATGCCACGGGTCTGTCCAGAGGGGTCAGGCTCATG
>JBJEKS010000149.1:0-2790 GCA_051878755.1 Bacteroides sp. | reverse complement strand
TTTCCGCCCCTACAGGTACGGGACTCCATTCAACTAAATTGCATGAGAACCAGGTCATTTGACAAAACTCTTCGTGGCCCACTTCATGGAATGCCAACGATGGATAAAGATCAGCCCGCGGATATTCTCGTCCAGCATAAAGCTGATCCACATGCCTATCAACCCATACCCCCAATGGATGCCGAACAGATAGCTGAGCAGTACCGATACCAGCCATTGCACGGTGATGCCTACATAAAACTGATAATTCACATCACCCGTAGCACGCAGGGCCTGGGTAGCCCAGATGTTGATGGCACGCCCCACCTCCAGTACGACATCAATCCACAAAATAATCTTACCCATCTCGATGATAGCCGGATTGTCCGTGAGCCACTCCAATACCCAGCCTCCGCAAAGGGCCAATCCCAAGGAGAGCACAACGGACACCATGATAGCCAGACGCCGGGTGTAGCACCCCAGCAGATAGGCTGCGGTCACCTTCTTCTCTCCCACCAGATGTCCGATAAGTATGGCCCCTCCCTGCCCTACGGCGATGGAAAAAATATAGACAAAGAAGATCATGTTCCAACAATACGTACGGGTAGCAAGCGCTTCGTTGCCCAGCATGTTGATGAAAAAGGTAATCACCACCTGTGAGCCGCTATAGCTGATTTCCTCGCCCGCAGCGGGAGTACCCACCTTCAACAGGTTTTTGAGTTCAATCCACGGGAAGGGCCGGAACAACCTCAACGGAAAGGAGGGAATGTGCTTGCGAAACAGGATGACAAGCAGTATCACCATGCTCACACCACGGGCTATGCTGGTGGATATGGCAGCCCCCTCGACCCCCAAGGCCGGCATACCGAATTTACCGAAAATCAGCGTATAGTTGCCCAGGATATTGAGGATATTGACCACCACAGTGACCATCATGGGGTAGATAACCTTGTCCGCACTACGCAGTGAGGCACTGATGGCCAACGAGATGGCCTGGAAAAAGGCAAACAACCCCACTATGCGCATATAGCTCACCCCCTCAGTGAGCAGTTCGGGACGAAGCCCCATCAGCTGCAGCATCCCTATGCAACACCCATAGAGCAACGCACTGATCAACAGGCCACAGACCCCATTCAGCACGATAGCCACACCCGTGGCCTGCACCATTCGCTCTTTGAGTCCTGCACCAAGATACTGTGAACAGAGCACCGTCGTGCCGAAACTAATGACCTGGAAAACCAGTACGGCCAGGTTGACCAACTGATTCACCACCCCCACTGCGGCCACCGAGTTGTCCGAGTACTGGCTCAACATCACTGTGTCCACGGCACCCAGCATCATGACAAGCGAAGTCTCAATAAAAATAGGAAGAACCAGTTTGCCAAGCTGTCCCTTCATCCCTTTATTCTTTATCAGCCAAATCATACAGATAGCATTCTTTTGTTTTCAGCCGGCAAAGGTACAAAAAGCCCCGCAGATTGCATCGAGCAAAATACGGGGCTATACAATTTTTTGATTTACATCAACTACATCATCCACTCTTTTCCACGGAGGAAGAGGCGTTCTACCAGCGGCGTGGTGTAGGCATACGGGATGTAATCCAGCGAGGGGATGGGCTTGGTGAGGAAGAAGTTGGCCACCTTGCCCACGGCTATGGAGCCGTACTCCTCGCTCAGTCCCATGGCGTAGGCGGCGTTGAGCGTGGCGGCATTCAGGGCCTCTTCGGGCAGCAGACGCATCTTGATGCAGGCCAGGGAGACTACAAACTTCATGTCGCCCGAGGGGGTAGAGCCCGGGTTGTAATCGCTCGCCACGGCCACACCCAGTCCGGCATCAATCATCCGTCGGGCCGGTGCGAAGGGCATGTTGAGGAAGAAGGAGGTGCCAGGCAGGGCGGTAGGCATCGTCCGGCTGCCCCACAGGGTCTCCAGCTGCTCATCGGCCATGCGCTCCAGATGATCCACCGAGAGGGCCTGGTGCTCCACGCCCACCACCACACCACCCGACGAGGCCAGTTCGTCGGCATGAATCTTTGGCTGCATCCCCCACTTGGCTCCGGCCTCCAGGATGCGGGCCGTCTCTTCGGGTGTAAAGAATCCTTTATCACAGAAGACGTCGATATAGTCGGCCAACTGCTGCCGGCCCACCTCGGGTATCATCTCGTTCACCACTAGATCGACATAGGCCGTTTGGCTGTAGCCTCTGCCCACGGCATGGGCGCCAAGGAAGGTGGAGACGATACGCACGGGCAGGCTCTCCTTCAGGCGGCGGATGACGCGGAGCATCTTCAGCTCGTCGGCCGTATTGAGCCCATAGCCGCTCTTTATCTCGATGCAGCCTGTACCCTTGCTCATCATCTCGTGGGTACGCTCCAGGGCCTGGCGGTAGAGCTCCTCCTCGGAGGTCTGATGGAGGCGGTCGGCGGAGTTGAGGATTCCCCCACCCCGCTTTGCAATCTCCTCGTAGCTCAAGCCACGGATTTTATCCACAAACTCCCCCTCCCGGCTGCCGGCATAGACAATGTGGGTATGGGGGTCGCACCAGCAGGGCAGCACGTAGCCGCCCCGGGCATCCACCTTCACGTCCACCTGTCCGAACCCTGCATCAGTCCGTACGCAGGCTGCATCCGCCTGTCCGCAGGCCTCATTCCAGTCGGCCATCCGTCCGAAGCCAGCTATCCGCTCATCTTCCACGAGCAGCCAGGCATCCTCCAGCCTTTCCAGATGGGCCATCTCCTCCCCTTGCAGTCGCGGTTTGCCGTGACGGTCCACCCCGGCAAGGCATCCGATATTGTAAACTAATGTACGCATC
>JBJEKS010000148.1:0-15808 GCA_051878755.1 Bacteroides sp. | reverse complement strand
GATTCAAGTCCTCGGGCGCGAACGACACCAGGCCGTCAATACCGCCGATGAAGATCTGATGGTCGGCGGTCTTGAAGAGTGCCTTCTGGTTGATGGCGCTCAGGGGGAGGCCCGAGCTGACATCCACGTTGCGGAAGCTCCCTTTCGCGATGTCCAGGCAGGAGAAGCCCTTGTCGGTTATGACCAGCAGCTGGTTGGGCGAGATGCTGCAGGCACCATAGACACAATTACTGAGCAGGCCGTTGCGACGCTCGTCGAAATGGAGGAAGTCATCCGTCTCGGGGCGGTAGAGGTCGAGCCCCGTCTCCGACAGGCAGAACCAGAGTCGCCCCTCATCATCCACGTCGATACTGCTCACGCCGTTGCTGCTCAGGCTGTTGGGGTCATCAGCCTGATGGCTGTAGAGCTTCAGCTCGCGCGTGGCGAAGTCGTAGCAATAGGCCCCCCGTTGCGCCCCGCCTATCCAGAGGCGGCCGCGCGCATCCAGCTGCAAATCCAGGGCCAGGGAGATGCGTTCCTCCTCGTTGCCCTGCTGGAAGAGCTGCGTGAAGCGTCCCGTAGCCACCTCGAAGCTATAGACCCCGTCGTGGGTGGCCAGCAGCAGCTCCTCGCCGTGGGGCACGATGTCGCAGACGATGTTGGCCAGCTCCTTGGGTCGGCCGTTGATGGAGCAGAGGTAGCGTGTGATGCGCTTGCTGTTCAGGTCCAGGCAGTTGAGCCCGCCCAGGTGGGTACCAATCCAGAGCTTTTGCCGCAGGCGGTCGAAATAGACGCACTTCACGTTGTTGTGTGAGAGCGACGAGGGGTTATCGGTATGGAGGTAGTGGGTAAAGCGTCCTGTAGCGCGGTCGAGGCAGTTCAATCCGCCGCCGTCGGTACAAATCCAGAGGTGCCCTGCGTCATCCTCCGTCATGCTCCCCACCACGGGGAAGCTGAGTCCCCCCTGCCCCTCCGGCTCCACGGGATAGGAGCGGTAGAAGCTGAGCTGGGGGTTGAAATAGCTCACGCCATTAAAATAGGTACCGACCCATATCGTGCCCTGCGCATCGCAGAGCAGGCTCCATACCGACGAATCCACGCCGGGCGAGGTGGATTGGATGGAGTAGTAGTTGACAAACTGCTGCGCTCCCCGTGGGAGCTTACTCAGGCCACGGAAGGTGCCCACCCAGAGGTTGCCCTCGGCATCCTCGCAGCAGCTGCGGATGAAGTCGGAACAGAGGGAGTGAGGGTCGCCGTCGCGGTGGCGGTAGTTGGTTATCCCCTGGGCATCGAGGCGGAAGAGGCCGTTGTCCCACGTGCCGACCCACCAGGTACCACTCCGGTCGCGGAAGAGATGGCCCACGTGTACCTTAGGTATTAAGGGGGTGAGCCGCTGCTGTCCCAGCTCATAGAGGTAGAGTCCATGCTCCTCCGTGCCGATGAGGAGCGAGTCGCCATGGGCAGCCAGGCTCATCACCTGCCCCCCTTCGTCGGGCAGCTGGACCACCTGCTCCCGTCCCGCATCACGCTCGGCAAAGACCGTGCGTCCCGCAGCCATGTAGAGGCGGCGGTCGTAGCAGAAGGCGGTCATCTGCTCTTCGGTCACGCTCTGGAAGCGCTCCCGCAGGGCATCAAAGTAGCAGATGCCGCGCAGGGTGAGGAAGTAGATGCGGTCGGATCCGTTTCCCGTGATGCCCCTCACGTAGTTGTTCATGATGCTGGTGGGGTCATCGGGTTGGTGGTGGTACTGGTGCATCTCCTGCCCGTCGAACACGGATACGCCGTTGCGCGTACCCATCCAGATCAGACCATGCGCATCCTGATAGAGCGACATGACGGAGTAATGGGAGAGATTATCTTTCATCTCCAGGTGCTTGAAGAGGAGGTTGCCGCCATCGGTTGCACGCAAGGCAGACGAGAGGCAGCAGAGGAGAAATAATGTAGCTATCGGTTTCATGGTTTTACATCCTTTAATGATTATGGCCTCTAAAGCCCAAAAAACGGTAACAAATATAGGAGTTTTGGGAGATATGCACAAATTGTACGGGAAAAATCTCATCTGGATAGGCATAGATAGTGCCAAAGAGTGGGTAAAATCGTACAATTTTGCGTTAAATAGGTATTAGTTAACGAAAATAGTACGCGAAAAACAACACCCGAATGAAAAAAAGAAATATCTTTGCCAAAGTTGAAAACCCGATTACTCACTTAATTCAAATTCATAACATGGAAAACAAGTATCTTTCCTCGAAGCTGGCCACCTTGGCCATCGCCTGCTGCTCACTCCTGGCTTGCCAGGCTCCTGAGAAGAAACAAGACCTGATTCAAGACGACATCAACCACGCCGTGGCAATGTTTACCCTGCAGACCGACCTGATTGAAAAGAGCGGCCAGCTGCTCAATCCGCGCACCTTCGAGCACGGGAAGATTCTCTACGTGCCCATCGACGACTGGTGCTCGGGCTTCTTCCCCGGCTGCATGTGGTACACCTACGAGCTGACCGGCGACAAGAAGTGGGAGGCCCTGGCCACCAAATATACCGAAGCGCTCGACTCCGTGAAGCACCTGAAGTGGCACCACGACGTTGGCTTCATGATTGGCAGCAGCTACCTCAACGGCCTGCGCATCGACAAGAAGCAGGAGTATGTGCCCGTCATCATCGAGGCTGCCAAGTCGCTCTCCACCCGCTTCCGTCCGGGAGCCGGCATCATCCAGTCATGGAACGTGGATGAAGGCACCTGGCAGGCTGAACGCGGATGGACCTGCCCCGTCATCATCGACAACATGATGAACCTGGAGCTGCTCTTCGAGGCCAGCAAGCTCTCCGGCGACTCCACCTATTATAATATAGCCAAGAGCCATGCCGACGTGACGCTCAAGAACCACTTCCGCGAGGACAACAGCTGCTACCACGTGGTGGATTACAACCCCGAGACGGGCGAAGTGCTCCACAAGCATACCGCACAGGGCTATGCCCACGAGACCGCCTGGGCACGCGGACAGGCCTGGGCCATCTACGGCTACACCATGTGCTACCGCTACACCCACGACAAGCGCTACCTCGACCACGCCGAGAAGGTCTATCAGTTTATCTTCAACAGCCCCAACCTGCCCGAAGACCTCATCCCCTACTGGGACTACAACGCGCCCAACATCCCCAACGAGCCGCGTGATGCCTCGGCAGCTGCCTGCACGGCCTCAGCCCTCTATGAGATGGAGACCTACCTGCCTGGCAAGGGCTACAAGGAGACCGCCGACAAGATTCTAGAGAGCCTCAGCTCGCCCGCATACCGCGCCGAGGTGGGCACCAACGGCAACTTCCTGCTGATGCACTCGGTAGGTAGCATCCCCCATGGCCACGAGATTGACACGCCGCTCAACTATGCGGACTACTACTATCTCGAGCTTATCTTGCGCAAGATCCGGTTTGAGAAGGGTGAACCCCTGCTCTAACCTCCGCATTTCTTCTACCTATCTCTAAACGAAACCCTTATTACACCTATCAACTGATGTGCAACATGCTACGATACAAGCATTTATTACCCTCCCCTCTGAGCCGGCTGATGGTCGTGATGGCCATCCTGTGGCTAGCTGTACCGGCCTTCGGCCAGATAGCCGTGAAGGGTACCGTGGTCGATGACCTGAGCATCCCGGTGGCCGGAGCCAACGTGGTGCTGAAAGATGCGGCGGGAGTGGGCACCATAACCGACTTCGACGGCAACTTCCAGATAGAGGTGCCGTCGGAGAAGTCGGTACTGGTCATCTCCTTCATCGGCTTCGCCACACAGGAAGTGACCGTGGGCAAGCAGACCGTCCTCCAGATTGTACTGAAGGAGGATGGCGTGCTGCTCAACGAGGTGGTGGCCATCGGCTATGCCACCGTGAAGAAGAGTGACCTGACCGGCTCGGTGGAGAAAGTGGATATGGAGGAGCTGAACAAGGCACCCGTCACCTCGTTCGACCAAGCCATGGGTGGACGCATAGCAGGTGTACAAGTGGTTTCGGGCGACGGCACCCCGGGTGCCGAATCCAACATCGTCATCCGTGGTAGCAACACCATCAGCGACGTGGCCGACGGTACCCCACTCTACGTCATCGACGGCTTTGCTACCGAGGATGCCAACGCCGCCTCCATCAACCCCAACGACATCGAGTCCATCGACGTGCTGAAGGATGCCTCGGCCACGGCCATCTACGGAGCCCGTGGTGCCAACGGCGTCATCATCATCACCACGAAGCGCGGCGCCGAGAGCGCCCCACGCATCACCTACAACGGCTACGTCTCCTACCAGACGCGGCCCAAGTTCCTCAACCTGCTCCAGGGACGCGACTTCGTGGAGCTGCAACAGGAGATGCTCACAGCCGATGAGATGAACAAGACCTACTTCAGCTACGACGAGAACCTGGGCCGCTACCAGACCATCGACGACTACAACAACCGTATCTCGACCAACTGGCAGGACCTCGTCTTCCGCAACGCCCCCATGACGAGCCACCACGTAGCCCTGAGCGGCGGCTCGAAGACCACCAACTACAGCGCCAGCATCTCCTACCTCAACCAGCAGGGAACCATCATCAAGTCCTCATACGAGAGCCTCAAGGCGCGCCTCACCCTCGACCAGAAGCTGAGCCCCTCGGTAAAGATAGGCGGGGCATTCAACTTCGCCAACAACCTCTCCGTGGGCTCCGCACCCTCGCAGGGCGACGGACAGAGCACCCAGTACTTCCTCTACCAGGTGTTGGCCTACCGCCCCGTGAAGTACCGCAGCTCCGATGACCTGGAGGATATTACCGACAACAACGGCGGTACCTACCCCTACAACCCCGTGAAGACCATCGAGAACACCTACGACAAGTCGCGCAACCGCCAGCTCAACATCAACACCTACCTGAACTGGACCATCGTGAAGGACTTGCTCTTCAAGGTGACCTTCGCCTACACCTGGCGCGAGGTACGCGACCAGAAGTTCTACAACAAGGATACCTACTTCGGCGACCCCTCCTACTCCTCCTCGCGCACCAACGGTAGCTTCAACTACAAGGAGTGGAACAGCTGGAGCAACGAATACACGCTGACCTACAAGAAGCGCGTGAACGACCACAACCTCAACGGCATGGTGGGTGCCTCACTCTCCAGCCAGGAAATCAGCAACCTGGGTGCCAAGTCAGTCATGATACCGTGGGACGAAATAGGCTTCTGGGGCATCGACGAAGGTACGGCACAGAGCATCGCGGCTAACAACGTGAAGAACAACATGCTCTCCTTCTTCGCCCGCTTCAACTACGACTGGAAGTCACGCTACCTGCTGACCGCCACGATGCGTGCCGACGGTACGTCACGCTTCCCCAACCACAAGTGGGGCTACTTCCCCTCCGCCTCTGCCGCCTGGCGCGTGAGCGACGAAGCCTTCATGTCGCGCACCCACACCTGGCTCAACAACCTCAAGCTGCGCATCGGCTGGGGTGCCACGGGTAACAACGCCACGCAGAACGCCTACCCGAGCAACCTGCTCTACAGCGGCGGACAGAACTACGCCTATGCTGGCGGTCTCAACCCCGCCATCTACCTGATGCAGATAGCCAACAACAAGCTGAAATGGGAGACCACCTACCAGAGCAACCTCGGTATCGACTTCGGCCTCTTCAACAACCGCATCAACGGTAGCATCGATATCTATAATAAGGATACGAAGGACCTGCTGCTCTATGCCGACGTGCCCCCCTCGATAGGTTTCTCGCAGGTGCAACAGAACGTGGGCAGCATCAACAACCGCGGTCTGGAAATCACCCTCAACGGCACCATCCTGCCCGGCGGCGAGAAGCGGCTCAAGTGGAGCAGCAGCTTCAATATCTCTTTCAACAAGAACAAGATTACCGCCCTGAGCGACGGACAGCTGAGCCGCAAGGCCGGCATCCGCTACCCCTCCATCTCCGACCTCTACATCTGTAAGGTAGGCTCACCCCTGAGCGAGATGTACGGCTACGTCTATGACGGAGTCTATCAATACGAGGATTTCGATGAGGTGGCCCCCAACGTCTTCGTGCTCAAGCCAGAGATTCCCAACAACACCAACGAGCGGGCCAACATCCAACCGGGCGACCCCAAGCTGAAGGACCTGAACGGCGACGGTAAGGTGACGGCCGAGGATCAGACCGTGATAGGCCACGGCCTCCCCATCCATACGGGCGGCTTCACCAACAACTTCGAGTACCGCGGCTTCGACCTGAGCATCTTCTTCCAGTGGTCGTACGGCAACGACGTCATCAACTACAACCGCGTGAAGCTGGAGAGCCTGGACGGCCGCCACATCAACCAGCTGGCCACGGTCAAGGACCGCTGGACACCACGCACGGTCAACGCCGATGGCACCATCACGGAGGGCAACTACACCAACTACCTCTGGGCCGTGAACCGCGGGCTGAGCAACGTGCATACCAGCCGCGAGGTGGAAGATGCCTCCTTCCTGCGCCTGAAGAACGTGCAGCTGGGCTACCGCTTGCCCAACAAGGTGCTCCGCCGCTGGGGCCTGAGCAACCTGCGCTTCTACGTGAGCGCGCAGAACCTCTGGACATGGACCAAATACACGGGCTACGACCCCGAGGTCTCCACCCGCAACTCGGCCATGACCCGCGGCTTCGACTATTCGGCCTACCCGAAAGCCACCACCTATACGTTCGGCATCGAACTGGGACTTTGATTTTTAAGTGATTAGTGTTTAGTGATTAGTGATTAATGTTTAGTGATTAGGTTATGATTAAACAGCTATTCTATATAACGACTCTGGCGTTGGGGCTTAGCGCTTGCGGCTTCCTCGACACGGAGACCTACGACTACCTGGAGCAGGATGAGATTTATCGTTCGGAGTCGAGCTGCCTGGCCGGCCTGATGGGAGTCTATGACGCCCTGGGGGCCGTGGGCTGCTACGGCGAGAACCTTTGGTCAGACCTGGATGCCGGTACCGATATCCTGGTCTATAACCGCAGCTACGGCAAGGACTACATCCAGATCAGCAACTACAACTACAACAATACGGACAACGCCCTGAAGACCTCGTGGACCGCCCTCTACGAGGGTATCAACCGCGCCAACGACTACATCGGCCTCATCGCCGAACGCACGGACGAGGAGTGTGGCTCGGCGGCCAGCAAGGCGATGTTCCTCGGCGAGGCCAAGGCGCTACGTGCCCTCTTCTACATGAACCTGGTGGCCTTCTGGGGCGAGGTACCCCTGCGTACCACCCCCACCTACGACCTCACCACGCAGTTGCTGAAGAAGTCGCCTCAGGCGGATATCTACAAGCAGATTATCGCCGACCTGGAGGAGGCTGCGGCCAGCTGCCTGCCGGCCGACAAGCTGGAGAGCCCAGGGCGCGTCAGCCAGACAGCTGCCTATGCCCTCCTGGCCCGTGCCTACCTCTGGTCTGCTGGCTACCCCGTCTATGCCGATAACTACGAAAAGGCCCTGGAGTGCGCCCGCATCGTGCGCCGTAGCGGCCTCCACCGCCTCTATCCGCAGAGTCAAGGGGGCTATCAGGAGGTGTTCATCAAGATGTGCAGCAACCAGTATGACCTCACCTACCGCGAGAGCATGTTCGAGGTGGAGTTCTACGGCAACGGACAGACGCAGACCAACGAAGCAGGCCGCCTGGGCCTCTACCTGGGCGTGACACAGCAGACGGCCAGCGACGACTACCCCTATGCCTACGGCCTCTACGACGGCACGAAGTACCTCTTCCGCCTCTATGAGGAGGGCGACGAACGGCAATGGTGGAACATAGCCGACTATAAGTACGTGACCACCAACGGCGTAGTGAACGAGGTGGAGCGCACGGCTTCGGAGAAAGCCTCCGAGGAGGGTAATGCCGCCAAGTGGCGCGCCAAGTACATCCCCGAACGCCCCCTGTCGCGCAACAACTCCTCCATCAACTTCCCCGTGGTGCGCTACAGCGACGTGCTGCTGATGGTGGCCGAGTGTGAGAACGAGGTGAACCACGGCCCCACCTCCGATGCCGTGAGCGCCCTCAACCAGGTGCGCCAGCGTGCCGGGGCCTCAGCCATCACTCAGGCCGACTACGGCGACTACGACAGCTTCAAGCAGCTCGTGCTCGACGAGCGTACGCGCGAACTCTGCTACGAGGTGCCCCGCCGCATGGAGCTGCGCCGTCATGGCGTGGAGTACTTCGAGCGGCAGCTCAACATCCTGAAGGACCAGTCGCTCAACGACAAGAACAAGAAGATAGGCTACGACCTGGACAACGTGAAGGCGGTACCCGCCCTCAACTACGCCCGCAAGCACATCTACTTCCCCATCCCGCAGGCAGAGCTGAACGTCAACACCATCTGCGGACAGACCGACCTGTGGTAACCCTCTAAAAACCGTTAAGTATATGAAGAATAAAGTCCATACATATTTCATCTTCGCCCTGGCCACGACCCTGGCAGCACTCGCCACGGGATGCAGCCGCGACAGCGTGGATGAGGTCTGCTTCAACGTCACCACCGAGGGCAACGTGAGCCTCATCAAGCGTGGCGAGAGCGTCAATTTCCTCTTCGAGGGGAACCCCGACTACATCACCTTCTACGCCGGCGATACGGGCAGCAACTACGCCAACCGCCAGCGTACCGAGGCCCGGCTGAGCAGCCTCAGCATGGAGTGCAGCGTGCGCCAGCAGTACAACGACGTCAACTACCTGGGTCAGGAGCTGCTCCACATCTACCTTTCGACCGACTTCAGCGGCGACTACACCCCCGAGGCCATCCACCAAGCCACGTGGATTCCCATCAGCGGCCGCGAGTATGGCCGTCTGCCCGTGCCCATCCCCACGTCGGCCTCGGCCGTGGAGAGCAACGGCAGCACCGACCTCTCCCACTACATCGACATCAACAAGCCCTTCTACGTGGCTTTCCTCTATAACGCCGCAGGACGTGAGAGCATCCCTTCGGCCAACGGCAACGGCAAGTACATCACCCGTCCGCGTGTGGATGTGAGCAATCTCAACCTCCACAAGCAGACAGAAGATGGCGAGCAGCTCTCCGTGACCAACACCATCACGGAGTGGGCCTTCCGCATCGTGATGGAGCGCAGTGCCACGCAGACCAACTACCAGATTAACGACAACGGCCTCCTCTTCCAGCCGCAGAAGGCCACGATAGATGCCGCCACGGGTCGCGAGCCCGACGAGGTCATCTGGATGGTGAGCCGCGAAATCAACCCCTGCACGGTGGAGCCCGACCGAGGCACCCCCATCAAGTCCATCGAGGCCTTCCTCCGCTCCTACAACTACACCTACAAGCAGGCCGGTACCTTCACCGCCACCTTCGTGGCCACCAACGCCAACCTCTGGAACAGCGAGGAACAGGTCCGTCAACTCACCATCCAGGTGAACGAACCTTGATACAAGGCAACAAACGAATACATACGCATACCATCAAACGAAACGATAAGGTAACCATAAAATAAGCTGTATATGAAGATAAAAAACAATAGGTTCTATATATCCCTCCTCAGAGGCTGCAGCATGCTCCATGGGCTCCTCCTGTTGCTTGCAGGAGTGCTCGTGGCCGCCTGCTATGGAGATGGCCTCCCCTTGCCTGAGAAGCCGGAGCCGGAGCCCACTCCAGAACCGCAGCCCGAGGAGAAGCCTGGCATAGACCTGTCCGCCTGCTGCAACATTTTCCAGGCCTATGCCGCCGCCCAGGAGAAGGGCACGGAGAGCACCCTGCTCAACTACTCCTACGCCGGCTATGAGCATGGCGAACGGGCCATACCCGATGTGGATTACCCCGAAATCCTGGTAGATGAGTACGGCGCTATACCCGACGACAACCTGAGCGACCGCGAAGCATTCCAGGCAGCCATCGAGGCGGCCGAGGCTCTCGTGGCCGGTGGACGTGCAGGAGCCGTCATCCGCTTCGGCAAGGGGCGCTACGACCTCCATCCCGAAGGGGCCGACATCACCCCCTTCACCATCAGCTGCAGCAACATCGTGCTGCGCGGCACGAAGGATGCAACGGGCGAGACCGAGCTTTACATGGAGACCCCCAACCCCTCCAACGACAACTCCCTCTGGAACAGCAACGAACTCATCATGTTTACCTATAAGGGAGCGAAACCCGACGACCAGCTCCTGCTCACCACTATCACGGGCGATGCCCCCTGCGGCAGCCACACCCTGCAGGTCAGCTCGACGAGCGGCCTCAGCATGGGCCAACGCGTGCTGCTCAAGCTGAAGAACGACGACCCCGAGCTGGTGGCCGACGAGGTGAAGCCCTATGACGTGTGCAACGAATGGAGCGAGCTGCCCAACGACGGCGTACAGGTCACGGAGTACCTCACCATTGCCCGCATCGAGGGCACGAAGGTGACCTTCGTGGAGCCGCTGATGCATAAGGTGGAGGCCCGCTGGGGCTGGACACTCCATCGCTACCAGCACAACGTGGGTTGCGGCGTGGAGGACATTACCTTCCGCGGCAACTTCCAGGAGCGCTTCAGCCACCACCTCAACGCCCTGCACGACAGCGGATTCCGTATGATTACCTTCCGCCGTCAGGTGAATGGGTGGATACGCCGTTGCCGCTTCATCGACGTGAGCGAAGGGGTGAGCGTGATGCTGAGCGCCAACGTCTCCGTACTCGACTGCCGCATCGAGGGCAACGGAGGCCATGCCGCCATCCGCTCGCAGGCCTCCTCGCACGTCCTGATAGGCCGTTGTACCGACGAGCCGGCCCAGTACCACTCGTTCGGCGTGTCGAAGACGGCCATCGGCACGGTGATCTGGCGCAACACCACGGGCTCCAACAGCTGCTTCGAGAGCCATTGCAGTCAGCCGCGGGCTACCCTGCTCGATGCCTGCCGTGGCGGCTTCATGGCCAATCATGCCGGAGGTGATGCCGCCCTGGGTCCCAACCACCTGGGCCACCTCACCCTGTGGAACTACCGGGAGACGAACTACGGAGCAGGCAAATTCGACCTCTGGGTGCGCAACAACCGCTTCCTGATGCCCGTCATCGTGGGCTATCAGGGCAACACCGTCTTCAAGGCCGAGCAGGTGACCTGCGATGAGAGCCACGGCAAGGCCGTCTATCCCGAATCGCTCTACGAGGGACAGCTCATGCTACGCCTGGGCTACCTGCCCGACTGGATGAGTGCAAACCAATAACGCCAACTTAAATCGATTATGAATATGAAACAGAAACTGATAAACTACCTGCTCTTGCTGCCCACCCTTCTCTTGGGGACGGCCTGCAGCAGCGACAACAACGGCGGAGAGGAGGACAACCGCATCCCCGTGGTGCTTAAGGCAGAGGTATATACCATCAACAGCAACGTGGCCACCGTGTGGAGCGGGGGACAGCATGTGGGTGTCTTCATGCTGAAGAAAGGCACCAACGAGGTGATGAGCGAATACTTCAACAAGGAGCACATCGCCGACAACCGGGGGGCCATGGGCTATCTGGTGCCGGCAGACAACATCCCCATGTACTACCCTGACGACGGCACAGAGGTGGAGTTCCGCGTCTATTACCCCTACGAACCTAACCTCGTGACGGTACCGGCTACACGTACGTTTCATTGGGCGGTTATAGAAGATAGACATACGAGTCAACTATGTCTCTACGATGGCAAGGTTATGTTGGATGTTGACGATGTCGCCACCGGTGGCACCATTGTAAAGACGGTACATCCGGGTGAAGCAGCGAATGTCAGCATGACACCCACGCTGTCGGAGGTGAAGGTGGACATCCACTGCACCGATGCCAACGTAAAGAGCCTGACGGCCACCATCCAAGGCATGGCCACACAAGCCAAACTGGACGTGATTAATGGCAAAATCCTTGATAGAAAGGTGGAAAGCGACATTCCTATGAAGACCACATCGACCAGCGAGGGCGACGGCAGCACGACGCACTCCATGTCAACGGTCATCATTCCGGGCGAATTGGAACAGGAAGCCATCCTACAAGTGATTGCCCAGATAACTAACCCCGAAACCGGAAAGACCGAAACCAAGGAATACGACCCCGTACCCGTGAGCCAGATGCTGCAGGTGGACCAGGAGAAAGGCGAAGAGGTGGAGCAGAACACCGAATACACCGTCCAGGCCCAGCTGACGGAGAACTCCACCACCATCACCACCCAGCTCACCGGCAAGAAGAGCATCGTGGTGCTGAAGTGGACCGAGGATAGCGAAGACCCCACCACGGGTGTAGCCCGTCCCGATGAAGAAGAATAAAAGTAAAAACAAGTATAATCCTAAATTTATCGTAGTATGAAAAAGTACATTATCTTAGCTGCGGCAGTCATAGGACTCATCGCAGCATGTACCGACGACAATCACCTAGGGAACAACCCGAAGGAGGCCAAGATTGGTTTCGTGCTAGACCAATCCCCTGTCACGCGTACGGTAACCGCACAAAATGGAGAGACCTCTTTTGTCGTTGGCGACGAAATAGGTATCTATGCCACGTTGGGAGCCAGTGGTACCAACGTGCTGCATGTAGTGACCAACGACTCCGTGCTCGACCCGAGCAAGAGCGACGGTATCTTCTACAACGGCTATGGCGACAAGACAGCCGACTTCTACGCCTACTATCCCTGGAGCGAACAGACCGCAGGCGGTCAGGTGAACTTCACGGTCAAGGCCAACCAGAGCAACGAGGCTGCCTTCAACGCAAGCGACTTCATGACCAGCACCATCAAGGACGTGCCCGTCAACACCGACCAGATTTCGCTGAAGTTCCAGCACCAGATGGCGCAGATTCAGCTGAAGGTGAAGCTGGCACGCGATGTGGATTACCCCGACTCCGTGCTGGTTCACAACTGTAAGACCTCCATCCGTTGGAAGTATAAGGATGCGGCCTACGAGGTCTATGGCGACACCATGGACATCCGTATGTGGGACCGCCTCGCCGAGAACGACACCCTCTCCTTCTGGGCCCTCGTGCCTCCGCAGAAGATTGCCGGTGGCTCACTCATCCTCTCGCTCTACGATGGCGACAACACCTACATCTTCAAGACCACCAAGGATATGGAGTTCAAGGCCAATACCATCAAGAAGTTCATCATCGGTATTGGTGCTGAGGGTACCATCATTCTCTTCAACGACGATCTGAAGGTGGAGAAGTGGGAAGAAGACGATGAAAACATCGTGGGTGGAGGTACCTTCCTGCGACCCAAGACCCTCTTCGACTGGCAGAACTTCGACAGCTTCAACTACGCCGAGGTGCAGAAGAACAAGGATGAGACCCTGAACGGCGAGGGTTGGTACCGCTACGTGCAGAACCCGAAGGACAAGGTCGAAATCGTAGCCGATGCCGCCTTTGCTGAACAAGGCAAGGTGATGCACCTCTTCCGCGACTCTACCGCCATCACACCCGCCACGGATGGAAAGGCAGCCGTTTACTCCAGCTGGCACAACAGCACCTTCTTCTTCTCTGCCGCCGATGTGGTGAAGGGACGCTACACGCTGGAGTTCGTGGGACGCTCGTCGCAAACCGCCAACATGGCCGGCAACCAGATCCGCCTGGGTGCCTTCATGAAATACACCAACCCCGACGGTACGCAGAGCGACTACTTCGCCCTGATTGAGGGAGCGGCCTACAACCGTACCTGCCTCTACCAGCAGGTCAACACCTACGACCAGTACAAGAAGTACAGCGTCACCTTCGACCTGCGCAAGGCCTCACTCAAGCATGCGGCCGGTAATGCAGACGAGAATGCACAAGCCCACATCCCTGACAGCGAGATGATGACCCCCACCCTGGGCATGCTGAAGAGCGTGGTCTTCTACATCACCACCAATCCCTCCATGATAGACTTCTATCTGGACGATATGCGACTGATACCCTGTGATTGATAGCAACGAAAAGTGAACAGTATGATGAAAACGAACAGATACATCAACCTGATAGCCGGTATGGCCTTGGTGCTGCTGGCTGCCTGCAGCGGCAGCGAGCAGCCCGAGGCGATGCCTCCCGAGCCAGTGAAAGGGGCTGAAGTAAGCCTCTCGCTGGTGAAGGCGGTGACCCGTGCCATGACGGGGTCTGACGGCATCACGAAGTTCCAGGAGGGAGACCAAATCTACCTCTACACCAACGGGCTCTACGACGACATGCGCAACGTAGGCTATACCGTGACAGCCACGGGCCTGACATGCAACGAAGACAGGGCCTATAACTTCAACGAGAACAACGGTGCCTCGTTCTATGCCTTCTATCCCGCCGCCACGTCGGCCAACGCCTACGAGGCCAACTTCCAGGTGGCCTTCGACCAGAGTGGCGATGGTACGTTCGGAAAGAGCGACGTGATGACCTCGGCCAACAGCGTGCCCTACGCTACCGCCGACCCCATTGAGCTTAGCTTCCGCCACCGCCTGGCACTGGTGAAGATTGACGTCAACCAGGTGAACGCCCAGCTGGCCGCAGACAACCAGGTGGCCATAGTGGAGCTGAACAACGTCCTCACCACCGTGCGCTGGGTCTATGCCACCGACAAGATGGAGCCTATCTCAGGAGCCACGCGTAGCAGCGTAAGCATGGGCACGAACCTCACGGCCGATGCCACCTCAGCAGGCATCTTCTACGCCGTAGTACCCGCCCAGCAGCTACTGGCTGACAACGTGCTGATATCCATCACCACGGCCAACGGACGCACCTACAACTACACCAACTCCACCGAGCTCACCTTGAGCGAAGGCACCGTAAGCACCTTCACCATGAAGATGACCGAGGCCGGCGAGCTGACCACCATCTCGGCCGTTCTCACCTCACAATGGGGAGAAACCACCGAGCAAGGCGACTGCACCATCGAGGAGTTCCTCTACATCCCGCCGGTAACCACTGAAACGGAAGTAACCACGCTGAGCGGCAAACGCTCAGAACTGGCTGCAGGAGAGTGGGGAGTGCTTGCCACGGCTGAAAACTTTGCAGCTGAAGTTGCCTCCTTTGACGGAGGATTCAACTTTAAAGTAACCACTGCAGCTTCTGGTTATTGGTCTAACCGTACTCTTTATTTCCATGCCTTGAAGAGCTTCACCCTGGGCAACCGTTACCTGCTGACCTTCACCGTGAAGGCTGAGGCATCAAACCAAATGTGGTTATCAGTTACAGGCTTTGACAGCAACAGCAAGGATATCTTCTACTACATGGAGGTACTCTCACCCACGTTATCAAGCTATAACAAGGGTGCGCGCGTCCTCTTTACTCCCACCACTACGGCCACCACCTATAAGGTTGTCATAGACCCCAGTCAGACAACCGCCACTTCAACGGATAATGATGGGACTTCAATGGGAGCGAACACGACGCAAACCGACTACTTCATCGGTTTCTGCTCACATGGTACGACTAATGCCACTACTTACACCATCCAAGACGTCAGCCTGACGCCTTACATAACGAATAATTAAAAAACAAAAAGAATTACCTATTAAAAAATTACGAATATGAAAAAGCATATCATTTTAGCTGCCGTAGCAGCTCTCGCCACCTTTACTGCCTGCAGTAACGAAGACGAAGAAGAACCGCAGGTTCCAGGTGCTGAAGTATATTTCACGATAAATAATACAGTTACACGTGCCGTAACAGATGCTAACGGCTTAACAACCTTTAAGGATAATGATTTAGTTTATATCTACTCAAAAGGTCTTTATGCCCAAGAAATGAATGGAGTAGAATTTAAAGTTAGTGGTACTAATTTAACTCCTACCTCCTCCGACGTTACCTACCGATATAATGGTACAAAAGGTGCCACTTTCACCGCATACCATTATAATAATGGAGTGATTACAAATCCCATTACTGTGGGAAACGACCAATCCAATACAGGTTC
>JBJEKS010000147.1:0-2796 GCA_051878755.1 Bacteroides sp. | reverse complement strand
CGATATAGCGGTCGTTGAACATGTAATTGATACGGGCCATATACGACGATATGGTATATTCTGTAGCGCTGCTTGTGTTGTTACCCCAAGCCACATTGGCACCAGCCTGGAGATTGTTGTATTTCAAGTCGTTGGTCTGGAATCCTTTGGCCTGTGATTCAAAGGAAAAGGTGCGGTAACGCTGACCTTCCATCACGGCCAGGGCATCAATATGATGCTTCTTGATGTCTTTAGAATAGCTCAGCTGGATGTTACCCATAAAATCTTTGCGGTTGGTATTGCCCAGATAAGCCCATCCGTTACCGTTGAGTTCTCCTTGACGGATGTCATTGGGGATATAGCGCTTCTTCTCAATGTTGAGGTAGGAATAGCTGCCGAATGCACTCAGATTCAATCCATCCAGAATGGTCCAGGTCAATTTACCATGCACGTTGATGGAGCCTACATTGTAGCGGTTGTCTATCTCCAACTGTCCCAGCGGATTATAGACTTCGTTAGCCAACAGGTCTTCATCCCAACGGCCGTCTGCATTCTTCACATTGGGATAGGTCGGATTGTAAGCAGCAGCCGAGTAGAATATCTTCTGTATGTCATACTGCATCTTTCCATCGCGTTCTGAGGCCACAATTCCCATCTCCAACTTGAGTTTCTTATTGAAGGCATACTGCTGCGCATCAAACTTGGCCGTATAATTCATCATATCAGAGTTCTTCAGCGCACCTTGGCGCTGGATAACACCCAATGAGGCACGCATATTGCCATGCTCTGTACCGTGAGAGAAAGCGATGTTGTGGTTCTGCGTCAGTCCCGAACGCTCTATCTCATCCAGCCAGTTGGTGTTACCTCCCATATCTGTAGCGGTCAGTCCAAGTCGGCTGACCTCACTGCGGTACTGGTCTGCCAACATCATCTCAATGTTCTTGAACACACTGTTTACGCCAAACTGGCCATTGTATTCTATGCTTGCGAAGCCGTTCTTACCCTTGGTCGTGGTGATGACAATGACACCTGCTGCTCCGCGGCTACCATACTGAGCCGTTTCAGATGCATCTTTGAGGATGGTCATGGACTCTATATCCCCAGGTGCCAGGGCATTCATCATGGTCATGTCAGCAAAGACACCGTCAATGATGATGAGCGGGTCGTTGCCTCCTGAGAGTGAAGAGGTACCACGAATGCGGATGTTGGTAGTGCCCATCGGGTCACCGCCACTAGAGCTTATGATGACACCGGCAGACTTGCCCTTCAAGGCATCGGCAGGACTCAGTACGACACCTTTATTCATGTCTTCCTTCTTCACACGATCGACTGCACCTGAGATGGTGCGCTTTGATCCCACGGCATAACCCACCACCATCACTTCACCCAGTGTCTGTGAGTCTTCCTTCAGCACACAATTGATGACATTCTTGCCAGCAACGGCAATCTCTTGCGAAAGGTATCCTACGTACGAGAACACCAAGGTTGCCTTAGGAGATACATCTTGAATGGTATAATTACCGTCCAAGTCGGTTATCGCACCGTTAGAAGTACCCTTAACGAGCACGTTTGCTCCGATAACCGGTTCGCCCAATTCGTCCTTTACATTACCTTTCACTGTCTGCTGTGACCAGATGTTCACAGCCAGTAAGACACCTGCCAATACCAGCAGGAGCCTTTTTCCTTCATGGTTTAATTTCATGGTTCGTATGCATTTAATTGGTCAATAAAAAAGGTTAGTGATGCAAAAGTACAGCAAGTTATCATGCGAAAATTGCGAAGGGATATTTTGGGAGTGGAGATTAAACAGATTTCTATTGATTATCAATATAATAGAAATATCAAATATGCTTTTTAGGGAGTATGAGGGGAGAGGATACGGTCTAAAATCCAGGTGAAATCATATCCTCGGTCAGGTTTTTCGGAGGAGGTCTTCAAAGTCGTTGCGCTCACATACGGCTTTACTCCGCAGGCGGGCACGACAGTTGTACACCGTCTTGACGCTGCAATGCAGAAAGGAGGCTATCGTTGTACTGTCAGTTATACCTAGACGGACTAAGGCCAGCACGCGCAAATCTGTATTCAGCTTAAGCTCCACATCGTGCAAGGCAAAACGGGCCTCCGGCTGCAGCAAATCGTTCACTTCCTCGATGAAATGGGGGAAAAGTTGCAAAAAGGTCTGGTCAAAATGGGTATAAAACAGATTCAGTTCCTGCTCCTCCACAGCTGTATCGCGTAGGGCAGGTAGTATTTGTGCCGGCTTTGCACCCTGCGCGATGTGAAGCAGATTTTTGCGATAAGAGGACATCTTATCTATGAAGGTGGAGCACTCCGTCATGTAGCGGGTAATGTAAGCCTCCTTGATACGGTTGGCCTCCCTCAGCTGACGGTTAGCTTCTTGCTCGTTCAGCAACGTCTGGTTCAGTTTTCGATTATTCTCTTCCAATTCCATCTTGCTATTCCAAAGCTTCTGCCGGCTCTGCCTGAGGCGGACAGTCACGACATAGACATAACCCAGCATGAAGACCAAGAGGACAGACAGCAGTACAGAAGCCAGAAAGCGGTGTCTTAACGTGTCACCCTGGGCATCAATCTTCTGCTGATAAGCATCGAGGATGACAGGAAAATCTGGCGAGAACTGCAACATACGCAGAGGCACCTCACAGGCGTTGGCATCTTCTACGCAGCAATGCAGGTAGTGATAAGCCCGCTCCACATCGCCCTTATCAAACAGGTCAAGGGCCAGATTGCGCAACGAGACATACTCCCTCACCCCTTCAGTAAGATCGTAGAGGGCAGAGACCGCAGAATAGTATC
>JBJEKS010000146.1:0-2802 GCA_051878755.1 Bacteroides sp. | reverse complement strand
CGGTACTCTTCGGTAGGGAAGGAGAGGGTGAGCAACTGCTCTACAAAGGGGTAATAGGGGGACTTGCTACTATTCAGTCGTTGGATTTCAATCATGTTATTTCGGGATTAGGGCCAGGTACATTAACATAAAAGGTCAAGTATCTTTAGATAAATGGCCAAGTATGTTTAGATACCTGGCCATTTATCTAAAGATACTTTTCGGGGGGTTATTCGGTATAGAACTCAATCAGTCGGCGCAGGGCACGCTGGCACACGGGGCAGAACTCGGGGTTATCGTTGGTGCGCATACGGCAGTTGAAGGCGGGACGATAGATGCCCTTGGAGCTGTAACCGCCTCCTTCATAGACGCCTACGGGGTATTTCTCCTTCTGATTCACCGGTGTGGGGTTGGGTGTGCCCTGGGGGAGCATGTCCTTCCACTTCGCGTCAAAGTTCACCTGCGTGGTGATGTTCTGCTCCCACGGCTCTACGTCGAGGGGATAGGTGTCGGTCATCACGTCGTCATCGTAGAAGTACTCGTCGCCAAGTCCGCCGAAGCTGTGGCCAAACTCATGCACCACCACGGGACGGAACATGGGATGATGGGCCGTGGTGAGGGTGTAGGAGTTGTAGATACCGCCGCCACCATACTCGTCGGTATTGGCCAGGATGATGATGTGCTCGTAGTCGATGCCGGCCAGGGCATCGTGGATGGACTTTACCTGCAGCGTGGTGAGGTAGCGGTCGGAGTAGAAGGTGCTGAAGTGGGAGCTGAAGGCGGTTTGCTTCCATTCGCCCAGACGGGGTACGCTCACGCCCGAGTCGAGTGAGGGGGAGGCCACGGCCACGATGTTGAACCGGCTCTTCATGCTCTTGAAGGGCTCATGGTCGAAGAGGGCGTCGCAGGCTATCTGTGCATCCTTATAGAAGAGCTCCATCTCCTGCTCCGTATAACCCTCGGCGCAGATGGCCACATCCACGCAACGCTCCGGGTCGCCGCTCTTGAGCAGGTACTTATGAGGCGTGACGCGTTGACCCATGGCGTGAATCAGGATGTCCTTGGGATCTACACGATGGGTCATGGCCGTCATCACCTGATGGCGTGAATTAAGCAGGCTCACCTTCACGCGCACGGGTTGCTTGGGGAAGGGAACGAGGAAGGTGGCCTCGAACGACTTGCGCGTGGTTTGCGCTTCGTCGGTGGAGAGCCATTCGCTGAAGAGCGAGGAGAAGGAGGTGCGGTAAATCACTTGCCCCGTGGCCTCATCGCTCACCTCCACCTGTCCGTTGCCCTCCAGGGGGAGCTCAGCGAGGCGGTGCTTGCGTCCTGCCCATCCCTCCCAGGAGGAGAGCTTGTCCAGGCTGATTTCCTGTCGGGTGACATCGCCGGTGAAAAGGTAATCCATACGCAGGCTCTTCTCCTCGAAGAAGGCCTTGAATTCTTGGGCTTGGCTGCTCATACAGAGCGCAACAAGCACGAAATGAATCAGAATAAGACGTTTCATAAATGTAATTTGAATAGGATATGCATATTTATAATATGGTGCGAAGATACAACAAAAAGATGAAACTACAATTTTTTTCCAAGAAAAGTTGGAAAATGGTGCCGAATTGCGGAATTTTGCTTAACTTTGCAACTGCGCTTAATTATAAAACAAAAACTATCATGGGACATCAGTTGGATTCATTGGATGAACAGATATTGAAAATGATTGCGGGTAATGCCCGTATTCCCTTCCTGGAGGTGGCCAGAGCCTGCAATGTGTCGGGTGCGGCCATCCATCAACGTATCCAGAAGCTTACGGGGTTGGGTATCCTTAAGGGGTCGGAGTACGTGATTGACCCCGAGAAGATTGGGTATGAAACGTGTGCGTATGTGGGCATTTACCTGAAGGACCCTTCAACGTTCGATGAGGTGACCCGTGCCTTGGAGTCGATTCCCGAGATTGTGGAGTGCCACTTCACGACGGGCAAGTATGACATGTTCATCAAGCTCTATGCACGCAACAACCACCACCTGCTCAGCATCATCCACGACAAGCTGCAGCCGCTGGGCCTGTCGCGCACGGAGACGCTCATCTCCTTCCACGAGGCCATCAAGCGACAGATGCCCATCCTGACGAGTGAGGATGAGGAGGAATAACTGGCAGGGAATCAAATGTGGCGCTTACCGGCGTCGGTAGGTCACAAAAGCATAGTCATAGGGGTGCTTCTCATCTTTGGAGTGAGGCACCCTCTCTTTTTCTACCCATACGTTGGGGTCTATCTCAGGGAAGAAGGCATCCACCTGAGGGGCTTCGGCATCAATCTCGGTCAGGCAAAGCTCATCGGCCAGCGGCATGGCTTGGCTGTAGAGGCTAGCTCCACCGATGATATAGATCAGCTCATCGGCTGCACAATGCGCCAGTGCATCGTCGAGTGAGGCAAAGCGCTCGGCTCCGGGGAACGTCAGGGCAGGGTTGCTGCTGAGTACCACATTGCGTCGGTTGGGCAAGGCTCCTTTGGGGAGCGACTCAAACGTGCGGCGACCCATCAGGATGGTATGTCCCGTGGTGAGGGCCTTGAAGCGTTTCAGGTCGTTGGGAAGCCAGAAGAGCAATTTGTTCTGGTACCCGATACCGCGTCGGCGGTCAATGGCTGCGATAATGCTGAGCATGATTTTTAGGGAGTGATTAGTGATTAGTGATTAGTGTTTAGTGATTGGGAACCACAGATTTTACAGATGGAGACAGATTTTCACGGATTTCTTTTTTTTGTTGTGCGTGAGGCAAAATGCCCTTGACCAATCTGCGTTTCATCCGTAATAATCTGTGAAAATCTG
>JBJEKS010000145.1:0-15925 GCA_051878755.1 Bacteroides sp. | reverse complement strand
TCTGTGCATAACTCTGCCGGTAAGCGTTATGCTTCACACGCTCACTCAACATCATAGTTTGTTAACGATAATAATCTGATCTACAACAGCACGCAGATTATGTCGCCTATAGGTCACATAAACGTCCCAGGCGGGAGTGTATGAGCTCTTCATACGCTTGCTTCATATCCTCTGAGAGGAAGGATTGGCGTATGAGGCTTTGCCATTTGGGGAGTGCCCTGTGAAGGGCTGAGGCAAGACGCAACACGACGGTTTCGTCCAGGCCCATGCTCTTGGCTGCAGTCAGGAAGTCGCGCATACGCAGGTTAGATTTTCGTCCGGAGAGCGTCAGTGCCAATTCTTCCTTATCCCTGGGATTGGCTATGGCCACGTTGAGAAGATCGTATGCCGGGGTGAGTTGATAACCTGCTGCCGGGCGATAGAGAGAGAAATTCTTGAGGTGCATGTCGTTATTGCCTGTGACAAAGCAGAATAGCAACTGTTGCATGAAGTTCGTCAAGTCCAGTTTGGGGGTACTGCTATACTGCACGATGACTTTTGCTATCTGTTCATACGATCCCTTGTATTTATACTCCGTAGGGTGCAACGTCAGTTGGCACATATCCTCCATGTCTATCTTCTCGCCATGCTCGGTGCGGTCGATACGTTTGGTTATGTAGCCCAACTTACCATCGGCCAAGCGGATGAGGCTATGGGGTACGACACGTATCTTTGCAGCTTCAGCAAGGTGCATCGTAAGGTCTTCATTCTCGGGCAGTTGTTCGTAGTGCGCTGTCTGGGACTTAAAGATATAATCTCCCCACAGCCCTACGATGGTCAGTCGGCTGGTGTTCTCGTGTTTCGTGAGGTTAAGCGATAATTTGGGTTGCACTCCTGTCAGTGAGGTCTGGGCACGGATGACTTGCTCAGCCAGTTGGTCGAGATCCTCATGCCGGTATTCCAGAAGAGGGGCTTCCCTCGTCCCGAAGAACCGACGGATACAGCCGGGATGAAAGTCTTTCTGCCCTTCTTCCAACGGTCGGTAACAATATAAGCACTTACACATGTTCTTCTTATCCTTCTATGTTTGTTTTGCAGACGACACTAATGGACCCGATGCACTCCTTGCAGCAGAGAAGCAACAGCGACATGCGGTCGAGTATGCTGATGTCGGTGTTGCGAAGGGCCACATCGAGCAACCACCCTTCTGGTATCAGTCCGTCAAAAAAGGGAAACAGTACGGGACTGACGAAATCCTCCATCTGCAAGGGTAGCGTCAAGCTGACTGGCTGTGCATCTTCCCGGGCAAGATAAGTCTTCTCATAGCGAAAGCGGTATTCGCCACCGTCTTCCGTCAGAAGGCCGGCAAGTATCTCTTTTCGGTATATTTCTGCTTGTCTCATGGCCTGTGTCTTATCTCTTGGTTGCAGTTAGTTCGTAGTTGAACAAGTCGAGGAGCTGATTCACCTTATCCATTCTCAGTGTGGTCTTTCCCTGCTCCAGGTTGCGCACAAAGCACAGACCTACCCCTGACTTCATGGCAAGCTCCTCTTGCGTAAGGCCATACTCCTTGCGCAAGGCTTTTACTGTGACCGACAATTTCGTTCTTTCCATATCCGAATTATATTATTTCGAATGCAAAGGTATAATAAATTCATTAAACTATATCATTACTGATATAAAAATAGTATAGAATTAATATTTTATATACTTTCTAATATAATTTATTAAGGCTTATACCTACCATTCGAGATACGAGTGTTGCCCCATTGTTGGGTCAGATGTTTGCCGTTGGCTTCCTTCAGATTCCACCTCACGATGGACACCCTTGCCTTGGGCTATCGCCTTCCCGCTATTAGGGTGACTTAGGGACTTACACCCGTTAGACAATGCTCATGCCGAGCGTACCAAATAATAAGGCAGCCATCACTTGCGCGACGACTGCCTTAAAACAAAGTCAATATTCGAGAATCCTTAGAAGTTGATCTTCACTCCGGCATTGACCTTGATGCCGTAGTGCTCGCTCTGCATGGTGCGCTCTTTCGTGCCCTGATAGTAGCGCAGGGGCTGGTTGAGCAGGTTGGTGGCCTCGGCGTAGAGGGTGGTCTTCAGGCGACGGCCAAAGGTGTAGCTGGCGTTCAGGTCGAGGTAGCTGGCTGCATCGTAGTAGCGGTCGTAGAAGCTCGAGGCACCCATCTCGTCGATGAAGGCCGAGGCGTAGTTGTAGCTCAGGCGAACGTTCACGCCGGCCTTGTCGAAGAAGAGTGAGGCATTGGCCGTGTGCTCCGGCGAGCCGGGCAGGCGAAGGCCGCTCTCGTTCTCACGCCCCTCGAAGTTGAAGTTCTTCACGCGGCTGTAGCTGTAGGTGTAGTTGCCGTAGAAGCCGAGGCATTTCAGGGCAGGGGCGATGAAGCCGAAGTCGCGTTGGAAGCCTACCTCCACGCCCAGCAGGTTGGCGTTGCCCGAGTTGCGCGGCTGGCTGAACTTGGTATAGACGTTGCCGTTCCACTCGTAGTTGCGCAGCGTCTGGTCCACGATGAAGTCGTCAATCTTCTTGTAGAAGAGCCCGGCGCTCACCATGCCCACCGAGGGGAAGTAGTACTCGGCGCTGAGGTCGAAGTTGTACGACTTGGTGGGCTTCAGGCCCGGGTTGCCCAGGGTAATCTCGTTGTCGTTGCGGTCGATGCTGATGTTGGGCGCCAGGGCGGAATACTTGGGTCGGGCGATGGTGGTGGTGAACGAGCCGCGCAGCTTCAGGTCGTCGCTCACGTTCCATTTGGCCAGCAGCGAGGGGAGCAGGTTCAGGTAGCTGTCGCTCTCGTAGCCGGTGCGCGTGGTCACGTCATCCACCGCATCATACTGGCTGCCTTTATACTTCACGTGGGTGTTCTCCAGGCGCAATCCGGCCATCAGCTCCCACTCCTTGCCCAGCTTCTGGTCGAAGCGCAGGTAGCCGGCGGTCACCGTCTCGCGGGCGTTGAAGTTGGTGGCCAGCTCCTCAGCCACCTGCTCCTTCTCGAAGAGCGAGGGGTTGTTGAGGTCGAGCGCACCCAGGTACTCCTTGCTCACGAAGCGGCCGGGCAGGTAGGCGTTGTCGGGCATGAACCCGTCGCGGTTCTGATAGACGGCCGAGGCCAGGCTCTCCTGGTTGAAGCCCTTCTTGTCGAGCGGCGTATATTCGTAGAAATCAATCTCCTTGTCCTTGCTCTTGCGCACCAGCTTGGCACCGAAGCGCAGGCTGTTGCCCCAGGCACCCTTCGTGAGGGGCAGCTTGAAGTCGAGGCGAGCCTTCAGGTCCTCCTCCTTGATGTCCTCCTGCTGCTCGGTCACCTCCTTGAGCGAGAAATCCTCGTCGAGCAGCATCTTCGACCCCTCCTGCGGGGTGGCCAGCGGCCAGCGCTCGCGGCTCAGGTCGAGGTTGAATTTCTGCTTCTTCAGCTGGTAGTCGATGTAGCGCTCGTTGGGGCGCTCCTCGCTGGCACGCGCATAGTTCACGCTCCAGTCGGCGCTCAGGCGGCCGAAGAGGTGCTCACCGCCCAGGGTGAAGTCTATCGTGCGCTGGCGCTCCAGGCGGGCGTTGCGGTTGTCGGGCGTGCCGGCCTTTGTCTGGATGCGCACCGTGGCCTGGTTGTTGATCACGCAGTCGCCATCCTTCAGGTTGAGGTCCTTCAGCGTGAGGCGGTAGCGGTTCTCCCAGTCGTTGCGGTTGTTGAAGATGCCCTTGAAGGTCAGCTTATGGTTGGCGTTGACCACCCAGTCGAGGGCAGCCGAGTAGCTCTGGCGCTCGCGGGTCACGTAGTACTGGCGAATCTGGTAGTCGGTGAGCGTCACCTCGCCGCTCTTCACGTCCTTGTCCCAGATGAACTCCACGTCGTCCGAGCCGCTGGGGGCGTTCTGATAGGAGGCAGAGAGCATCACGCCCAGGCGGTCGCCGAAGAAGCGCTGCCCGTAGGTGAAGCCCAGGTTGAGCTGCATCTTGTCGCTCACCCAGTTGTAGCCGCTGCCCGCCGTGGCCGAGATGAAGCGCTTGTAGGGCGAGCTCTTGGTCACCAGGTTGATGCTGCCACCGATGGCGTCGGCATCCATGTCGGGGGTAACTACCTTGTTCACCTCCACCATCTGAATCATGTCGGCAGGGATGAGGTCGAGCTGCACGTTGCGCGTGTCGCCTTCGGCCGAGGGGATGCGGTTGCCGTTGATGGTCACCGAGCTGAGGTCGGCCGACGTGCCGCGCACCTGTCCGAAGCGGGCCTCGCCCTGGTCATATTGCACGTTGATGCCCGGGATGCGCTTCAGGGCATCGCCGATGTTGGAGTCGGGGAACTTGCCCACCTGGTCGGCGCTCACCACGTGGCCCATGCCCAGCATCGAACGCTGGGTGGAGAGGGCGCGGCGCTGTCCCTGGAAGGCACCACCTACCACCACCTCCTGCAGCTCCACGCCCTCGCTCAGCACGAAGTCGCGCTCCAGGGTCTTGCCCGTGGTGACGGTCAGCTTCATCTCCACCGGCGTGTAGCCCACGTACGACACCTTCACGGTATATGTACCCGGCTCCAGGTGGCTCAGCGTGAAGAATCCGTTGACATCGCTCGTCACGCCCATCTGCAGTTTCTCGATGAAGATGGAGGCCCCAGGTAGCGTCTGGTTCTCCTTGTCGATGATACGACCGCGGATAGCCCCTTCGCGTGGAGCATCTCCAATGACTTTTTCCGTTTCGTCGGCCATCAAGGTAGTGGTGCTTCCCGTGGCCATCAGTAGCAGCAAGCAAAAGGCTGCTTGTTGTAGTTTGTTCATACTTTTTCTTGTTTATGGTGTAAATATATGTAAATATATCTTACGGTTCAATTCTTTATTTATGGCGCTAAGATCTGTTCAACGCTTGCTGTTGCTGCTGCGCTTCAGTTCGTAGAGGATGTTGCCCCTCTTGTCCACCATGCGCAGGATGAGCTGCTCCTTGCTGGCCGAGAGGATGGAGAAGCCCGGCTCGGGGCTGCAGAATCGGGTGCCCTCGATAGGCTCCACCTTGCGGCTGAGCGCACCGGCCGAGTTGACCACATAGTCGATGTCGCTCCCCTCGACGCGCAGGTGCTGGAAATTGTGGATGTGGCCGCAGAGGTAGATATCCACGTGATGCTTGCGCAGGATGGGGTCGAGGCGGCGCTGCAGGTCGGCACGTTCCGCCTCCTCCTTGGGCGTTTCCGCATAGATGGGATGGTGGCCGCAGACGATGACCCACTGCTCCGTGGCGGCAGTCAGCACGCTGTCTATCCAGGCCAGCTGCGCCTCGTCATCCTGCAGCGCAGCATCGGGATACTGCTCCCGGTCGTCGCGGTACTTGCTAATGAGCGGGGTGGTGTCAATCCAGAGGATGCGCATCGTCATCCCCTTGTGCTCATACCGCTGGGTATAGTAGCGTGAGGGCATCTGCCAGCGGCGCGACACGTGGCTGTAGTCCATCACCGCCTGCGTATTGCCGCGGTACTCGTGGTTACCCAGCAGCGGATGCCACGCAATCATCAGCTCGGGATGGCTGTAGATCAGCTCGTAGTTGGTCAGCCAGAGGGGGTCGTTCACGCTGGCCACGCCGTCGAAGTGGTGGACGTCGCCCGTGGCCACGACAAATTCCGGGTCTGCACCGGCTTCAGCCATCTGCCCCATCAGTTCAGCGATGGGCTTCTGGTCGTAGTAGCCGTTGCGACCCAGGTCGTTGGCAATAAAGATGTTGAATTGTTTCTTGAAGATGGAGTAGTCCGTCAGCTGTGCCACCGCCGATAGTGAGGCCGACAGCACCAGAAGAAGTGATAATAAAGTCTTTTTCATATTCATACGTCTATTGTTGCATTGATTTCGGCGGCAAAAGTAGGCCACCGATGTAACGGACGTATGACACGCGGAATACAAAACAGTTACAGGGAAAACGTCCCCTGCATCGCGCTTTGCACAATAAATTAATTGGCCTAATCTACTATCTCATGCCAGAAACGTAGATAGCCCCCTAGCCGGGGCTTTGGCATGACCACGACTAGGGGGCTGAACAGGGGGATTTGTCTATCAGAGGACGGCCTTGAGGCGCTGCATGAACTCCTCAGCCTCGGCCTGGCTCAGGCAGAGGGGAGGCAACAGGCGGATGACGTTGGTGCCACTCACGCCGGTGAAGACGTGCTGCTCCTTGAGCAGGCGCAGACGCAGCTCCTTGATAGGCTCCGCAAACTCCATGCCGATCATCAGGCCGCGGCCACGCACCTCTTTAATCTGGGGCAGCTGCTTCAGCTCGTTGATGAGGTAACTGCCCACCTTGGCGGCGTTCGCTACCAGCTGCTCCTGCTCCATCACGTCGAGCACGGCCAGGGCGGCGCTGCAAGCCAGGTGGTTGCCGCCGAAGGTGGTGCCTAGCTGACCATAGACGGGGGTGAAGCGGGGGCTGATGAGCACACCGCCCATCGGGAAGCCGTTGCCGATGCCCTTGGCCACGGTGATGATGTCGGGACGGATGCCGCTGTACTGGTGGGCAAAGAAGCGTCCGCTACGGCCGTAGCCGCTCTGTATCTCGTCGAGGATGAGCACGGTGCCCGTGGCATCGCAGGCAGCGCGCAGGGCTTGCAGGAACTCGTCGGTGGGGAGCTTGATGCCGCCCACGCCCTGGATGCCCTCGATGATTACCGCACAGACATCACCCTTAGCCAGCTCCTGCTGCATGGCCTCCACGTCGTTGAGGGGCAGGTAGGTGATGTGGCCGTTGGCGTTGATGGGGGCGATAATCTTGGGGTTGTCGGTGGCCTCTACGGCCAGCGAAGTGCGGCCATGGAAGGCTTTCTGGAACGACACGACACGGGTGCGTCCGTTGTGGAACGAGGCCAGCTTGAGGGCGTTCTCGTTTGCCTCGGCGCCGCTGTTGATGAGGAAGAGGGCATAGTCGTAGTAGCCACAGGCGCGTCCCAGTCGCTCAGCCAGCTGCTGCTGCAGGGGGTTGATGACGGAGTTGCTGTAGAAGCCGAGGGTGGCTACCTGACGGCTGACCATCTCCACATAGTGGGGGTGGGCATGGCCGATGGAGATGACGGCATGACCGCCGTAGAGGTCGAGGTACTCAGTACCCTGGTCATCCCATACGTGGCATCCCTGCCCCTTGACAATAGCTATGTCGAATAGTGGATATACGTCGAAAAGATTCATTCTTCTTTAAATTAAAAATTATAAATTTAAAATTTAAAACTAAAACGCTGACGGTTTGAGCTTCAGGCCTACGGTCTCTTCGAGGTTGAACATGAGGTTCATGTTGTGGACGGCCTGACCGCTGGCACCCTTCAGCAGGTTGTCGATGCAGGAGACGATGAGCAGCTTGTCGCCATGCTTCTCCAGGTGGATGAGGCACTTGTTGGTGTTGATGACCTGCTTGAGGTCGATGTTCTTGTCCACCAGGTGGGTGAAGGAGTCCTTGGCGTAGTACTCGCGGTAGATGCGCTTCAGCTCGTCGAGCTCCACCTTGCTCTTCACCACGATGGTGCAGAAGATGCCACGAGGGAAGTCGCCGCGGTAGGGGATGAAGTCGATGGAGCTGTGGAAGCTGTTCTGCAGCTGACGGAGCGACTGCTCAATCTCAGGCACGTGCTGGTGCTCGAAGGCCTTGTAGATGCTCAGGTTATTGTTGCGCCAGGAGAAGTGGCTCGTGGCTCCGGGCTTCACGCCGGCACCCGTGCTGCCTGTGATGGCGTTCACCATGATGTCGTCGTTGAGCATCAGCTGTTTGGCCAGGGGGAGCAGGCCGAGCTGGATGCAGGTGGCAAAGCAGCCGGGGTTGGCCACGTGCTTGGCCGTGCAGGTGGCGCGGCGGTTCAGCTCAGGCAGGCCGTAGATGAAGTCATGGTCGTCGGCCTTGAGGCGGTAATCCATCGAGAGGTCGATGATGCGCAGCTCCTCGGGCACGTTGTGGCTCTCCAGGAACTTGCGTGTGTCGCCATGGGCCGTGCAGAAGAAGAGCACGTCAATCTTGTCCAGGGGCAGCTCGTCGGTGAAGGTGAGGTCGGTCTCGCCGTAGAGTCCCTCGTGTACGTCGGTAATGAGGTTGCCGGCGTTGCTGCTGCTGTTTACGAATACTATCTCTGCCTCGGGGTGGTTGAGCAGCAGGCGAATCAGTTCGCCTGCGGTATAGCCAGCCCCTCCTATAATTCCTACTTTAATCATATAGTCTGTCTTCGGGGTGGGGGATTTTATTTCATTTCGTCTTTATGGTTGGCGTAATAGGCGCGGAGCGGGGTGGAGAGCACCTTGATGAAGCCCTTGGCATCCTCGGCCGTCCAGCCCTTCTGCATCTCGCCGTATTCACCCAGCTTGTTCTTCACCAGGTCGTCGGCGCTCTCTACGCCCACGGTGGAGAAGCCCAGGGGACGCAGCTCGAGGATGGCGGTACCGTTGACGTTGCGCTGGCTCTCGGTGAGCATGGCCTCGATGTCGCGCATCACGGGTTCCAGGTACTCACTCTCGTGGAGGAACATGCCATACCAGTTGGCCACCTGGTCTTTCCAGTACTGCTGCCACTTGCTGAGGGTGTATTTCTCCAGGAAGCGGTGGGCGCCGATGATGAGCATGGGGGCGGCGGCCTCGAAGCCTACGCGGCCCTTGATGCCGATGATGGTATCGCCCACGTGCATGTCGCGTCCGATACCGTAGGCGGCACCGATCTCCTCTACCTTCTGGATGGCCTTGATGGGGTCGTCGTAGCGCACGTCGTTCACCGCCTTGAGCTCACCCTTCTCGAAGGTGAGGCGAAGCTGTTCGGAGCCCTCCTTGGTGCAATGCTTCAGGTAAGCCGTCTCGGGCAGGCCCTGTGCGGAGTCGAGGATTTCGCCACCGCAGATGCTGGTGCCCCAGATACCTACGTTGTAAGAATATTTCAGCTTGGCAAAGTCGGCGGCAAAGCCGTGTTTGTTGAGGTAGTCAATCTCCTCCTGACGGCTGAGGGCCATGTCGCGGGTCAGGGTGATGATCTCCACGCCGGGGGCCATGACCAGGAAGGTCATGTCGAAGCGCACCTGGTCGTTGCCGGCACCGGTGGAGCCGTGGGCGATGGCCTGTGCGCCGATTTCGTTGGCATAGCGGGCGATGGCCAGGGCCTGGAAGATACGCTCGGAGCTCACGGAGATGGGGTAGGTGCCGTTGCGCAGCACGTTGCCATAGACCATGTACTTGAGCGAGCGGTCGTAATACTCGTGGGTTACGTCGAGCGTGACATACTTGGTGGCGCCCAGCTTGTAGGCATTCTCTTCGTTGGTGCGTAGCTGTTCGGCGCTGAATCCGCCCGTGTTGGCGCAGGCAGCATGTACTTCATATCCTTTTTCCTTGGCCAGATACATCACGGTGAACGAGGTGTCCAATCCACCGCTGAAGGCCACTACTACTTTCTTCTTTGTTTCCATTTTATTTGAGTTTTTATAGTTGTCGTATCAAACCACAGATTTCACAGATTATTACGGATGAACGCAGAAAATCTGTTTCCATCTGCAAAATCTGTGGTTCCTAAAAATCTAAACACTAAACACTAATCACTAAACACTAAACACTAAACACTAATCACTAAACCCTAAATCCTGTCCTCTTCGTGCAGTTTGGGGTCGTAGAGCATGGCGGTGCAGATGCAGAACTTGCGGTTCTTGGCCACGAGGATGTCGTGGTTGATGCACCCTTCGCAGCCCTTCCAGAAGGCGGCATCGTCGGTCAGCTCGTTGAAGGTCACGGGCACATAACCCAGCTCGGTGTTCATCTTCATCACGGCGGCGCCGCTCGTCAAGCTGAATATCTTCGCGTTGGGCCATCGCAGGCGGGCCAGGCGGAACGAGGCCGCCTTGATGCGCTTGGCCAAGCCGAGGCCACGGTAGTTGGGGTGTACTATCAGACCTGAGGTGGCTACATACTGCTTGTTGCCCCAGCTCTCGATATAGGTAAATCCGGCAAAATCGTCGCCGCAGAGGGCGATGATGGCCTTGCCTTCTTTCATTTTCGTGGCCACGTATTCGTGGGTGCGCTCGGCAATACCCGTGCCGCGCACTTTGGCTGCTTCGCGGATGGTGTCGAGGATTTTATCGACATAGACCTCGTGGGAGTCGTCGGCCACCATCACGTCAATTTGTTTTGATTCCATTGTCTTATCTTTATATTCTTTTACTCAAGTTTCGCATGTCTCCGACATACTGTTAGTTAACGAGTTGACTAGTCAACTTGTCAACTTGTTTACTGAGAGCAAGTTTTAACTTGCGAAAGTAAAATTTTGTTGTCACTTCAGGTTGGGGATAATCTGCGCCAGCAGGCAATAGACCTCCTTCTGCGTGGTGCCTTCGCTCAAGACGAGCAGGATGGTGTCGTCGCCGGCGATGGTACCCAGGATGCAGGGGTAGTTGCGGTTGTCGATGTCGTAGGCGATGCTGCTGGCATAGCCCGGGCGGGTGCGGATGACGGCCAGGTTGCCGCTGAACTGCAGCGAGACGAAGCCGCTGTGCATCAGCATCTCCGAGGGCGTCTGCACGGGCGTGCGCTGGTACATCGTATTGTTGGGCAGGACATAGACGTAGCGACCGTCGGCCGTCGAGGCTTTGGCCACCTTCAGTTTCTTCAGGTCGCGCGAGAGCGTGGCCTGCGTCACTTCGTAACCGGCCTCGTTCAGCTCACCGAGGATTTCGTCCTGCGAACTGATGTCGCGGCTGGAGATGATCAGCTTGATCGTATCTAATCTACTTGCTTTTCCTTTTACCATATTCGTGTATAATTATTCTATTTTGGGCGCAAAAATAGCACTTTTTCTTGAAAGAATATACATTTTGAGCAGAAAAATTGCATATCAAGGTCATTTTTCCGAAAAATCATGTAACTTTGGCCGCTAAATAATAGGAATTAGAATAAATACCAAGAATTAGAATAGTATAGTATGCCACTTAACTTACCTGATAAATTACCGGCGATTGAGCTGCTGAAGAAGGAGAACATCTTCGTGATGGACCAGACACGTGCTGTGGGACAGGATATCCGCCCGCTGAAAATCGTGGTGCTCAACCTGATGCCGCTGAAGATTACGACCGAAACCGACATGGTACGCCTGCTCTCCAACAGCCCCCTGCAGGTGGAAATCCAGTTTATGAAAATCAAGAGCCATACCTCGAAGAATACCCCCATCGAGCACATGAAGGCGTTCTATACCGACTTTGAGGTGATGCGTGGGCAGAAGTTCGACGGCATGATCGTGACCGGGGCCCCCGTGGAGCAGATGGACTTCGAGGAGGTGACCTACTGGGACGAGATTACCGACATCTTCGACTGGGCCCGTACGCACGTCACCTCCACGCTATTTATCTGCTGGGCCGCACAGGCCGGGCTCTACTACTATTATGGCGTGCCCAAGCATCCGCTGCCGGAGAAGATGTTTGGTGTATTCAAGCATCATGCCTTGACCCCGTTACACCCCATCTTCCGCGGGTTCGACGACGAGTTCTACGTGCCCCACAGCCGCCATACCGAGGTGCGCAAGGAGGATATCCTCAAGGTGCCGCAGCTCACGCTCCTCTCCGAGTCGGAGCGGGCAGGCGTCCACCTGGTGATGGCACGCGGAGGCCGAGAGTTCTTCGTGACGGGACATTCCGAGTACTCCCCCTTGACGCTCGATACCGAGTACCGGCGCGACCTGGGCAAGGGCTTGCCCATCCAGATGCCCGAGGGCTACTACGTGGATGATGACCCCGAGAAGGGTGTCCGTGTGCGTTGGCGTGCCCATGCCAACCTGCTCTTCTCCAACTGGCTCAACTACTACGTCTATCAAGAGACGCCCTACCGCATCGAGGAGATTGAGTGATAGGGATGTATAAGGGATTAGGGATAAGGGATTAGGGATTAGGGATTAGGGATTAGGGATTAGGTTTTTTTAGTGATTAGTGATTAGTGATTAGGAACCACAGATTACACAGATAGAGACAGATGTTCACGGATCTCTTTATTTTTTTTGAGCATGAAGACGAACTTCCCACTTTTCTATCTGCGCACATCCGTAACAACCTGTGAAAATCTGTGGTTTCAACTTGTAACTCATAACTCAAAACTATTACTTGTAGCTTGTAGCTCGTAGCTCGTAGCTTACAGAACTTGTAGCTAACAAAATAAGAAAAACAGATTATGACGACAAAGAAGCGATTCATTGAGCTGCTGGCTCCGGCGCGGAACCTGGCTTGTGGCCTGGCGGCGGTTGACCATGGGGCGGATGCTGTCTATATCGGCGCTCCACGGTTTGGGGCACGGGCGGCAGCTACCAATACCGCTGAGGACATCGGCCGCCTCGTGGCGTATGCCCATCGCTTCGGGGTCAAGATTTACGTCACGCTCAACACCATCCTGCGCGACGACGAGCTCCAGGAGGCTACCGACATGGTGTGGCAACTCTACCGCCTGGGTGTGGATGCGCTTATCATTCAGGATATGAGCCTCCTGCGGCTGCCCTTGCCGCCCATTCCGCTTCATGCCAGCACGCAGATGGACAACCGAAGCGTGGAGAAGGTGCAATTCCTGGCTCAGGCTGGATTCCGGCAGGTGGTGCTGGCCCGCGAGCTCTCTCTCGAGCAGATTCGTGCCATCCACGAGGCCGTGCCGCAGGTGGCGCTGGAGGTCTTCGTGCATGGAGCCCTCTGCGTGAGCTACAGCGGACTTTGCTACGCCAGCCAGGCCTGCTTTGGCCGGAGTGCCAACCGGGGCGAGTGTGCGCAGTTCTGCCGCCTGCCCTTCACGATGGTGGATGCTGAAGGACGCGTCATCAGCCGCGACAAGCATCTGCTCTCCCTGCGCGACATGAACCGCATGGATCGCCTGGAGGAGCTGCTTGACGCGGGGGTCACCTCGCTCAAGATTGAGGGCCGCCTGAAGGAGGTGAGCTACGTGAAGAACATCACGGCCGCCTACCGCCGCAAGCTCGACGAGCTCTTCGCCCGCAGGCCCGAGTATCAGGCCGCCTCGTGGGGAAGGGTGACGACCGCCTTCACCCCACAGGCCGACAAGAGCTTCAGCCGCGGCTTCACCACCTATTTCCTCGATGGGCGAGGGGAGGAGGTGGCCTCGATGGACACCCCCAAGTCGATGGGCGAACGGATGGGGACGCTCAAGGAGCAACGGCCGGGATTCGTCACGGTGGCAGGCGTAAAGCCTTTTCATAATGGCGACGGCGCCTGCTATATCGATGAGCGGGGACAGATGCAGGGCTTCCGCATCAACCGCGTGGAGAACGGACGGCTCTATCCCTCGTCTCCCTTGCCGCGCATCAAGCCCCGCACGCCCATCTATCGCAACTACGACCAGGAGTTTGAGAAACAGCTCGACCGCAAGTCGGCTGAGCGGAAAATGGGGGTGAGGTGGAGCCTGTGGGATGTGCCTTCGGGCTTCGTGTTGCAGGCTACGGATGAGACGGGTCGCCGCTCAGCCCTCCTTTTTGAGGCGGAGAAGCAGCTGGCCAACACGCCGCAGAGCGAGCCTATCCGCCGTCAGCTGATGCGTCTGGGAGATACCCCTTTCGAGGTGCGTGAAGCCACCGATAGCCGCAACGCTTTTGGTAGCCGCAACGCTTTTGGTAGCCGCAACGCTTTTGATAGCCGCGAAGCCATCGACATCCGTTTCTCGAAGCCTTGGTTCATCCCCTCCTCCCTGTTGGCCGACTGGCGTCGCCAGGTGCTCGATGCGCTGGAACGCGTGCATCGGGTGACCTATCCACGCGAGCTCTACCGTCTTCCTTCCACCTCTCATCCCTGGCTGAGCACGACGCTCACCTATGCGGGCAACGTGATGAACCGCGAGGCGCGCCTCTTCTACGAGAGCCACGGAGTGAAGCAGGTGGAGCCAGCCTTCGAGCAGCAGCCCGTGGCCGATGCCCTGTTGATGCGTTGTAAACATTGTTTGCGCTACGCGATGGGGTGGTGCCCCACGCGCCAAAAGGGACGGTCGCCCTTCCGCGAACCCTACTACCTGGTGAGCAACGACGGCCGCCGCTTCAGGTTGCAGTTCGACTGCAAGGCGTGCGAGATGCAGGTGGCAAAAGATGACATACAAGTGGCAAAAGATGACATACAAGTGGCAAAAGATGAATAACCTACTTATTTGAACTGATATGAGACACGACCTGCTGAAGCTGCTGTTTGCCCTGATGGCCCTGACCTGGATGAGTGGTTGCCACTATCCCCAGCCGGAGCTGAGCGACGACGAGTGTGCTACGGGCAGTCGTGACTCGTTGGCCTTGCTTGCCGCGCGCCACTATATGCTGGACACGAACCTGGAGCTGGTGGCCGACTCCGTGCAACTGGCCTGTTTGCCAGTAAAGGATTGTTACATGATGCTCTACCGGGGCGACCGCGTGGTGGTGGCCGAGGTGGCGGTTCATCCGGTGGACAGCATCGACTCGCTCTGGGTCAAGGTGGCCAAGGACGAGGTGGTGCAGGGGTGGCTGAGCAAGAGCTGCCTCCATCAATCCTTTGTGCCGACCGACAGCATCTCGCAGGCCATCTACTTCTTCAGTCGCACCCATGCCTCCTATTTTATCGCCATCTGCGCCCTGGCCGTGGTGGTATGGATTGCGCGGGCCTTGCGCAGGAGGCCCTTGATGTTGGTCTATTTCAACGATATAGACAGCTTCTATCCGTTGCTGCTCTGCCTGCTGATGGCCGTGAGCGCCACCCTCTACGCCTCGATGCAGGTCTTCGTGCCGGAGACGTGGGAGCAGTTCTACTACAACCCCACGCTCTCTCCCCTCCAGGTGCCCTTCATCCTGTCGCTCTTCCTGAGCGCGTTGTGGCTCTTCGTGGTGGTGCTGCTGGCCGCCATCGACGACTCCTTCCGCCAGCTCTCGCCTGCCGCCGCCTGCTGCTACCTGCTCGGGTTGGCCGCCTGCTGTATCGTCTGCTACCTCTTCTTTATCTTCACCACGACCTGGTATGTGGGGTATCTCTTTCTGCTGCTCATGGCATGGAGGGTCTTCCGCAGGACACATCGCTCGTGGCGGACTTCCCGTTTCCGTTGCGGACGTTGTGGGCATAAGCTGACCGGCAGAGGCGTCTGTCCCTATTGTGGGGCGGTAAACGAATAAGCTCATTAGAATCATGAATAACCCGTTTTGTATGATGAATAACTCGTTTGATATGATGAATAATCCGTTTGATATGATGAATAACCCTAAGATGCGTATCTGTATGAAAAAGATGACCATTCTCTTGCTGAGCCTCTGCTCGTTGCTGTGGGGCTTCGCGCTTGATGCCGAGGCGTGTACCTCGGCTGTAGTATCCGGTAAGGTGACCCCCGACGGCCGTCCGTTGCTTTGGAAAAACCGTGACACCGACTTCCTCCGTAACCACATGGCTTACGTGAAGGGGGCGCGCTTCGACTTTGTGGCCAACGTGAACAGCGCCAATTTCCCCCAACGGAAAGAGGCGTGGATGGGGGCCAACACGGCAGGCTTTGCCCTGATGAACACGCAGAGCTACAACCTCGTGGAGGTGAAGCCCGACGAGGAGCGGGGAGAGGCCAACGGACGCGTCATCTACCGTGCCTTGGAGCTCTGCGCCACGGTACAGGATTTCTGCCATTTCCTCGACACGCTCAGCAAACCTTCGTACATCGAGGCCAACTTTGGCGTGATTGATGCGCAGGGTGGGGCGGCCATGTTCGAGGTGGATTACTACGGCTACGTGATGTATGATGCCAACAACCCCAAGGATGCGCCCTACGGCTACATCGCCCGCACCAACTTCTCCTTCGCCGGCAAGGTGAATGAGGGGGCTGGCTACGTGCGCTACATGGAGGCCGACGGCGTGTTGATGAAGGCGTCGGCCATGGGAGGCATCACGCCGCAGCTCATCTTCAACGACCTCTCCCGCTCCTTCCGCAACCAGCTGCTGGGGATTGATTTGCGCGACGGCACTCACAACCGTCCGCAGGCCTC
>JBJEKS010000144.1:0-16025 GCA_051878755.1 Bacteroides sp. | reverse complement strand
CTACTCAAAATCACTCTGCTGCCCTTCGACTTCGCGCAAGGCAGCCCTGTTTTTTTCATTCTTCGACTGTCCCATCCGGGGGACAACGGCTTGCTGACGCACACGAAGTGCATCCCGTTGGAGTGAACATTCGGCTGCAGAGGCTACCCAAGGATGGGATGCTTCGCGGCTGTGCAAAATCAACTCGGCTTCCTGAGGCATGTGTGTACCTTCCCACACCACCGATGCCTTGATGCGTATCTCGCCCGCCTGTGTGGTCGAACGAACCAAAACAGGAGCCGTACCCCATTGTATGGCGCGCGGATTGGTAAAACTCTGTCCATCGGCAACAAGTTCTCCCTGACCCTGCACCTCAAACCGGATGGCATAATTGTTCAGGCGCTTAATGTGGCCTTCGTCATCGGCAACGGCAGCCACCACCGTGACACAGTCGGAGCCATCGGCCAGCAGGTCCATGCCTTCATCATCTGCCCAAAGCAACACTTTGGACGGACGGCGGGCAGGAGATACCTTGTGTGTAGCGACCACCTTTCCATCCACCAATCCTTCGGCCAACAGGTAGGAATCCTGTGGACGGCCGCCGCGAGCCAGCGCTTTGTCGTCCATGACATGGAACACGCCCGGGAACGTAATGATGGGCGAAGGCATGCCTGTCTGCACAGCTTCCTTCACATATTCGAAGGTCTTTCCATCCTTACAATAAGTAAGACGCACCTGCGGACAGTTACTATATACCGTGACATCGCCTGGCGAGAAGGGAGTCATGGCATGGGCTATATAGACCATGGGGCCGCTCTCGGCCGGAAGGGCAGGATTGGCCTCCACCGGACGCTGAGCCTGGAAAAGATAATAGGAATACTTGGGCTGACGGAACGCATCCATCAGACCGCCATAGAAAGGATCGGGGTGATATCCACGCTGATGGTCGAACGAATGCCACAGACACCCTCCCATCATCTGTCGGGTCTGTCGGTAGAATACGTCGTAGCAGGTATAGGGATAGTCGGGCCGCGCATACCCCTTGGCCTGTACCAGCATGGGCACTTCGCCCCAGGCACGATTGACCCGGCTGGGTGAGTTGTGCGAGTTCCAGTCGTCCACATTGTCTCCCCACTCCCGGGTGAAGTAGGCCACATGCTCATCAAACTGCTTGGCCGAGCGTACACTCGGGACACCCCCATCCAACGGATGGCTGAACTGAACCGAATAGTGCTCGTGTCCGCGGGCAGCCGCATCACACGCACAGTAGCAATAAGGATAGGGATACTCCTCCTCCACAGTCTGCTTCACCCGAAGAGCAAAATCTTCCGGATACCAGGTTTCATTGAGAATAGGCTCCCAAAGAAAAACGGAAGGATGGTTGCGGTCGCGTCGTACCATCTGCCTGATGTCGCTATATACATACTGGGCAAACGAGGGGTCCTCGTTCCAGAACTGCCAGCCCGGTGTGTTTACGATGACAAAAAGTCCCAGTTCGTCGCATGCATCCATAAAGGCCGGGTCCTGCGGATAGTGGGCATTGCGGATGATGCGCAATCCCGCATCACGCAATTTCTTTGCATCGCGCCAGTGAAGGCTGTTGGGGAGGGCATTGCCTATCACGGCAAAGTCCTGGTGCCGGTTAGCCCCCATCAACGGATAGGGATAAGGCTTCCCGTTGAGCCAGAGGCCGTCTTTGCCGCGGAACTCAATGCTCCGGATACCTATTTTCTGATAATAGCCATCAACCACGCGACCGGATTGGTCCAGTACCCTTACCTTCAGTTGATAGAGATAGGGCGCATCGGGATCCCATAAATGGGGATTACGTACGTAGAAGTCGCTTTCCACTGCCTTGGCTTCGTGGCGGTCCAACTGTACACGTTGTTCCACTTTGGAGACAACATGCTGGTCGGCATCTACCAACTCGTAAACTATTTTACCCCGGAAGTGACCCGCCATCTGATTACGCACATGCGCTTTCAGCCTGATACCTGCCCGGGCCTCCGACACATCATGATAGGAGACAAACAGTCCACCTCCGGCCACCTCATTTTCGTAATTGGGGTCAGTAATATACACCTGATTGTGGACAATCATCCAGCAGTCGCGGTAGATGCCTCCGCAATAGGTGAAGTCCAGAACATCCTGCGCCTTGCCGGGAGGATAAGAGGGGTCGTCGCTGTTGTCCGTCATGACAGCAATCACGTTTTCCTCATCAGGCAGGAGCACGTCGGTCACATCTACAATCACCGGCAAGAATCCTCCCAGGTGTCTCTTCATCAGTTTACCGTTAATCCACACTTCTGACTTGCCCATGATAGCCTCAAAATGGAGGAACTGACGTTTTCCCTCCCACGCTTTTTCCGGAACAAAGCGCTTTCTATACCAGGTTATCCCTTGGTAGTTGATGCAACCACTCGCCTCAGTAGGCAGCAGCTCTATGCCGTCGGGCAACGAAACCAGGTTCCATGCCCGGTCATCGAAATCTACCCGTTCGGCTCCTTTCACATCGCCTTTGTGCAGACGCCAGGCTGGATTCATCGAATAGACCGTACGGCCTGTACCTTCCATCTCGTAGAAACCTGCCACCGAATAACGTGGGGTATATCCGGCAAACACGGGAACCACGAACCACAGCAGCATGGCACACATCAGCCATCCTGCTTTATCGAGATTACTCATACTCATTTCATTGGGTGAGTTCATATCATCAAATATTAATGGATGTAAAAAAGAGGGATGCCCAGACCCTTAAGGCACAAGGCAATCCCTCCATTCCTGAAAATCTTTTTACCAACCCTCGTTGGGCTCACAAAGCGGATTCGTTTCAATCTCCTTGGAAGGAATCGGGTAATAGTCGTACTTGTTGACTCCCGACGCCTGCTTGCCCGTCATGTACTGATTGTAACGGATGGTGTTACAAGTCTGCAACCGCTTCTCGAGCAACCCCCAACGGCGCAAGTCATAGAAACGTTCGCCTTCGACAAAGAACTCAATGGCACGCTGATGCTCCAGGTCCTCAAAAATGGCATCCTGCGTCATGGCCTGGCTGTAATCGTTCAGGTTGGCACGACGGCGAATCTGGTTGATGTAATCGACTGCTGCCTGCAGGTTATTGGTAAACAAGTTACATTCGGCCAACATCAGCAGGACATCCGCATAGCGAATGGCACGGTCGTTGATGCTGGAGTATTGCACTTTGTCTTCCTTCTCTCTCCACCAGTTCTGGTACTTCAGAATCCAGTAGGAATCCAGATTGTTGGGGAACTGTTCCTGGAACGTCTTCGTGTAGTACATGCATCCGGGATAGTTCCAGGCTGCATTCATGCGTGCCCGGTAGTCGTAGTTGCCATCCTTGTCTTTTTCAGCCCAGAAGATGTCCATCATCTGTTGCGTAGGCTGGGCCTCATACCATCCCTGAGCACACGATGCTGCATACTCGCGGGCGCGACTGGTGGTCTGTGCAGAATTGATTAGCTCACCATTGCCCCAGATGTCTGTACCTCCGGAATAGTAGTCAATCAACAATTCGAAGATACTCTCTTCGTTGTTCTCGTGGGTGTCGTCGAAATTCCATTCGTAGTCGTCCACCAACCGATAGGTGTAGGGTGACTTGGTCAGCGGTTCCAAGACAGATTTTGCCTTGTCGTACTCCTTCTGATACAGATAGATTTTACCCAGAGCGGCATAGGCTGCACCGCATGTGGGTTTACCGATGACGCTGTTCTTCTGCGGCAGCAGGGAAGCAGCCGTAGTCAAATCCTTGATGGCCTGCTCCCATATCTCGGCCTGGCTCGACTTGGCCAACGGGAAGGTGGAAGAAGACTGTGAAGCCGTGAGACGCAAGGGAGCATTCTTGAACTCCTTGCCCAACTGGAAGAGATAATAGCCACGGATAAACAGACACTCTCCCTTCACCTTGTCAATGAATTCATCGCTGAACACTCCTTTCTTCAGCTCCAGCTGCTGCATCACGGAGTTGGTACGATACAGGGCATTGTAGAATTGATAGAACATGCCTTGGGTCAGCGAGTTTCCGATGGAGTTGGTAAAGTTCTGTGCGGCATAGATGTCGCTGATATCGTTCCGGAACTCAACCTCATCGGCCCGGCATATACGCATCATCACACCACATGTACCGTGATAACCACCCTCCAGGGGGTTCTTCAAGGGGGTATAGCATGAGGTCAAGGCCAACTCAAAGTCCTTTTCCGTCTGCCAGAAAGTATCTTCGGTAGCTGCATTCGGATTCACCTGGTCCAGCTGACTGTCGCAAGAGGTACACATCAGCGCCACACCGACGAGCGCGCTGCTCAATATAGTATAGATGGTTTTCATATGAACGTATTGTTTTTTAGAAGGTTACATTAAGACCCAACATGTAGGTGCTGGTATTCGGATAAATAAACTCGTCAAAGCCACGCTGATATACACTCGATGCGTTCACGTCGGGCGAGTAGCCCTTGTAGCTTGTGATGGTGAACAGATTGTCGGCACTCACATAGACACGGACATTCCGTACCACTCCGTGCAGCCAGCTCTTGGGCAGGGTGTAGCCAATCTGCAGGTTGCGCAGGCGGAAGTAAGAGCCACTCTCCAGGAAGCGGGTGCTCTCCGAGCGGTTGTTCTGGTTAGTATCGTTGGCTGTCAGACGAGGAACGCTGGCATTGGTATTCTGCGGGGTCCAGTAGTCCAACACTTCGCGCAGCTTATTGCCACCATTGGTCACATCCGTCAGCTGCAGACGGGTAGCATTGTAGATTTTGTTGCCTGCAACACCCTGAAGGGTCAAGGCAACGTCCAGGTTCTTATAGGCAAAGGTACCGTTGACTGAGTAGGTGAACTTGGGGAACGGACTGCCGCAATATACACGGTCGTTGTCGTCAATCACACCGTCATCGTTCACATCCTTAAAGCGGATGTCACCAGCCACGGCCGAAGGCTGGATGACCTTACCTGACGAGCTTTTGTAGTTCTGTGCCTCTGCATCGCTGTTGAAATATCCATCCGTTTCAATCAGCCAGAAACCTCCGATAGGATATCCGGCCAAGGTCTTGGTAGTCCATGTACCACCATGAATGGTACCACCCGTGATGGATTGCGACTCGTTACCCATTTCGACCACTTCGTTCTTATTGAAGGTACCAATCAGATTAACCGAATAGCGGATGTCCTTCGTAGGATGGTCGTTCCAGCCCAGGTTGAATTCAAATCCTTTGTTGCGTATTTTTCCGGCATTCTTCACCGGGTCGTTGGCAGCACCTGTGGAGATGGGAATAGGTACCTGCAGCAGGATGTCCTTCGTATTCTTCACATACCAGTCGGCCGTCAGACTCAGCCGGTTGCCCAAAGCCAGGAAGTCGATACCCACGTTGGTCATAGCCGTTTCCTCCCAATGGATGTCGGGGTTGGCAAAATACTTGGGGAAAGCACCATTGATGACGCCTCCGTTGCCATCGGGATAGTTGATACCAGTGGTAATCACCGACGAATACTGGTAGTCGTCAATTTCCTGGTTTCCCAGCACACCATAGCCGGCACGTATCTTCAGTTGGTCCAGCCAGTCCACCTTGTCTTTCACGAAGCGTTCTTCGGCCACATTCCAACCCACGGATGCCGAGGGGAAGTTACCATAACGGTAGTTGGAGCCAAACTTGGACGAACCATCGCGACGGATGGTAGCCGTCACCAGATAGCGGTTGTCGAACGAGTAGAATACACGGCCCAGCAGCGAGGTCAGCACCGAGCGTGAAGTGTTTCCACTGGTAGTCAATCCTTCCGAAGCACCGTCAATCTCCTGGATGCCGGATGTCATGCCCTTGCCATAGCCGTACAGGTAGCGGTAACGGGTGTCTTGATAGGAATAGCCTGCCAATGCCGACACCTTGTGCTTGCCAAAGGTTGCCTCGTAGGTCAGCAGGTTCTCAACCAGCACGTTGCGGCGCCGGGTCTGTGTCTCGGCGGTTGTGGCTATCTCGTTGGCCTGCAGTCCGGTTTCATATATACCCTCGTATTCGTTGTAGCGGTAGAACTGGAAGTCGGGCGTGATGTTCAGCTTGTACTTCAGCCCCTTGATGGGTTCAAGCGAGAGGTAGGCATTGGCATAGATTTTGGTGTTGTTTTCCGTACGTTTCATCAGGTTGTCGTCAATCAGCACCAGCGGATGCTCCAGGTTGATGACGTCGCCGTAGCTGGCGCCATATCCACCCACGTTGTTCTCGTCGTACTTTGCCAAGGTGGGAGGATTGAGCAGGATACGTCCTATCATACCTCCGCGTGTTCCACCCCACAGCGGTTTGTTCTCGTCGTAGGTCAGGATGACATTGACCCCGGCTGCAAAAATGCCGCTCTTGTAGTCGTTCTTGCTCTGCAGGGAGAAGCGCTGGTAGTTGGTACCCTTCACGATACCGTCCTGGTCGGTATAGCCTACACTATTATAGTAGGTATGATACTTTCCACCGCCCTTGATGCTGAGGTTGTAGTTTTGCATCAGTGCCGGGCGCAGCATGATGTCCTGCCAGTCGTTGTCCTCTTTGGAAGCCAGGTTGGTGGCCATCTCCAAGGGGTCCTTGCCAATGGCGGCACGTGCCTGTGTGGTGATGTCGGCCCACTCTGCGGCATTGCACATGTCCAATGTCTTCGAAGCCATCTGAACGCCTATATTGGCACTCAGTTCAATCTGCGGTTTGCTTTCGGTATTGCTGCCGCTCTTCGTGGTGATGATGACCACTCCATTGGCGGCACGGCTACCATAGATGGCTGCCGACGAGGCATCCTTCAGCACGTCGATACTCTCGATGTCGCTGGGATTGACATGATCGATGCCAGTCATGTACATGCCATCCACAATATAGAGAGGAGCGGCATTGTTGAGGGTACCGATACCGCGAATCATGACGCGCGTCCCACCACCCGGTGTACCTCCCTGCGACACGATGTCCACACCGGCAATCTTGCCTTGCAGGGCTTGTGCAATGTTGGCGTTGCTTTGTGTGTTCAGTTCATCGGCGCTCACTTTAGCTACAGAGCCGGTCAAGTCGGCCTTCTTCTGTACACCATAACCTATCACGACCACATCTTCCAGCACCTTCGAATCCTCCTTCAGCACGATGGTGCCCAGGTCACTGCCTTTCACCGCAAGATTCTGCGACACGTATCCTACGTACGAAATGGTAATCGTGGCGTTGGTTCTGACGTTTTCCAGCGAGAACTTGCCATCCACATCGGTGATGACTCCATTGGTGGTGCCTTTCACCAAGACAGAAGCTCCGATAATCGGTTCCCCCATTTGGTCAACGACCAGACCCTTCACTCGAGTAATTTGTTGTTGAACTACAGCTGCCGAAGCCGTAACGGCTTGCGAAGTCATCGGCATTCCTAACGTAAGACATGCCGTTGACAAAGCTAACAAAGATTTTTTTGTCATACTGTGTTTCCTTGATATAAAGTAAATGTTAAAGTTATCGGCCGCAAAAGTAGAGGGTATCATTTGGATGAAAGCGACCAAAATAGACAAAAAGTAACACATATTGGACACGTCATATTTTCTCTTCAAAAATCAGTGGATTTTTTGGTATTTTCGATGAATATGGCGATTTTTGCGCAAAATTTCATGTTATGAAAGATATTATATGTATGCTATGCCTGCTGCTCTGCCCCCTTTTGTCAGATGCACAACACCACAAAAAGCCCTATTTCATCGACTATCCGACGGACAACAAAGTGCTTGATTTCTTTCAAGACAAACAGGGTATCATCTGGGCATGTACAGGCAACGGCTTGTTCCAATACAATGGCAGCTCCATGCAACACTGCATGTTGGACAACTCGCTGCGACGCAACATCTACTATGCCACACCCAAGGACTCGACTTCCTTCTACCTGAGCACGGCCAACGGACTCTACCTGTTCAACACCCGCACCTACGCCTCAGAACTCATTGCCAGTACACAAGCGCTCAACATGCGCACCCTACTGCGCATCGACGCCACCCACCTGCTGCTACGCACCTATAACGGAGCATGGATTTACGACGAGACGACCCAGGGAATCCAGCTGATAGACTTCACGAAGGATATGCACATCAACAGCATCCAGCGTATTGACGACAAGAGGTACATCATCTGTTCGGATGCCGTCATCTTCCTGTACGACTACGAGCGACATCGACTCATAAGCCGTGTGGATGCGCTGAATCTCTTCTCCCACGTGACCTGTGTGGAGACAGATTCCTTCCGACAGCTCATCTGGATGGGCACACCCTCGGGACTGTTCACCTTCTCCACGACCGGTGGACAGCTCAACAAGATAACCGAACTGGCCGCGTGCAGCGTGAAAAAGATACGCATCGCACCCGACCACCGGCTGTGGATAGGTACTGACAATGGACTCTACATCTATACGCCCGAGAGACATACCGCTGACTACTATACCCACCACCCCCTGATGAAAGGGAGCCTGGGGAGCCACATCATCAACTGCTTCTTTGAGGACAGGGAGCACAACCTATGGATTGGCACCGAGCAAGGCGTATCGCTGCTGCGGGCCACACCAAAGTATGACCTGAGCTACTGGACAGCGTTTTATCCCGAAGGCAAAGGCAACAGCATCAGCTGCCTGCTGAAGGACAAACGGGGAAGACTATGGATGGGAGGCGACAACGGAGTGGCCTATCTGCAGGGAGACACCCTCTCGCCCTGGTACCGCACCGACACATCTCTCCACCGCATATCCCACAACCGCATACGCGCCATCTACCAGGACCGCGAAGGTATCATCTGGCTGGCTTCGGACGGCAGCATCAGCCGATACGACGAGGAGCGGAAGGAGTTCGTCAACTACCTGCTTACACCACACGACCTCAGCAAAAACTCAGCTTGGGCCTACGACATCAAGGAGGACAGCCGGGGGAGGTTATGGGTGAGTACCTACCTCAGCGGCATCTTCATCATCGGAAAAGAAAAGCTGATGGCAAGTGCCGGAGGTAGCATCGTGGCCGACCATCACCTGATGCCTCCCGAACTGAGCATCACCAACAGCATCTATTTCGATGCTGACGACAATGCCTGGATCACCTCCTTCCGCGAAGGTGTCTTCTCCATATCTCCCGACTTGCAGATACGCTGCAGACTCTCCATTCCCAGTCTGGGCAACGCCTACCAGTATCAGAATGCCATACAAGACCACGAAGGAAACCTTTGGGTAGGAAGCTATGGCGGCATCATGTTCGTCGATACGAAAAGAGAGTCGGCCCGGTGGATTACCGACCAAGAACTGTCGAAGGACGAAATCTGCCAACCGCTGCTGGATGCTGGAGCGACCATCCTCTGTGCCGCAGGCGACAAAAACCTACTCTTTCCCAAGAAACAGGGAAAGACCTCCAGTGTGCTGACCAACGAACAAACCTACCGATGTGCACTACTCGACGGCTCCATGATTTATGCGGCAGGCAACGACTTCGTCATCTCGGCCGACACCACTGCATTCCGGGAACACCGGTTCGGACAACTCATCTTCACCCAGCTGATGATAGGCGGCGAATCCATCTTTCCGGGTATAGATTATCCCGACAAGACTTTCCTGAAGGAGGACCTGAACTATACGCAGACACTCTCGCTGAGCCATCATGTGCACGACCTCGATATCCGCGTGGCCCGTTCCACCCCTACACTGGCCATGACCGAAGAAATCTATGAATACCAACTGAAGGGGCTGGACAAACACTGGACCACGCTCAACCGGCTGAGCCAGCCCATATCCTACCGCAACCTCGCCTACGGCCACTACGAGCTGCTGCTGCGCCGGTATGGCACGAAGGAGGTGGTCAAGCGGCTTGCCATCCACATTGCAGCGCCCTGGTATGCCAGCTGGTGGATGAAGTTGTTCTACCTCGCCGCACTTGTCTGCTTCCTGCGTCTGCTCTACATCTCCACCATCCTGCAGCAGAAGCTGAAGCTGGCACGCATGGAGCGGCAGCATGCGCTGGAGAGCGCCCAAAGCAAGATAGACTACATGGCACAGGTGTCTCACGACCTCAAGTCGCCGCTCACGCTGATTCTCTCCTCTTCGAGCCGGTTGCTGCAGGCCGTCAAGGGCGATAACCTGCAGCAGGCACAGACCATCTACCACACCACCATCCGCATCATCAACACCATCCGTCAGTCCCTGCAACCCGACGCGAACAACGGACACCTGCTCCACTACAGCCGCATCGAACTGGTAGAACTGATACACGGCATCGTGCAACGCCTCTCCCCACAGGCAGACATGCACCGGCAGTCGCTCGCGATGCACACCTCGTGCCCGTCACTCGTCATACAGGCCGACGTATTCAAAGTGGAGTCCATCGTGCAGAACCTCTTGTCCAATGCGTTGCAATACACCCCCCGAGGGTGGAAGCATCACCCTGACCCTTGCCGAGGATGGCGCTTGGGCGGTGCTCACCGTGGAAGACACCGGCATAGGCATTCCGCCCCAAGAGCAGGAACTCGTATTCCGTCGCTACTACCGCTCGCCCAGGTCGCAGTCCATCTACCCCGATGGCACCGGTATCGGACTCTCCACCGTCAAGGAGTACATCGAGTCGCTCCGGGGCCATATCCGGCTCTGCTCCTCGGCCGGCCAGGGTAGCCGCTTCACCGTCACGCTGCCCCTCGAGGAGAACACTGCCGAGGTCGAGGAGCAGAAAGAGGAAAAGCCGTCCGCCATCTCTGCCCGGCTGCTGATTGTGGATGACGACATGGAGACTGCCAACTACCTGCACGGCAACCTGGCATCGCGCTACACCTGCCACATGTGCCACAACGGCCAGACTGGATTTGACTATGCCCTCTCCCACCGGCCAGACCTCATCATCACCGACCTCGTCATGCCCGTTATGAACGGCATCGACTTCATCAAGCGACTCAAGCAGAACGTCTATACCTCGCACATCCCAGTCATTGTGCTTTCGGCCGACGAGAACCATCTATCCGAGCAGACAGCCATCGAGCTGGGCACCGAGGCCTTCATCTACAAACCTTTCGACATCCAGCTGCTCCTGTCGCGCATCCACCAGCTGCTGCAATCCCAGACACGGCAAAACCAAAAGGAGCGCCAGCGGATGATAACCGAACATGTCGATACCTCCACGGGCGAAAACCCCGATGAAAAGTTCCTGGCACTCGTCCACCAACTCATAGAGGACAACCTGCAGAACGAAACATTCAACGTCAGCCGGCTCTCCCAGCTGTCGGGCATCGGCACCAAGCAAATCTACCGCCGTCTGAAGTCCCTGACCGGACTTACCACGGTAGAGTACATCAAGCAGGTTCGGCTCAAGAAAGCCGCTTTCCTGTTGCAACAAGGCAGGTTCTCCGTCTCCGAGGTGCTCTACATGGTGGGATTCAACAACAAGTCCTACTTCTCGCGCTCTTTCCACGAGCTGTATGGCAAGACACCCAAAGAGTATCGCGATACCTTTGCAGCTACCAACGAAGCGTAAAGGCGGTTGTTTTCATCCCTAATCTGTAGCATTGAAAACAAGGAAAGAGACACCCAGCAGGAGCAGCAGCGCTCAGTTTTGCTGTACAACGAGGTAATTGGTCAAGCTCCAGAACTGCTCCGGATGGGTTATCAACAGCATAGAGCAATTAGAGGCTAATTGAAGCAACAGCGAACTTACAGTAGAGTTGCTCTGGATAAAATAGGCTACGCCTCGAAAAAACAATCCTGTACGGTTGTTGTTTTTTCGCTCGGCTTGCACTATCTTTGCATCCGAATTAATGGATGTTAGGATGGAATTTAACTACGATGTCATTGTGATTGGTGGTGGACACGCCGGATGTGAGGCCGCAGCAGCGGCCGCTAATCTCGGCTCGAAGACCTGTCTCATCACCATGGATATGAACAAAATTGCTCAGATGAGCTGCAACCCTGCCGTGGGCGGTATTGCCAAAGGCCAAATCGTACGCGAAATAGATGCTCTGGGCGGATTTATGGGATTGGTGACCGACCGTACGGCCATCCAGTTCCGGCTGCTCAACCGCTCGAAAGGTCCGGCCATGTGGAGCCCGCGCGCCCAATGCGACCGTGGCAAGTTTATCTGGGCCTGGCGCGAGATTCTGGAGAATATCCCCAACCTGCATATCTGGCAAGATACCGTGCGCCGGCTGCTCGTCAGCAACGGAGAGGTAGCCGGAGTGGAGACGGTATGGGGCGTGACTTTCCGCGCAAAGTGTGTCGTACTCACCGCAGGCACCTTCCTCAACGGCTTGATGCACGTGGGCCGTACCATGCTCCCCGGCGGACGCATGGCCGAGCCTGCCTCCTACGAATTGACCGAATCCATCGCAGCCTGCGGCATTACCTACGGTCGTATGAAGACGGGAACCCCCGTACGCATCGATGGCCGTAGCGTGCATTACGAGGAGATGGAGATACAGGATGGCGAACAGGATTTCCATAAGTTCTCCTTCATGGATACCCCACAGCGCACGCTCAAGCAACTGCCCTGCTGGACCTGCTTCACCAACGAAGAGACACACGAAATCCTACGCCGAGGATTGCCGGAATCACCCCTTTACAACGGACAAATCCAGAGTATCGGCCCGCGCTATTGCCCCAGTATCGAGACGAAAATAGTCACCTTCCCCGACAAAGGTCAGCATCAGCTCTTCCTCGAGCCAGAGGGAGAGACCACACGTGAGCTCTACCTGAACGGCTTCTCCTCCTCCCTCCCCATGGAGATACAGATTGAGGCACTCAAGAAGATTCCCGCTTTCCGCGACATGGTCATCTATCGCCCCGGGTATGCCATCGAATACGACTACTTTGACCCCACACAGCTCACCCATACGCTGGAGACAAAGAAGGTAAAGAACCTCTTCTTTGCCGGACAGGTCAATGGAACCACTGGCTACGAGGAGGCAGCTGGCCAAGGCATCATAGCCGGCATCAACGCCCACATCAATTGTCATGGCGGAGAGCCCTTCACCTTGGCACGCGATGAGGCCTATATCGGCGTATTAATCGACGATTTGGTCACTAAAGGCGTAGATGAGCCTTACCGTATGTTCACCTCGCGCGCAGAATACCGCATCCTGCTCCGCATGGACGATGCAGATATGCGGCTCACCGAACGGGCCTACCATATCGGATTGGTCAAGCCCGATCGCTACGCGTTGCTCTGCAAGAAGCGCGAAGCCGTACAGCGCATCATCACCTTCTGCCAGGAGTTCTCCATCAAAGCCGCACTCATCAATCCGGCTCTCGAAGCACTCGGCACTACCCCACTACGCCACGGCTGCAAGCTCGTGGACCTCATCAACCGTCCACAGCTCACCTTGCAAAATATGGCCGAACACATCGACGCACTCAAGCGCGAGCTAGACGGTATTGAAGAACGACGCGAGGAGATTATCGAAGCTGCCGAAATCCAGATAAAGTACAGCGGCTACATCCAGCGCGAGCGGATGATAGCCGACAAACTGGCACGACTGGAAAGCATCAAAATCAAAGGCAAGTTTGACTACAGCTCGCTGCAATCCCTCTCAACAGAGGCTCGTCAGAAATTGACCAAGATAGACCCCGAGACCATCGCACAAGCCAGCCGCATCCCAGGAGTATCCCCAAGTGACATCAACGTTCTCCTGGTGCTCTGCGGAAGATAAAGAGAGGCATGTTCCACGTGAAACAAAAGATTTATATAACTCAATAGAAAGAACTGATTATGAGCAAAGAGACATTAATCAAAAGCATTCGTCAGATTCCTGATTTCCCTATACCCGGAATCCTTTTTTACGACGTGACCACCCTATTTAAAAACAGCGAGGCGCTAAAAGAGCTCAGCGACATCCTTTACGAAATGTACAAGGACAAAGGCATTACTAAGGTTGTAGGAATAGAGAGCCGCGGTTTCATCATGGGACCAATGCTAGCCGCTCGCCTAGGAGCGGGCTTCGTCCCTATTCGCAAACCGGGAAAGCTGCCTGCTGACACTATCGAGGAGAGCTATACAAAGGAATACGGCACAGATACCATACAGATGCACAAGGATGCAATCGACGAGAATGATGTGGTATTGATTCACGACGATCTGTTGGCAACGGGCGGCACCATGTTGGCCGCATGCAATCTGGTGAAGCAGCTCAAACCCCAGAAGGTGATGGCTAACTTTATCATCGAATTGAAGGAATTGAACGGGAAGGCCCTATTCACCGAAGATATTGAGGTGGAATCTGTATTATCTCTGTAAGTCGATAGGTGGATAGAAGGATGGAAGAGCTGAAAGCAAACCCCTACCTGAAAGGTATTGTGCAGAACCTTCCCGACAGCCCGGGAATATACCAATACTTGAACACGGAGGGAACGATAATCTACGTTGGAAAGGCGAAAAACCTGAAGCGTAGAGTATCGTCATACTTCAATCGCGAGCACGAATCGGGTAAGACAAGGATATTAGTGAGCAAGATTGCCGACATTCGTTATATCGTGGTGAAAACGGAAGAGGATGCCCTGTTGCTGGAAAACAACCTCATCAAGAAATACAAGCCTCGTTATAACGTCTTACTCAAAGATGACAAGACCTACCCGAGCATCTGCATACCCAATGAGCACTTCCCGCGCGTAATGAAGACCAGACGAATCATTCGCAACGGTTCACTCTACTTTGGTCCATACAGCCACGTACCTACCATGTATGGGGTACTTGACCTCATCTTCCACCTCTATCCACTTCGTACTTGCGCGCTAAATCTGAGTCCGGAACAGATTAAAGCAGGCAAATACAACGTCTGTCTGAAGTACCATATCAAGAACTGCGCAGGTCCTTGCGTAGGAAAAATCAGCGAGGAAGCGTATCGGAAAAACATCGATGAAATCAAGGAAATCCTCAAAGGAAACACCCGCGAATTGAGCAAAAAGCTCTATCAAGAGATGCAGTCGTTGGCAGAAGAGATGCGCTTTGAAGAGGCGGAACAGGTGAAGCAGAAATACCTACTCCTGGAGAACTACCAATCGAAGTCGGAGGTAGTGAGCCATATACTCCACAATATTGATGTCTTCTCCATTGAAGAAGACCTCGATGAAAAGGTAGCTTTTATCAACTACATGCACGTGACGAATGGAGCCATCAACCAGGCCTTCACGTTTGAATACAAGAAACGGCTCGACGAGAGCAAAGAGGAACTTCTCTCTCTCGGTATCGTGGAGATGAGAGAGCGCTACAAGAGCTGTTCGAAAGAGATTATAATACCGTTCGAACTGGATTTGGAGCTGAAGAACGTGACATTTACAATCCCTGTTAGGGGCGATAAGAAGACATTGCTGGAGCTTTCACAGCTCAACGTGAAGCAATACAAGGCTGACCGTCTAAAGCAAGCGGAGAAGCTCAATCCAGAGCAACGCAGCGTACGACTGCTAAAGGAGATACAAGATCAACTCCATCTCGACAAGCTGCCCATACGAATAGAGTGCTTCGACAACTCCAATATACAGGGTAGCGATGCCGTGGCGGGATGCGTGGTCTTTGTGAAGGGAAAGCCGAGCAAAGCAGATTACCGGAAGTATAACATCAAGAGTGTAGTTGGACCCGACGATTATGCCTCGATGAGAGAGGTGGTTTACCGTCGGTATAAGCGAGCCATGGATGAAGGTACTCCCCTGCCCGACCTCATCATTACAGACGGTGGAAAGGGACAAATGAGCGCCGTGCAGGAGGTGCTTGACGAACTGCAACTACAGATACCCGTGGCAGGATTGGCTAAAGACAACCGGCACCGCACAAACGAGTTGCTCTTCGGTAATCCCCCGGTTAGCGTAGGCATGAAGCAGACAAGTCCCCTGTTCCATCTCTTGACGCGGATTCAAGACGAGGTGCACCGCTACGCCATCACCTTCCATCGCGACAAACGAAGTAAACGGCAGACGGCCTCTGAGCTCGATGAAATCAAGGGAATCGGAGCCAAAAGCAAGGAGATACTGCTCAAGACATTCAAAAGCCTGAAACGCATCAAGGAGGCCAATGAAGAGGAGCTCGCCACCTGTATAGGAACTAGTAAAGCAAA
>JBJEKS010000143.1:0-2837 GCA_051878755.1 Bacteroides sp. | reverse complement strand
TCTTTCTCATAGCAGCTAGTCAATGCACCTACTGCTAACACGGCCAATGCCATCTTGGCACTGAAACCAAAGAAAACACTTTTCATTTTCATCTCAAATTAATAATTAAAAATTTAACAATTCCGATTTAATAAAATATGGGTTAAAACTATTTTCCTTCAAGTAGTTGTCATCTGGACTCGTACGATACCAATCACCATACTGCTTTTCATTACCAGCATTGTAGCGAATTCCGAATTCACCTCCAACAACTCTTGGAATATAGCCTTTCCTTTTATACTTATAAGGTGGTATGGCTATTTGGAATGTAAAGCCACCATTGAAGCCATTATTGGCTGCATCATCCTTTCCAAACACCTTCATCGCATAAAATCCAATTGATGCATGACGGAAATGACGATACATTTCAAAGCCCATTCCGTAATCATCCATTAAGTAGCGTTCACCCTTAAGGGAGAACTGGGTATTAAACTGTGGCCAATAATAATGAACACCTACATGACCGTTCGTTGTCCATTTCACACCATGGTAATAAGACCAATGATCCCAATAGCCTTTGCGTGTATAACCTAAACGAGCAGTCAGCCAAAAATGTTCATCAGGAAGCACATATTTAGCCTGCAGTTCAAATCCCGCGCGTTGATCTTCAAAGAAGCCTGCTACGCCCTTAAGAAAAATATTATGGGGAAGACGAACCACTTGCGACAACGTCAAAAAGCCCGGTCGTACTTGTCCATACAATCTACCATAATAGTCGTTTTGCACGGGGAAGATAATCTGACCAGTAAACTTCATCCCCTGCCAAAAAGAAACCTCAATGGCCGGAGAGAGATTGAACACATAGTCATACATCTTCGACAGCTTGTAGTTCTGAAACATCAAGCGAGGATATACCACCACGTCAACTTTGAACAAAGATCTATTCGATTTCACCACACCACGCAACTTCTTCCATGCATCATCCACTTCGTAGCTCACGTTCCAGTCACGACGCTCGGCTTGAGGTACGCTATCGCCTACTATCGGGCTGTAACTTAGCGAAATCTCCGGTATATTATTATCGAGAACTACGATGCGACACTTCTTTGATTCGGGCAAACCCTCTTTCTGAATCACATCAACAGCCTTTCCAATGCCGACCCCCTGCAGACGATAGGCAGAATTCTGAAGTACATAGACACGTTCCTCAGCATCTTCCGTCCACCCCACGTTCTCAAAGCCCATCTCCACCAAATGCTTCACGGTCTGCTCTCCCGATTGCGCCCACAGCAAAGCCATACGCAAGGGCGCAAAAAGCAAGAGCAGCATCAAAGCTATTCCTTTAGTAGTCAGCAACTTATTCATTCCTGGGTCGTTATACCTTATCATTTAATCCATTAAAAATTCATGCTTTATAGCACAAATACGGCGCAAAAGTAAGGACAATTTCTCTAATGGCAAAGCTTTTTACCTAAAAAAGTTACAAAATTACCGTTTTTTATTCCTTTTCAGCCAAGCTGGCGATTGGGCCGGAGAGCGGCATCTGCTGCCATTTCCCGTCGTGCCACTCCGTCAGCGAGCGGAAGCCTGCATTCCACAGGCTTTGCAAGGCGGTTTCGCGGCCGGCGGATATCTTGTCGGGATAGTGGGCATCACTGTTGACCTGCACCCTGGCTCCTATATTATATAAATAGGTATAGTAGCGTTCGTTGGGAAAGAAGGTGTGGGTCTCGTCATAAGCCTTGGTGTTGACCTCAACGATGTACCCTTTCTGCACGATGCGAGCCAGGGAGCTGCGCACCATCTCGTCATACCAAGGCTCGTCGAGCAACCCGGGATGATAGCACGAGGCATTGTAGTGCATCTTGTCGGGATGGCCCACGATATCAAAGCCCCCGGCATCGAGCATGGCGTTCAACTGACGGTAATAGCGACACACCACCTCCACCACATCGCCCCCGAAGTGCTCATCCACCAACCGGCGGAACTGCTGAGGAGGACAGTCAATATCTACAAGATTCCCCAACGAATCTGCGAGCATATGAACAGAACCTATGCGGTAATCTAAGGGCAACTGCTGAAAACGGTCGATGGAGGGATTGCTCTGCGCATCGAGGTAATCAATCTCCAGGCCTATACAGAGTTCCAGTCGTCCCTGATAGCGGAGCTTCATCCGCTGAAACTCCTCCAGGTAGTCGTTCATGCGGTCCCACTCCATGGTCCATGCCGTGGCAAACGGCAGCGGCGCATGCGAAGAGAAACCGAACGACGTGAAGCGCTCGGCCACGGCAAAGCGCAGAAAGTCATCCATCGACGCCCGGCCATCGCAAAAGAGCGTATGGGTGTGGTAATTAGTCCTGTTCATCCTTCTATCTCGCTCAGTTCCAGCCATCTCATGGTCTTATTATCCAGTTCGTCATTCAGCAGGGGGAGGCGCTTCGACTTCTCCGTCAGCTCCTCTACGGAGAGGGTGCCGCTGCAGAGCTGCTCCTCAATGGTGCGCTTCTCCTCTTCCAACAGGGCCACCTCCTTTTCGAGTTGCTCCATCTCACGCCGCTCGTTGAAGGAGAGCCTGCGACGGTCGTTGAGTCGCACCTTTCCACTCTTCTCCTCCGCCGCCCGCTGCGCCTGCTTCTCCTTCTCGCGCTCCATGGCCTTGCGCTCCAGCTTCCAGTCGCGATACTGCGTGTAGTTGCCGGGGAAGTCGCGTATGTCGCCGCTGCCGTTGAACACCAGCAGATGATCCACCACCTTATCCATGAAGTAGCGGTCGTGGCTCACCACGATGACACACCCCTTGAAATTGCGCAGATACTCCTCCAGCACCTGCAGCGTGACAATATCCAGGTCGTTTGTAG
>JBJEKS010000142.1:0-2840 GCA_051878755.1 Bacteroides sp. | reverse complement strand
AACTCCTCCTCCTTGAGGATGAGGTGGTCGGAGGGAGCCACCACGATGTTGGCTTCGGGGTCGAGCGCACGGATGTGGTAGGATGCCCAGGCAATGCAGGGAGCCGTATTGCGCCGGCAAGGCTCCAGCAGAATCTGCTCATCGCCTATCTCGGGCAGCTGCTCCTTCACCAGGTCGGCATACATGGCGTTGGTTACGATGAGGATATGCTCAGCAGGTATCACCTTACTGAATCGGTCGAAGGTCTGCTGCAGCAGAGAGCGTCCCGTGCCGAAGAAGTCGAGGAATTGCTTGGGCAGGTCTTTGCGGCTGAAGGGCCAGAAACGGCTTCCAATGCCGCCACCCATGATGACGCAGTAGTTATGGTTTGTTTCGTTCATACGGTTGTAGCTGTTTTAATTTACAATATATATACTATGTATTATCTCATTCATCTATGAATTTGGGGCTAATTTACGAAGAATATCCGATACACGAAACGAAAAGCGATGTTTTTTCGCTTTTCAGCGATTTTTTCGCAAAAATACTTGCTGTTTTGAAAAATATGCGTACCTTTGCACCGCAAAAAGCCCAAAAGCCATGCCCAGATGGCGGAATCGGTAGACGCGCTGGTCTCAAACACCAGTGGATTCACTTCCATCCCGGTTCGACCCCGGGTCTGGGTACACTGAATGCCTCTTAATCAATAGATTTTGAGGCATTTTTCTTGTACGCCGATAATGATTATACTTTGCCCATGAATAGAATGTTCCGAGAAAAGATTTATTCCGCGCTGTGCCGTCAAGCGATGTGCCTCTTTATCCTCCCGCTGTTGATGCTCGCCGGCTGTAGCCACAAAGAAGCTGGCCATCCGGATGGCAGCGCAAGATGGAGCGATGAAACCGCTTGGTATCAGCACGATAAGCCTGTTGATGAGACGCTTGTCGATGTCTTCTATGTGGTATCCACCGAGGTGGCTTATGCTGAGGATGCGGAGGGTAACCTGAGCCTCCGCTCGCTGCTTACGGCCGACGACCGTGCCGCCATGGAGGAGGAGATGGCTTACGTCATGAAGCAGATGTTCTACGATGACTTCAACTACTTCTCGCCCTATTACCACCAATATACCTTCGAGTCGTTTGTCAGCTACCCCGAGCTGTTCGCTGCGGTGCGCAAGGAGGTGAGGAGCGAGGTGACGGAGGCTTTCAGTTACTACATGGAGCAGCTGAACGGTGGACGTCGCTTTATCCTGGCTGGCTTCAGCCAGGGAGCGGAGATGGTGGTGGAGCTGCTGCGGCAGATGAGGCCCGAGTGGTTCAAACGGATGGTGGCGGCTTATGTGATTGGCTTTGAGCTGACGGCCGATGATCTCCGCTCTCCCTATATCCGTGCGGCAAAGGGCGAAGAGGATACGCAAGTGGCCGTCTCGTTCAACTCGGTGCTCTCGCCCGACGGCATCTGGCCCTTCGTCTCGGCTCATCCTGCCACCTGCATCAACCCGCTCAACTGGCGCACCGATGCTACCCCGGCCACGATGACCTACGACGGGCAACAGCTCACGGTGCGTGTGGATGAACAGCGTCAGGTGTTGATGGTGTCGGCCACCGACCCCACCCCCTTCCATACCTGGATGAAGGAGAATCCCATCTATTCCTCGGCCAACATCCATCCCGACTGCCTCCATCATTGGGACCTCCTCTTCTATACGCGCCCACTGCACGACAACGCCCTGCGGCGCGCCTATGGACGTTGACTTTGACAATGCTTAAATGCAACGATAATAATCTCACATACAACGATAATAATCTTATATACAACAACCATAATAGCTATGCATCATTTGATTCTTCTGGCAGCTGCAGCTGCCGCTCAAGCCGAGGGGCTTGACCAATTACAACATTTCCTTCAGACGCTGATTGACTGGGGCGTGAGTGCCGGTGGGCGTCTGATAGGCGCGGCGTTGATTTTCGTCATCGGCCGTTTCCTCATCTCATTCCTCAATCGTCTGGTGGCCAAAATCATGGTTCGCCGTCACTTCGACCCTAGCGTGCAGAGCTTCGTGCGCAGCTTGGTGAACATCCTGCTGACCGTTCTTCTGATTATCGCCGTGGTGAGCAAGCTCGGCGTGGAAACCACCTCGTTTGCCGCCTTGCTGGCTTCGGCTGGTGTGGCTGTCGGCATGGCGCTATCGGGCAACCTGCAGAACTTTGCCGGAGGACTCATCGTGCTCCTGCTGCGCCCCTACAAGGTGGGTGACTTGATTGAAAGCCAGGGTGTCATCGGCACGGTCAACGAGATTCAGATTTTCCATACCATCCTCCTGACGGCCGACAACAAGATGATTTACATCCCCAACGGCTCGCTGAGCAGCGGTACGGTGGTGAACTACAGCCGTCAAGCTACACGTCGTGTGGAGTGGATTATCGGCGTGGAGTATGGCGAGCAGATGGCCAAGGTTGAGCAGGTCATCAACGCCCTGATAGCTGCTGATAAACGTATCCTGCCCGCACCCGAGCCCTTCGTGGCGCTTCATGCTTTGGATAGCAGCAGCGTGAACGTCGTTATCCGCGTGTGGGTCGATGCAGCCGACTACTGGGGTGTCTATTTCGACATGAACAAGGCCATCTACGAGACCTTCAACCGCGAGGGCATCGGTTTCCCCTTCCCGCAACTCACGTTACATCAAGCTATCCATTAATTTATTACCAGAAAGATATGACTTACAATTTCGATCAACTCATCAACCGGCGTGGCACGGGTGCCCTGAAGTGCGATGCGCTTCAGGTGCGCTACGGACGTCCCGACCTCACGCCGCTCTGGGTGGCCGACATGGATTTTGCCACCCCCGACTTCATCGTCGA
>JBJEKS010000141.1:0-2845 GCA_051878755.1 Bacteroides sp. | reverse complement strand
TTGGCGGTATGGTTCGGTGTAGTTGCCCTGCTCGTCCTGGATGCAGATCTGGTCCTCCACATACTTCGGGAGATACCCCTCTTTAGGTAGATGTAAATAAGAGAGTATCAGCCGTTTGCATTGATTAGGTTTGGTGAAGACACGTGTCATGACTTTCAGCCCCAGGCCATGCTCCTCAGCGGCTTCGGTCAGTTCCTTAAGCTGCTCTACAGGAGTTATCAAGGTGAACTGTCCCGATGGGGCAAGCAGTTCGCTGACTCGCTTGCAAAGCACGTTGTAAGAGAGTGAGTCCGTATGGCGGGCCATGGCACGCTGGGCATCAGGGTTTTGCAGTGCGTTTACGAAATAGGGGGGATTGGAGATAATCAGGTCAAAAGGTTCGTCCGTCGTAAACTGAGCAAAGTCTGTGCAGACCACCTCTATGCGGTCGGCCCAAGGGGAGGCAGCCACGTTGCTGGCAGCCTGCTGTGCAGCCTCTGGGTCAATCTCCACGGCCACGATATGAGCCTCTGGAGCCCGTTGTGCCATCTGAAGTGCAATCACGCCGCTGCCGGTACCAACGTCGAGGATGCGTCTTGCTCCTCTCACGCTGGCCCAGGCACCTAGGAGCACGCCATCGGTACCTACCTTCATGGCACACTGGTCGTGCCATACGGTGAATTGTTTGAATCGGAAATAGCCTGTTGCCATCTGTTGCTTTTTTATTGAATTATACTTTTTGCGATGCAAAAGTAAGCAAAAAGAGGCAAGGAATTTTATAAATCCAAAGAAAATATCTAAATTTGCAACCATTTATGTGCCATACCAAGCGGTATAGGTTTAATTATCACTTGATAAAAAGAGAATACGATATTGATAATGAGAAATTTATTTGGTATAGACGACGAAATGTACATCATGAGTGAGGGTACCCCAGGCTCCAAGGGATTTTCCTTAATAACCGATTTGGAAATTCCTCTCGACTACTCCATCAACCAGGAGGAGGCGGATAATCAGATTCCTATCCTGCCTTTGCGTAACATGGTGCTTTTTCCTAAAGTGATTGCCCCGATTATCGTGGGGCGTGACTCCTCGCTGAAGCTGATACGCGCGGCCGAGCGGAAAGGTTTGCTGATAGGAGCCTTCTGTCAAAGTTCAGCCGAGGTGGAGGAGCCGGGATTTGAGGACCTCTGTACCTTTGGCGTGGCAGCTCGCGTAGTGCGCGTCATCGACCTGCCCGATGGCACCACGACGGTGCTGCTCAAGGGACTGGAACGCGCTAAACTCAAGGAAATCAGTAAGTCAAGGCCCTACCTGCAAGGCAAAATCGAGCTGAACCCCGAAGTGCCCGATGCCAACGACAAGATGGAGGGTGACGTGATGCTCGGCACGCTGCGTGAGACCGTGGCCCGCTACTTCATGTCCATCGACATGCCGCAGGAGCTGGCTTTCGCCATCCGTAACCTCAACGACCCCGAGCTGGCCATCAATTATACCTGTACGAACCTCAATATCCACCGCAACTTCAAGGATGAACTGCTGCGCTGCCCCTCGATTGAGAACCGCTTCCTCGAACTGGTGAAGCTGCTCAACCGCGAGATTCACTACCACGAGCTCAAGCGCTCCATTCAGAATCGTACGCGCGAGGACATCGACAAGCAGCAACGCGAGTATTTCCTGCAGCAGCAGATCAAGACGATACAGGACGAGCTGGGCGGTGGTCAGCAGAACCTCGTCGTCAAGGAGTTAAGGAAAAAAGCACTCGAGATGAAATGGACTGCGGATGCGGCCGTTCATTTTGATGATGAAGTCCAGAAGCTGGAGCGGATGAATCCCCAGATGTCTGACTACAGCTTGCAGCTCAACTACCTCAATACATTGCTCTCCTTGCCTTGGAGGAGTTATACGCGTGATAACCATAACCTTGCCAATGCCGAGAAGGTGCTCAACCGCGACCACTACGGCCTGGAGAAGGTGAAGGAGCGCATCCTGGAGCAGCTGGCCGTGCTGAAGCTGAAGAACGACATGAAGTCGCCCATCCTCTGCCTCTATGGCCCTCCGGGTGTGGGTAAGACCTCCCTCGGACGTTCCATCGCCGAGGCGCTGAGGAGGCACTATGTGAGGGTATCGCTGGGTGGTGTACACGATGAAGCGGAAATCCGTGGTCATCGACGCACCTACATCGGTGCCATGCCTGGGCGTATCATCAAGGGATTGATGAGGGCTGAATCGGCAAACCCCGTCTTTGTGCTCGACGAGATAGACAAACTGGGCATCAGCAACAACGGTGACCCGAGTGCTGCCCTGCTGGAGGTGCTCGACCCGGAGCAGAACCAGGCTTTCCACGACAACTACCTCGACGTGGACTTCGACCTCTCGAAGGTGATGTTCATCGCTACGGCCAACAACCTGGCCGACATACCCACGCCGCTGCTTGACCGCATGGAGCTGATTGAGGTGAGCGGCTACGTCACCGAGGAGAAAGTGGAGATAGCTCGTCGCCACTTGATTCCCAAGGAGATGGAGACGAACGGCATCGGAAAGAACAAACTGAAAATCTCCAAAAAGGCCATTGAACAGATTGTGGAGAACTATACCCGTGAGAGCGGTGTGCGCGAGCTGGAGAAAAAGCTGAGCAAGGTGATGCGCAAGGTGGCCGTTCGGATGGCACGCTTCCCGGAGATAATGTATATGGAGGTGACACCAGACAACCTCACCGAGTTCCTCGGCGTGAAGGAGTTCAGCCGCGACAAGTATCAAGGCAACGACTATGCCGGTGTGGTGACGGGATTGGCCTGGACGGCCGTGGGGGGTGAGATTCTCTTTGTAGAGACCAGCTTGAGCCACGGCAAGGGTGGTCAGCTCA
>JBJEKS010000140.1:0-2846 GCA_051878755.1 Bacteroides sp. | reverse complement strand
GAAGCTGCGGCAGGCGCGGATGGCATACCATATCATCTCGATACGTTGCTGCAACGTGGGGCGCGGGATGACCGCCGCATCCGAGAAGAAGAGCAGCTTGGGATAGGAGGGTATCTGCACCATGGCCAGGTGGGTGAGCACCCGTCCCTGAGGCAGAAGGCCATGCTCCTTGTCGAGGATGATGCGCAGCAGGTTGTCGGTGTTGATAATCCCCTTCATGAGGATGTCGGCCTTGCCCTCACGCACCAGGCGGACGGCGATGCGGGCGGCCTCGTCGGGTTGCTCCACGTGGATGGTCTCCACAAACTCGGCGTGGCGGCGCAGGGCCGGATAGGGGGTTAGCTTCGTGCTGTCTCCCACCAGGATAAAACGGGCAATACCCTCGTCCAAGGCGCGGGCTATTGCATACTCTGTATGTTCATCATCGGCACACACCACGGCAATCCGCTTGCGCGAATGGTGCTCCTTGAGGTGCTGTGTCAGTTGGTCAAAATTAGTAATCGGTGCCATAGCGATAGATTTTTAGCAAATATCGGAAAAAAAGTTGGATTAACGCGCATATCTACCTGCTAAATTTCTTAAAAATAATATCTTTTTGTCGTTATATTCCTTTTGGACAATAATTTTCTGCCCTACGGGACACGACAAAAGGATTAATTTCGTTAATAAAGGGCTGTCAAGAAAGGAGTTAACGAAAAAATCAAAAAAGAGGGACAAAGTATGTGACAAAAGGGTTATCTTTGCGCCAAATTTGCAAAAAAGCATGGACAGCAACAACAGATTGGTATTTCCTCCGCTGGTGGAGGAGGGCGACGAGGTGATCATTCTCTCGCCGTCGAGCAAGATTGACAAGAGCTTCGTGCAGGGAGCCAAGAAGCGGCTGCAGTCGTGGGGGCTACGCGTGCAGCGCGCACCCCATGTGCTCTCCTCGCACGGCACCTACGCAGGCAGCATCGAGCAACGGCTGAAGGACCTGCAGGCGGCTCTGGACGATGAGAAGGCCAAGGTCATCTTCTGCAGCCGAGGCGGCTACGGAGCGGTACACCTGGTGGGGAAACTGGACTTCACCCGCTTCCGCGAGCACCCCAAGTGGCTGATAGGCTTCAGCGACATCACGGCGCTCCACAACGTCTTCCAACATGAGGGGTTCGTGTCACTCCATGCCCCGATGGCGCGCCACCTGACCGTGGAGCCGGCCGACGACCCAGCCACTCAGGCACTCCACGACCTGCTCTTCGGCCTCCCCGTAGCGTCCTACAGCGCTGCACCCCATAAGCTGAACCGCAAGGGCAGCTCGGGCGGCACCCTGCGCGGAGGTAACCTGGCCGTTTTCTACGGCTTGCGAGGTACACCCTGGGACATCCCCGCACCGGGCACCATCCTCTTTATAGAAGATGTGGGCGAGCGGCCGCACAGCGTGGAGCGGATGCTCTACAACCTGAAACTGGGAGGCGTGCTGGAGCAGCTCTCGGGCCTCATCGTGGGACAATTCACGGAGTACGAGGAGCGGAAGCAGCTGGGTAAGGAGCTGTATGGTGCGATAGCCGACCTGGTGAAGGAGTACGACTACCCCGTCTGCTTCGACTTCCCCGTGGGGCATGTGACGCGCAACATGCCGCTGCTGGCCGGCGCCGAGGCAGAGCTTACCGTGGGTCGCCAAGGGGCCACACTGACCATGCATCAGCCGACGAAGCCAACAGCAGATGACGAGGCGAAACAAATATAATATAAGTATAAGTGCAATGAAACGAATCTCCTTTCTACCGCTGATGACAGTGCTGCTGGTGGCTGTGGTGGCTTGCAGCAGCAATAAGCGCTCGGTGGGCGAGACGGACGAGAAGCGCCCTGCCACGCAGGTGCAAGTGCCCGCCTTCCAAGCCGACAGCGCCTACCGCTACATCGAGCAACAAGCCGCTTTCGGTCCCCGCGTGCCCAACACGGCTGCCCACCGCGCCTGCGGCGACTACCTGGCCGCGCAGCTCGAACGCTTCGGGGCAAAGGTCTATAACCAGTACGCCGACCTGATGGCTTACGACAACACGCTGCTCAAGGCGCGCAACATCATCGGGGCCTACCTGCCCGAGAGCCGCAAGCGCGTGATGCTCTGCGCCCACTGGGACAGCCGGCCCTACGCCGACTACGACCCTGACCCGAAGAAGCACCACACGCCCATCCTCGGCGTGAACGATGGTGCCAGTGGCGTGGGCGTGCTGCTCGAAGTGGCCCGCCAACTGCAGCAACAGGCCCCCACGATAGGCATAGACATCATCTTCTTTGATGCCGAAGACTACGGCACGCCTGCTTTCTACCGCGGTGCCTACAAGGAGGACACCTGGTGCCTGGGTTCACAGTACTGGGGTCGTATGCCCCATGTAGATAACTACAACGCCCGCTTCGGCATCCTGCTCGACATGGTGGGTGGCCGTGGTGCCACCTTCTACCAGGAGCTCTTCACCAAGCGCACGGCCAGCAAGGAGATGAAGAAAATCTGGGAGGCTGCCCACCGCCTGGGTTACGGCCAGTACTTCCCCAAGCGCGAAGGCACCGAGGTGACCGACGACCACGTCTATGTCTTCAACCTACGTCAGATACCTTGCGTAGATATCATCAACTACGACCCCAAGGGCGACAGCGGCTTCGGCGACTTCTGGCACACCACGGGTGACACGATGGAGCAGATAGACAAAGCCACCCTGCAAGCCGTAGGGCAGACGGTGCTGCAAGTAATTTACAATGAATAAAATCCTGTTTTTGTTACACTAAAACAGAATTTTACATGTATATTTTTGCGTGGCCGCGGGCTTCACAACCTCTCCCCGTCCCCTCTCCTTGCCTAAGGAGAGGGG